>NZ_JBCGCS010000004.1:164923-385501 GCF_038594925.1 Achromobacter sp. JD-1 | reverse complement strand
AGGAACACCCGCTTCGCGTTTGCCACGGAACTTGTGGATGCCCATCGCAGTGATTTTTACAAGCTACGCGCCAGCAGCTGGCTGCTGTTCTTTGAAGCGGCCTTGATTGCCTTGCGGGTGCGGGACATGCCGAACGACGAACGCGGCGTGGGAGAGTTGATCGCACATGGGTTGCTTGCGGGCGCTGCGGGAACGGAGATATTGGCGGCGGGGACGGAGTTGGTATTGGGGCATTACAGCGCCGCCAGCGCGACCGGGCGCGGCGCGACGGTTTTTCAGGGGCAACTGAAGCTGGTCGGCGGAACGCTCGCGGCGGTGGGTGGGGTGGTGTTGATGGGGTATGACTTGAAAGACGAGCGAGCCGCAACGCGCGAGGGAAAAACGGAATTGGCTCTGGCGTACCGCCTACGGCTTGCGGCGGCGCTTGCGATGGTAGGAAGCCAGTCAAGCATTGCCTTCGCCGCCGCCAGTCCAATGCTGAAGCTCCTGGCGGAGCGAGGCGGAAAGTCATACGCGATAACTTCCATCATCATGGCGGCGGCGAAGGTATCCGCGTACCTCGGCAAGCCGGCCATGCTGGTCCTGCTACGCAGTGCACTATTGCGTAGCACGTTGATAGGCGTTGCCGCCACCGTGGCTATAGCCATCTTTGACGACGACGCTTTGGAAAAATGGTGCAAGCGCTGCACCTACCGCGGAGTCGACTACCAAGACAACAGCCCGCATAAGGAAATGGAAAATGAACTGGCCGACCTGTACGGCGCCTTGCTGGAGATAATCTGATGTACTTGATGGAGTGGATTCTTTGGCTTTCCGTCATCAAGTCCGACGCGTGGCTACAGGAACAGACGGACGAAAATCCGAACGTCATCGTCAACAAGGCTTTAGAACCCGTATACGAAGATTTACTTGTCGCCGAATATGCGCGATTGCGCGCATCACGCTTTGACCACGCCATGTCAAGAGGCCCCGTCTACGCCTTCGACAACACCATCCTCGAAATGCGCTGCGGTGGCATGGAAGAAAAGCGCGGATTTATCACTATGATTTCCATCTTCATATTCGGGGCTGCGGTGGAGGCATTTATATACCTTCCGACACTCTTGTCCGAGTTTGACAGAAACCCCTGGGGCATTGCCCGCACGCTGCATTTGATACTCGTTACCGTGCAGGGAGTTGGCCTGCTCTACGTCTACTTCAAATACCTCTTCCGCTTCACCCGCCTGGAATCCTTCACGTCCCGCCACCTGCTCATCCGCTTCAACCGCATCACCCGCCAGGTCTATCTGCACCGCCCCCCCAGTTGCGGCGGCATCGCCGTGCTGCCTTGGGATGACATTCATCACGATACCGTCCCCGGCGTGAACCTCGTCGTCGGTTGGTACCCGCCCTACTCTCCGCTTCCGTTTCCCAACATGGTCTTCGTCGGAAAAAAGAGCGTCAGCGAATTCGAAATGAAAGCCGAATGGGAATACATCCGCCGCTACATGGATGAAGGTGGCCTGGATGCGGTGGACCCGCCGCGCCTAAGTTCGCACCTGCCCCTGCCTTGGGCTGCGTTCGCGGCACAGTTCGAGGCGCTGGGTCCTTACCTGCGTCATAGCGGCCCGTTGACGTGGCTTGGAATGCTATTGATATCTCCGGCACTGGTGGTTATCGGGCTGGGGCATTGGGTGTCGCTGCTGTTGTGCTGGCGTCCGCGTTGGCCAAAGATCATTCGGGAAGCTGGCTTGCCCGGCAAGCCGACGCCGCCGTTGACCACCATCGATGACTACCCGCCCGAGCTTCGTGAGGCACTGCTGGAAAATGCACATCGATGGGTCGTGCGGCCGGGTTCGCCGCCACCACGGCCCAAACGATTTTCCCTCAAGGGAAGCTGGGAGAACCGCAAACGCTAACCGCCAGCCGCTTGCCGCTGGCGGTAGCAGCCGTCGTTGACGCCCCCCAGCGCCCCCTCACCGCCCCTGCAACGCCAGATACTCCTTCAACGTTCCCACCAACGCCGCCGCCGCCGGCGACAAGCTGCGATTGCGTGACGTGACCAAGCCAATCGATCTTTCCGCCACCGGCCCGATCAGCGGGCGTTGCACGATCCCCGTCTGCGCCACGGCGCCCGCCGCGATCTCGGGCAGTGCCGCCACGCCGAAGCCGCATTCGACCATGGCCACGATGGTCGTCAGGTGCTCGGCTTCAAACGCGGGCGTGAAGCGGATGCGGTTCTGCAAGAACGCCCATTCGGTGTATTGCCGTACGCTGCTGGGCTGCACCATCGACACGTGCTCGGCCGTGGCGGTGTCGGCCCAGCGCAGCGGGCCGCGCGACTTGGCCAGTGCATGCGACTCCGGAATCAGCAGCAAGAAGCTGTCGGACATCAGCGGCACATAGTGCAGGTCGGCGTGCTGCGGGTCGGCGGCGGTGAGCGCGAAGTCGACTTCGCCCGCGCGCACCAGGTCAAAGGCCGGGCCCGACAAGGTGTCGCGCACTTTCAGGGCGACATGCGGGTGCGCCTGGCGATAGCTCATCAGCACGCGCGGCAGCAAGCGGGCGGCAAGCGAGGGCAGCGCGGCGACCGACACCTGCCCCTGCTCGGCGCTGGTAATGCTGCTGACCGCCGCGATGGCGTCGCGAAACGCCGCCTGCAAAGTCGCGGCCTGCTGCATGAAGACTTCGCCCGCCGCCGTCAGCCGCACGGTGCGCGTGGTGCGGTCGAACAGGCGCACGCCCAAGGCTTCTTCTATCCGTTGTATCTGCGTGGACAGCGCCGATTGCGACAAATGCAATTGCGCCGCCGCCTGACGAAAATTCAGAGTGCGGCCCAGCACCAGCGTGGTATCGATGTCGCGCATCGACAGGTTGATCTGCATGTCTCTACACCCCGCATTCATTGATCTGATTTATCGATCATTCTATCCAAAAAATCTGATTCATCTATCAAACGCCCTTCTCTACACTCGCCCCCAACAACGAAGCAATCACAGGAGCATTCCATGCAGACGGACGCAACGGCGCTGCCCAACCCGGGCGCGGCGCATGCAGTGGTGGTGGGCGGCGGCACGATGGGCGCCGACGTGGCGGTGGTGCTGACCCGCGCTGCCTGCCGCACCATCGTGATCGAATCCAATACCGAACGCGCTTTGGGCCTGCCTGCGCGCTTGGCCGAAAATCTGAAGACCATCGGGCGCGAGGCCAACGCCGCGCTGCTGAGCACGGCCGCCAGCCTGGACGAGGTGGACTGGTCCACGGTGAATCTCGTCATCGAATGCATTCCCGAACGGTTGGACATCAAGCAGGCGCTGTTCGCGGACCTGGCGCGGCGCGCGCGTCCCGATGCCATCCTGGCCAGCAATAGCTCCAGCTTTCCGATCAGCGCCATCAGCCAGGGCCTGGACACGCGCGGCCGCATGTTGGGCCTGCATTTCTTCATGCCCGCGCATCTGGTGCCCTTGGTGGAAGTGGTGCTGGGCGAAGCCAGCGACAACGCCTGCGCGGATTCCTTGATTGCCTTCATGCGCCGTTGCGGCAGCGTGCCGGTCAAGGTCAAGCAGGACCTGCCCGGCTTCCTGGCCAACCGCTTGCAGCATGCGCTGTCGCGCGAGGCGTTCGACCTGATCGACCGGGGCATTGCGTCTCCGGAAGACGTGGACGCCGCGGTGCGCTTCGGTTTTGGCTTTCGCTTTTTGGCCGCCGGCCCCGTCATGCAGCGGGACCACGCCGGCATCGACGTGCACGCCGCCGCGGGCGCCACGATGTACCCCACGTTCTGCAACGCCGACCACCCCGCGCGCTGCCTGACCGAACGCGCCGCCGATGGCCGCCACGGCATGAAGGCGGGCGAAGGCTTCTACGCCTGGACGCCCGAAACCATTGCCGCCGAACGCGCGCGCTACGACCGCCTGCTGCGCGCCGGCCTAGACCTCATCAACCCGGAATTGCCGGAGATCCAGCCTTGAACGCTTCTGTCTTGCCGCGCGCCGCGCTGGCCGACTCCCCCGTCATCATCACCGTGGCGCCCAATGGCGCCTACAAGAAAGCCGCCGACCATCCTGCCGTGCCGCTGACCGCCGACGACCTGGCGCGTGAAGCCCGCGCCTGCCTGGATGCGGGCGCCGGCATGATGCACATGCATGTGCGCAAGCCGGACGGCAGCCATTTGCTGGACGCCACCGCCTACCGCGACGCGCTGGCCGCCGTGGACCGCGCCGTGGGCCGCGAATTGCTGGTGCAGGTCACCAGCGAAGCCGCTGGCGTGTACAAGGCGGCCGAACAGATCGCGCTGGTGCGCGAATTGCAGCCGGAAGCCGTGTCGATCGGCCTGCGTGAAATTGCCGTGCCGGACATTCCGGAAGCGCAACTGGCGGCGTTCCTGGCGTGGTTGGCCGAGCGCCGCATCATGACGCAGATCATCCTGTACGACGAAGGCGACGTGCAGCGCTGGCTGTCACTGCGCGCCCGCGGGCTGGTGCCGCCGGGTGCGTGGTCGGTGCTGTTCGTGCTGGGCCGCTACAGCGCGGGCCAGACCTCGTCGGCCTATGACCTGTTGCCTTTCCTGGCCGCGTACGATCAGTCGTTGCCCTGGGCGGTATGCGCGTTCGGCCCCGAGGAAAACGCCTGCGTGACGACGGCGGCGGCGTTTGGCGGCCACATGCGCGTGGGCTTTGAAAACAACCTGAAGCTGCGCGACGGCGGCATCGCACCGGACAACGCCGCGCTGGTGCGCCAGGCGGCGGACGGCGCGCGCGCGCTGGGCCGCCCCATCGCCAGCGCCGCTGACGCGCGCCGCATCTATGGTGCGGTTGCCTGATTTAAAAACACGAATCAACACCACTTGCGTGTCGCGTGCCTGACGCCTTGCCGACCTGAATCGGCAAACGTGTCAGGCACATTTTTATTGCAGCGCCGCAAAACTGTTGCACCGTGGCGCGACATTGACGCAACATTGACGCAATGTAAAAGCACTGCTAAAAACTTCGACATCCGCACGTTCAACGCAATACCCAAACTGTCAAAGTGAGGTGGTGTGTGCAAAACGAGTCTGATGGCTATACCAAGCCTCAGGAGCTTCGCAGTTTCCTGTTCCTGACGGCTGTCATGGCCCCCGTTCTTACGGTCATCATCGTGGCGGGCTATGGGTTCATCGTCTGGGCCTATCAGCTGATCGCCGGCCCCCCGGGCAGTTGATGCCAAGCGACGGAACCCCCTCCATGTCCGCGCTTCCTCCCAACGCGCCGCTCTCGGCGCCGCCCGAGCTGCACATCGCCAGTCTGGTTGTGCATGCCCTGCCCCACCGCTTGCCCGACGTTCGCGCCGCCATCCTGGCGATAGCGGGTTCGGACATCCATGGCGCGTCCGACACCGGCAAGCTGGTCGTCACGCTGGAAGCGCCCACCACCGACGACATGATGGCGCGGATCTCCGAGATCCAGCGCCTGGAAGGCGTACTGGCTTCGGCGCTGGTCTACCAGCATGCCGACACGCTGGCCGCGATGAACGAGGAGATTGGCGATGTCCATGGCTCGTAGAGATTTCATCAAGCAGTCCGCCGCCGCGGCCGCCGCCACCGTGGCGGGCATACCCATCGTCGGCATGACGCAGAACATCGTGACGGAATCCGAGGCCGCCAAGCTCAAATGGTCCAAGGCGCCCTGTAGGTTCTGCGGGACCGGCTGCGGCGTGAACGTTGCGGTGAAGGACAACCAGGTCGTGGCCACGCATGGCGATTTCAATGCCGATGTGAACAAGGGCCTGAACTGCGTCAAGGGTTATTTCCTGTCAAAAATCATGTACGGCAACGACCGGCTGACCACGCCGCTGTTGCGCATGAAAGACGGCAAGTACGCCAAGGACGGTGAATTCGCCCCGGTGTCCTGGGACCAGGCCTTCGACGTGATGGCCGAGCAGTTCAAGCGCACCCTGAAAGACAAGGGGCCGACCGCCGTGGGCATGTTCGGCTCGGGCCAATGGACCATCTGGGAAGGCTACGCCGCGCTCAAGCTGATGAAGGCGGGCTTTCGGTCGAACAACCTGGACCCGAACGCGCGCCACTGCATGGCGTCGGCGGCGGTGGGCTTCATGCGTACCTTCGGCGCCGACGAACCCATGGGCTGTTATGACGACATCGAGAACGCCGATGCCTTCGTGCTGTGGGGTTCGAACATGGCCGAGATGCACCCCATCCTGTGGACCCGCGTCACCGACCGCCGCCTGTCCGCGCCCAAGACGCGCGTGGTGGTGCTATCCACCTTCGAACACCGCTCTTACGAGCTGGCCGACCTGACGCTGACTTTCACGCCGCAGACCGACCTGGCCATCCTGAACTACATCGCCAACTACATCATCCAGACCAAGCGGGTGAACCGCGACTTCGTCGACAAGCACACCGTGTTTCACGAAGGCAATACCGACATCGGCTATGGCCTGCGCCCCGATCACCCCTTGCAGAAAGCCGCCAAGAACGCGGACAAGGCCGGCGGATCCAAGCCCATCACCTTCGATGAATTCGCCAAGTTCGTCTCGAAATACGACCTGGAATACACCTCCAAGCTGACGGGTGTGCCACAAAAGCAGTTGCGTGATCTGGCCGAGCTTTACGCCGACCCGAAGATCCGCGTGACCTCTTTCTGGACAATGGGTTTCAACCAGCATACGCGCGGCGTGTGGGCCAACAACATGGCCTACAACATCCACCTGTTGACCGGCAAGATCTCGACGCCGGGCAACAGCCCATTCTCGTTGACGGGCCAGCCATCGGCCTGTGGCACCGCGCGCGAAGTGGGCACGTTTTCGCATCGGCTGCCGGCCGACCTGGTGGTGACCAACCCCAAGCATCGCGCACACGCCGAAGAGATCTGGCAACTGCCCGATGGCACCATCCCCGACAAGGTGGGCGCGCACGCCGTGTTGCAGAACCGCATGCTGAAGGACGGCACCATCAACGCCTACTGGGTGATGGTGAACAACAACATGCAGGCAGCCGCCAACCTGATGAACGAAGGGCTGCCCGGCTACCGCAACCCGGCCAATTTCATTGTGGTTTCGGACGCCTACCCCACGGTCACGACCATTTCGGCCGACCTGATCCTGCCCACCGCCATGTGGGTGGAAAAAGAAGGCGCCTACGGCAACGCCGAACGGCGCACGCAGTTCTGGCATCAGTTGGTGAACGCGCCGGGCGACGCGCGTTCCGACCTGTGGCAGTTGATGGAATTTTCCAAGCGCTTCAAGGTGGAAGAAGTCTGGCCCGCCGATCTGCTGGCCAAGAAGCCCGAATATCGCGGCAAGACGCTGTTTGACGTGCTGTACGCCAACGGCAAGGTCAACAAATTCCCCAACAGCGAATTGAACGCGGAATACGAAAACCAGGAAGCCAAGGCATTCGGCTTCTATGCGCAAAAGGGCCTGTTCGAGGAATACGCCGAGTTCGGACGGGGCCATGGCCACGACCTGGCGCCCTTCGACACCTACCACGAGGTGCGCGGCCTGCGTTGGCCGGTGGTCAACGGCAAGGAAACGCTGTGGCGCTACCGCGAAGGCAGCGACCCCTATGTGAAGGCCGGCGCGGGCTTCGAGTTCTACGGCCACCCCGACGGTCGCGCCATCATCTATGCCCTGCCCTACGAACCGCCGCCGGAATCCCCCGACAAGGAATATCCCTTCTGGCTGTCCACTGGCCGCGTTCTGGAGCACTGGCATTCCGGGTCCATGACGCGGCGCGTGCCCGAGCTGTATCGCGCCTTTCCCAACGCGGTCTGTTTCATGCACCCCGACGACGCCCAGGCGATGGGCTTGCGACGCGGCGTGGAGGTTGAAATCGAATCGCGGCGCGGCAAGATGCGTACCCGCCTGGAAACGCGCGGACGCAACAAGCCGCCGCGCGGCCTGGTGTTCGTGCCGTGGTTCGACGCCGGCCAGTTGATCAACAAAGTCACGCTGGACGCCACCGACCCGATCTCGTTCCAGACCGACTTCAAGAAGTGCGCGGTCAGGATCGTCAAAGTCTGAAGGTCTGGGGGAGACAGCCATGAACCACCACGCCGCCACCATCGCCATCGCTCTTGTTGCGGGTTTCCTGTTGAATCCCGCCGCCCGGGCCGCCCCGCCGTTCGAGGTCGTAGACCCCATGCGAGGGCCCACGCCCGTTGCCGAAGAGGCCGACCCGCCCCTGATCAGCCCCATCGAAAACAAGGACATCAAGCGGATGCGCACGTATTCGATGCAGCCGCCCACCATTCCGCACAAGATCGACGGCTATCAGATCGACAAGAACTACAACCGCTGCCTGGCCTGCCATGCGCGCGTGAACACCGAGGAAACCCAGGCCCCGCCGCTAAGCGTCACGCACTACATGGACCGCGACAGCAATGTGCTGGCCGAGGTCTCGCCACGCCGGTATTTCTGTGTGCAATGCCATGTGCCGCAGGCCGAGGCCAAGCCGCTGGTGTCCAACACCTATCAGGACATCGACGTGATCCTCAAGCGCCTGACCGCCCCGGCGACAGACAAGAAGTAAGGGACAGGACGCCGCCATGGTCAAGCTGCTAAAGCGCTACTGGAACATCATCCGCCGCCCCAGCGTGCATTTCAGCCTGGGCTTTCTGACGATAGGCGGCTTCATCGGCGGCATCCTGTTCTGGGGCGCCTTCAACACCGCGATGGAGCTCACCAACACCGAAAAGTTCTGCACCGGCTGCCATGAAATGCGCGACAACGTCTATGCGGAATTGAAGGGCACCATCCACTTCACCAACCGTTCGGGCGTGCGCGCGCTGTGTTCGGACTGCCACGTGCCGCACAACTGGACCGACAAGATCGCCCGCAAGATGCAGGCGTCCAAGGAAGTGTGGGGCAAGATCTTCGGCACCATCGACACGCGCGAAAAGTTCGTCGACAAGCGGCTGGAACTGGCTCAGCACGAATGGGCGCGCTTCAAGGCAAACGATTCGCTGGAATGCCGCAACTGCCACAACTACGAATACATGGACTTCACGCGCCAGAGCGTGCGCGCGCAGAACATGCATTCGACCTATCTGGCGAACAAGTCCAAGACCTGTATCGATTGCCACAAAGGTATCGCGCACACACTGCCGCATATTCCGCCGGGGCAAACGTCCAACGCGACGCCGGCCGCCATCGCACCCAAGGAAATCGCCAAGGCGGAGCCAGCCAGTGCGACCCGCTGACGCACCGCCGCCCTTGCTGGCCGCCAGCGGCCTGTGTTGCCCGCGTGGCGGTGTGGCGGGGCAAGGCCTGGGCGCCTTGCACTTCGACCTGCACGCCGGCCAGTTGCTGCACTTGCATGGCGCCAACGGCAGCGGCAAGACCAGCGTGCTGCGCATGCTGGCCGGTTTGCTGCAGCCCGTGGCTGGCGCCTTGCATGCACGGGGCCGTGACGTGTCGCGCGACCCATCGTCCTACTTTGCGCGCGTGGCGTACCTGGGCCACGCCAATGGGCTGTGTGCCGACCTTACCGCGTTGGAGAACCTGCGCTACAGCCTGCATGTTTCCGGCGTGCCGCAATGCGATGACGCCATCGCGGCGGCGTTGGCCAACTGGCGCTTGCATGATTGCCTGCATACCCCGGCGGCCCGCCTTTCGCAAGGGCAGGCGCGTCGGGTGGCGCTGGTGGCCGTGATGCTTAGCGGCAAGCCGCTATGGCTGCTGGACGAACCCGATGCGGGGCTGGACGCGGCCAGCCTGGCGCAACTATGGGCCATGCTGGACGCGCACCTGAACGGTGGCGGCGCGGCGGTGGTGGCCTGCCATCGGCAACCCCTAACCGCGCCCGATCGCCTGCAAACCCTGAACATGGATGACTACGCGGATGCTGGCCACGCTGTCTCAGTTGGTGTTGCGTGACATCCGGCTGGCCTGGCGACGGCCCGCCGACACGCTGGGCGCCACCTTGTTCTTCGTGGTGGCCGGATCGCTGTTTCCGCTGGCGGTCGGCCCCGACCCGGTGCTGCTGCGCGCGATTGGCCCCGGCGTGCTGTGGGTGTGTGCGCTGCTGGGCATCTTGCTGAGCCTGCATCGCCCTTTCACCCAGGACCACGACAACGGCGCGCTGGAGCAGTTGCTGGTGTCGCCGCATCCGCTGCCGCTGCTGGTGGGCGTGAAGCTGGCGGCGCACTGGTTCAGCGCTTGCGTCCCGCTGATTCTTGCCAGCCCCATCCTGGCATTGCAGTTTGATTTGCCGCCACAAGCCATCGGCGTGCTGGTCCTGTCCCTGCTGTTGGGCACCCCCACGCTGGCGCTGGTGGGCGGCCTGGGCGCGGCGCTGACGCTGGGCCTGCGTGGCGCCGCGCTGTTGCCCTTGCTGGTGTTGCCGCTGTATGTGCCGGTGCTGATCTTTGGCGCGGGCGCGGTGTCGGCCACGCACGCCGGGCTGGGCGCCGGGCCGCAACTGTCGCTGCTGGGCGCGTGCCTGTGCCTGGCGATCCTGCTATGCCCCTGGAGCGCGTCCGCCGCGCTGCGCGTGGCGTTGGAATGAGAGGGCCCATGCACAAGCCCCCTGTCTTCGAACCACGCGGCGTGGCAACGGCTTCGGCATCGGGCGCGGACCCGGACTTGAACGCGGGCTCAGGCTCTGGCATGCGCTCGCGCCCTGGCTGGATGCGCTACGCATCGCCCGCTGTGTTCTACCCGCTGGCCGGCCGATGGATTCCCTGGCTGGCGCTGGCCGCCGCCCTTTTTGCCGCCGCCGGTTTGTACGTTGGCCTGGTGGTCGCTCCCCCGGACAGTCAGCAGGGCGAGGTCTATCGCATCCTGTTCATTCATGTGGCGGCCGCATGGATGTCGATGTTCCTGTACCTGGTGATGGCGGGCTATGCCGCGCTCGGCCTGATCTACCACACGCGCCTGTCGTTCATGATGATGCGCGCGCTGGCGCCTACCGGCGCGCTCTTCACCTTCCTGACCTTGTGGACCGGCGCGCTGTGGGGCAAACCCACCTGGGGCGCGTGGTGGGTCTGGGATGCGCGGCTGACGTCGGAATTGATTCTGCTGTTTCTGTACCTGGGCTTCATTGCCCTGCAAGCGGCCACCGACGACGTCCGCCGGGCCGACCGCAGCGGCGCCATCCTGCTGCTGGCCGGCGTGATCAACGTGCCCATCATCTATTTCTCGGTGCGGTGGTGGAGCACGCTGCACCAGGGCGCATCCATCAACCTGACCACCGCACCCAGCATGGCGCGCATCATGCTGACGGCCATGCTGCTGATGGTGGCGGCGTTCTGGCTTTACAGCGCGGCGGTGGCGCTGGCGCGCGTGCGCGGGTTGATCGCGCAGCGCGAACCGGGCGCTGTGAACGCGGGCCACACAAAGCGCCAGGAGGCGCCATGAGCTGGGACATGCTGTTTTCCTTGCAAGGCCATGGCCCGTACATACTGGGCGCCTACGGCGTGACGGCGGCACTGATGGGGCTGGAAGTTTATTTGCTGTGGCGCCGCGCGCGCAGGCAAGCCGGCCCGCACACTCGGCGCACCTCGCGCCCGCCCCTCGGCCCAGGCGCTGAAGCGAGGCGCCCATGAGCCCGCGCAAGCGGCGCGCCTGGGCCATTGCCGGCGGACTGACGCTGCTGGCCCTGGCCACCACGCTGATCTTGAACGCGCTGCAATCGAACCTGGTGTTCTTCTTCAGCCCCAGTCAGGTCGTCGCGAAAGAAGCCCCAGCCAGCGGCAGCTTCCGCGTGGGCGGCTTGGTTGAACAGGGCTCGGTGCGTCGCGAACCCGACGGCGTGACCCTGCGCTTCATCGTGACCGACACCGCGCACACCGTGCCGGTGGCCTACCAGGGGCTGCTGCCCGACCTGTTCCGCGAAGGCAAGGGCGTGGTGGTGGCGGGCAAGCTGGGCGCGGACGGCGTGTTTCGCGCCACGCAGGTACTGGCCAAGCATGATGAAAACTACATGCCGCCGGAAGCCGCCGATGCAATCAAGCGCGCTGCTGGCGCATCCGGTGGCGCGGTTGACGTGACCGGCAACGTCGCCGGTGCTCGGGTGGGTGCGGCAAGCACCGTCGCCGCCGACTACACCGCTCGCCCGGAGGCCCGATGATTCCCGAGATCGGCCTGTTCAGCCTGATCCTGGCGCTGCTGGTGGCGTTGGCCCAGGCAACGTTGCCGCTGATCGGCGCCGCCACTGGCTGGCAGGCGGGGTTGCGGGTGGCCAGGCCCGCTGCCGTGGGCCAGTTCTGCCTGACGTCGCTGGCCTTTGGCTGCCTGGCCTGGTCGTTCGTCGACAACGATTTTTCGGTGTTGTACGTGGCCGGCAACTCGCACGCCGACCTGCCCGCCGCCTATCGCTTTGCCGCCGTGTGGGGCGGACATGAGGGGTCGCTGCTGCTGTGGCTTTACCTGCTTACGGCCTGGACCCTGGCGGTGGCCGTCTTCAGCCGCCGCCTGCCCTTGCCCTTCACCGGGCGCGTGCTGGCGGTCATGGGCTGGATCAGCGTGGGCTTTCTGCTGTTTCTGCTGTTCCTGTCCAACCCCTTCGAACGGCTGATGCCGCCCGCCATGGCCGGGCGCGACCTGAACCCGCTGCTGCAAGACCCGGGCATGATCGTGCACCCACCCATGCTGTACATGGGCTACGTGGGTTTTTCCGTGGCCTTCGCCTTTGCGATCGCGGCGCTGCTGTCGGGCGAGCTGGACGCGCTGTGGGCGCGCTGGGTGCGCCCCTGGACCTTGGCCGCGTGGACCTTCCTGACCGTGGGCATCCTGTTGGGCAGCGCCTGGGCGTATTACGTATTGGGCTGGGGCGGCTGGTGGTTCTGGGACCCGGTGGAAAACGCCTCGTTCATGCCCTGGCTGGCGGGCACCGCGCTGATTCACTCGCTGATCGTCACCGAACGCCGGGGCGCGTTCCGCAGTTGGACCGTGCTGCTGGCCATCTGCACGTTTTCGCTCAGCATCCTGGGCACGTTTCTGGTCCGCTCGGGCGTGCTCACCTCGGTACACGCATTCGCGGTGGACCCCGGGCGGGGCCTGTACATCCTGGCGTTCATGACCGTGATCGTGGGCGGCTCGCTGGTGCTGTATGCCTGGCGCGCGCCCTCGGTGGGCCTGGGCGGCGGGTTTTCCTTGCTGTCGCGCGAATCGCTGTTGCTGTCCAACAATGTCGTGCTGACGGTGGCGGCGGGCGCGGTGCTGTTGGGCACCCTGTACCCGGTGGTGCTCGACGTATTGGACTGGGGCAAGATATCCATCGGCCCGCCCTACTTCGAAGCGGTGTTCGTACCGTTGATGACGCCCGCGATCTTCCTGATGGGCGTGGGGCCGGTGGCGCGCTGGAAACAGGCCGAAGTGCCCGACCTGGCGCGCAAGCTGCGCGCAGCCTTCGTCGTCAGCGTGTTGACCGCCGTGTTGCTGCCGCTGGCCATGCCGGGGCCGGCGCGCCTGGGTTCGCCGCTGGTCATGCTGGGCTTGTGGCTGGCCGCCTGGTCGGTGGCCGCGGCCGGCTCGCATGCGTGGCAGCGGCTGACCGACGGCGCCGATGGCGAATGGCTGCGGCGCCTTGGGCGGCAGCCGCGGTCCTGGTACGGCATGCTGCTGGCGCACGCCGGCATCGGCATCTTCATCGCGGGCGTCACATTGGCCAACGGCTATGAGGTCAAGCACGAGATCCGCATGGAGCTGGGCGCCACCCAGGAAGCCGGCGGCTACCAATTCACGTTTGCCGGCATCGCGCCCGCAGCCGGCCCCAACTACAACGCCCAGCGCGCCGTGTTCAACGTCACGCGCGACAGCAATCCGGTGGTGACGCTCTACCCGGAAAAGCGCCTGTACACCGTGCAGGACATGGCCTTGAGCCAGGCCAACATCGATAGCGGCCCCACCCGCGACCTCTTCGTGGCCTTGGGCGAACCGGTGGGCGAACCCGGCGGCAAGGTTGCCTGGACCGTACGCATCCAGGTCAAGCCTTTCATGATGTGGATCTGGGCGGGTTGTCTCTTGATGGCCTTGGGCGGTCTGCTGGCCGCGGGCGACAAGCGCTATCGCCGCCAGCAAGAGGCTGTGGCACGCCAGGCCCAGCGCGGTTTGGCGACGCCAGGGCGCCAGCCACGGGAGGGCTATTGATGCGCTACGTGCTGCCGCTGGCCGTCTTCATGGCAATGGCCGTGTTCCTGGCGATGGGTCTGTCACGCGACCCGCGCGCCGTGCCGTCCGCCATGATCGACAAGCCGGCCCCGCCTATCGACCTGCCGGTGCTGCAGGCGCCCGGCGAACGGCTGGACGTGCAAGCGCTGCGCGGGCAGGTGTGGTTGCTGAACGTATGGGCGTCGTGGTGCGCACCCTGCCAGGAAGAATTGCCGGTGCTGCGCGAGGCCGCCCAGCGCCACGCCATTCCGCTGTACGGCTTGAACTACAAGGACAAGCCCGAAGACGCCGTCGCCTGGCTGGCGCGCAACGGCAACCCGTACGTGGCCTCGGCCAGCGACACGGATGGCCGCGTGGGCATCGAGTATGGCGTCTACGGCGTGCCGGAAACCTTCGTCATCGACGGCGCCGGCCGCATCCGCCACAAGCACCTGGGCCTGATCACGCCAGAGATCTTCCAGATGCGGATCCTGCCGATCGTCGAGGCGCTGAAATGAGCGCGCGGCGGCAAACGCGCATGGGCCTGTGGCTGAAGTCGTGGGCGGCGTTGTGTGGCGTTGCGCTGCTGGGATTGATGCTGGTGCTGACAGTGGCCGCGCCCGCCGCGCACGCCGCCACGCTTTCCTCGGCAGCCTCGCTGCCCACGCTATCGCCCGCCGACCAACAGCGCGCCGACAAACTGGCGCACGGCTTGCGCTGCCTGGTCTGCCAGAACCAGACCCTGGCCGACTCCAATGCGCCGCTGGCCCAGGACATGCGCAACCTGATCCATGCGCAATTGGCCCAAGGTCGCAGCGACGCGCAGATCATGCGTTTTTTTGAAGACCGTTACGGCGACTTCGTGCGCTATGACCCGCCCTTCAAGCCGATTACCTGGCTGCTGTGGCTGGGGCCATTCGCCTTGCTGGTGCTGGGGTTCTGGATGTTGATACGCACCCTGAAGCGGCGCGCCGTGGCCCGTGCGCCGTTGACGGCCGACGAACGCGCCCGCGCCGCGAACTTTCTGGACACAGGCTCATGACCACGCTCTGGATCATCGTCGTGCTGCTGTTGCTGGCGACCCTGCTGTGCCTGATTCCTCCGCTACTGCGCCGCGCGCCCACCCACGCGACGGCGGCCGACGAGACCCTGCGCGCGTTCTACCTGGCGCAGCGCGAACAATTGCAGCGCGACCTGCGCACCGGCAGTTTGAGCCCCGAGGCAAAGGCGCGGGCCGAGGAAGAATTACAGCGTGAACTATTGCAAGATCTGGCGGCACGCCAACCTCGGATGGGGCCGGCGGGCGGCCAGCGCGCAGGCCTTGCCGCCGCCTGTCTGTTGAGCGTGCTGATCCCCGTTGCTGCCGTGTTGCTGTATGGAAAGCTGGGCAACCCGCGCGCGGCAGCGGACATGACTGTGGCGCGCACCGCGCCCGCGCATGCCAGCATGGCGGGCATCGAAGCGGCGGGCAGGGCCGGCGGCGGGACCCGCAATTCGGCCGGGTATGGGACCGACAACGCGGCTGACAACGTCGCTCACAACGAGGCAGACAACGAGGCAGGCAATGACATGGTTCTGGCCATCAACGCCTTGGCGCAACGGCTGCGGGCGGCGCCGGATGACGCCGACGGCTGGTATACGCTGGCACGCTCCTACGAAACACTGGGACGCTACACGGACGCGGTGGCGGCGTATCGGCAGGTGCTGCGGCTGGTGCCGGAGCAGCCCGCCGTATTGGCGGACCTGGCCGACGCCCAGCTCTCGGCCAATCAGGGCAAGCCAGACGCCGAGGCCATCGCGGCGGTGGCGCGCGCACTGCTTGCCGACCCGGACCAGCCCAAGGCCCTGGCGCTGGCGGGCATGATGGCGCTGCGCCGGGGCGACGCGGCCGAAGCATTGGTCCATTGGGAACGCCTGCAAGCGCTGCTGCCGACGGGCTCCGAGGCCGCGCGCCAGATCCAGTCGAACATTGCCCAGGCGCGCGCGACAGCGGCTGGCGCACCGATCACGCCACCAGACAGCGGCAGTGCAATCAACGCGTCGGACAACGCTTCGAGCAACGCATCGAACAACTCATCGATCAACGCTTCGAATATGATTTCGGCCAACACGTCGACCGCCCCGTCGACCAGCTCCACCACCACGACGCCGCCCAACCGCGTGTCTCCCGCCCACTCGGCTCCCGCCCGCATTTCCGGCACCGCGCGCATCGCCGACGCGCTGCGCGATCAGGTCCAGCCCGGCGATACGGTTTTCATCCTGGCGCGTCCCGTCTCGGGTTCGCGCATGCCGCTGGCCATCACGCAGTGGCGCGTGTCGGACCTGCCGCGCGCCTTTGTCCTGGATGACAGCAACGCCATGTCGCCGCAGGCCACGCTATCCGGGGACAGCCGCGTGCGGGTCGAGATCCGCGTCAGCCGCTCGGGCACCGCCGCGGCCCAGCCCGGCGACCTGTCCGGCATGCTGCCCGACGTGGACATCCACGCACGCGACCTGGAGCTGGTGGCCGACACCGTGGTGCGTTGACGCGCTCCCGGGTTGCCGGCCGGCTACGGGCTAAGCCGCCGACAGCGGTTAGAGCCGCTATACCGGCTACCCCAGGCAAACCGGGTCGCCGCGCTAAAGCGGCTCCCCTGCCATACCTGCCATACCTGCCATATCCGCCATACCTGCCATACCCGCCATACCGCGATGCCGCGATGCCGCTACACCCGCTCGATCCGCGCCGGCAGGCCCTGGCGCACAGCGGCGCCAGACACCCAGTCGATCCAGACGTTGGCGTGTTCGCCGCGCGTGGCGTCGCCAAAGCCCAGGTCGTTCAGGTTGACGCCCGCCGCCAGCGTGGCGTCATGCGGCATGGGCTTGCCGTCCACCACGTGCGCGCGCGCGCCCAGCTCGGTATGGCCGTAGCCATGTTCGATGCCGACCGCGCCCGGCTGGACGCCATCGCGCAGCAAGGCCAACCCCGTCACGGCGCCGCCCGGTGTCACCACGCGCACGGCGTCGCCGTTGCGAATGCCCAGCCGCTCGCCATCTTGCCGGTTGATCGACACCGGGTTGTGCGGATGGACCTGGCGCAGCCGGCTAACGCCGATGGACATCGAGCTCATCAGGTTCGACTTGAACGACGTCAGCAAGAAAGGCCAGTCCGTGGCGGGATACTCGGCGCGCACGTCGCGGCCATCCGCCAGGCGCGGCGGATACCAGGTCGGACAGCCGCTGTAGCGCTCGCCCGTCATGGCATGTCGGAACGCCGCCAGGTCTTCGCTCCATAGCTGCAAGGGCTTGGCGTAGGCGGCGCGGGTCTGACGGGTTTGGCGGGTCTCGTCGCTTTGCACCCAGGCGTCATCCACCTTGTCGAAGCGCCCCCCCCGGCTCATCAGCATGGCCACCTGGCGCCACTCGCCCGGCTTCAACTTGTGTTCAAGCAGGCGGCGGTAGCGGTCCACGCCGGTCAGCGCCATGTCTTCATCGCTGGCTTCGGGCACGGGGCGGCCGGCCGCGAAGGCGATGTTGGCCATGCCACGCAGGAAGAAGTCTTCGGGCGTGTCCAGCGCGTGCTTGCCGCCGTCTTTGTCGGTGATGGCGTTGGCGCCAAAACCCGGCATGCCCAGGCGCTTGGCGCAGGCGATCAAGAACGTTTCCAGGCACACCGGTTCATCCGTGGCGGTGCGCGCCACGCGCGGCCGCACGGCCGGCCAGCGCACCGTGGACGCCTTGGCCACCACGTCGGCCCACGGCGCCGACACGCCCCAGCTTTCGTAGGTGACGGTGTCCGGCACGATGTAGTCGGCCAGCGCGTTGGTCTCGTTGATGAAGGGGTTGATCGACACCGATAGCGGCAGGATGCGCGGGTCCTTCATCTTGTCGGCCAGCACCGACTTGAAGCCCGCGATGCCGTACACCGGGTTGCTCATGTGGTTGAACCACACCTTGGCGCGATACGGATACCCCGCCAGCGCGGACGCCAGCATTTCCGAACTAAGCCCGCCAGTGGCCGGATACCAGGGCGCCTCGGCCGGATACGCGGGCTGCCCCGCCGCCTGCTTGCGCTTGAATTCGCTGGACTTCTCGTAGGGGTAACGGTTGCGCGACAGCGCGACGCCCTTGGGCGTCGCGCGGTTGGCGAAGCCCGCGATGTTGTAGCGCGGGCCGGAGCCGTAGGGCGGGAACGGGCCGGCGTCCAGCACCAGGCCGCCGTCCACGTTCAGGTTGCCCACCAGGGTGTTCAACATGGCGATGGCGTAGGCGGTGTAGAAACCCGCGCCGCTCATGGTGCCGCCGTGGGCGTCGGCCACGGCGCGCTTGCCGTGGCTGGTGAAGCGTTCTGCAAGCTGGGCGATCTTGTCAGCCGGCACGCCGCACAGGTCGGCGTATTCGTCCAAGGTTTTACGATGCGATTCCTGGCGCAGCAGCGCCAGCGAAGAACACACGCGCAAGGCTTGCGGCGCATTCGCCATGCCGGGCGCCGCGATGCGCTCATCCACGAACAAGGTCGCGGGCGACGCGCCAGTGTGCGGCGCCAGCGTGCCGTCTTCCAGACGCACGACATACACGTCTTGCCATTTGTCGTCGGCGTCCGACGGACGTGGCCAGCCCAGGTCCGCGCCGCGCAGGAAACTGCCCAGGCGCGGGTGGCCGGGTTCGGCCACGACCAGGTGCGTGGCGTTGGTCCAGGCGGCTTCGCCCGCCGCCTGCATGGCCTGCGGGCCGGGCTGCGCCAAGGCCTTGGCGTCAAAGCGCTCGTGGTCGAGAATCCAGCGGATCAGGCCCATGACCAGGGCCAAGTCGCTTGCTGGGTTCACCGGCAGCCATTCGTTGCCCGACCCGGCCGACAGGCTCGAGGACGCGGGCAGCACGGGCGACACGACCACGTAGGTGAAGCTGTTTTCTTCCGGACGCACGCGCGCTTCGGCCAACTGCCGGGCCTGACGCTGGAACGGGTTGCCGGCCTGCGCGGGCGCGGCGCCGATGAACAGGCCGAAGCGGGCGTTGTCCCAATCAGGCTTGCCATGCGGCATGCCTTTCAGGTCGCCCAGCGCGGCGCCCGTGCCCACGCGAAAGCTCTGGCCGCAATACGAGCCGTGGTTGCTGACGTTGACCGTGCCGAAGGACTGCGCGGCAAAGCGCTGGATCAGCGGCGTGCGGCCTTCGTTGGAGGCGTCGGTGAACAGGAACTGGTTCACGCGCGCGCCGTACTCGGGGTTGGCGGGGTCCAGCAGCGTGTCGCGGTCGAAGATGGCGCGCAGGCCATCCACATGGCCTTCTCCGAACAGGTCGCCGCCTTCGCACACTTCCTGCACCAGTTGTTCAAACGAGATGCTCTGCCACTTTCCAGCCCCGCGCGCGCCTACACGCTTGAGCGGTTGCAGCACCCGGTACGGGCTTTGCAGTTGTTCCAGCATGGCCGAGCCGCGCGCACACGACGTGGCGCGCCCTTCCAGACCGTTGTCACCGCCCAGTTGCGCGTAGACCTCGCGCACGGGGGTTTCCATGGCGGCGGGGCGCGTGGTGGCCAGTGGATGATAAGGGTTGCCCGCCACGCGCAAGATGCGGTTTTCCGCCGTATCCACGCGCAGCCGCACGCCGCATTGGGTCCAACAGCCCAGGCAACTGGACGGGCTGACCGTCTGGCCGGGCTGCGGGCTCAGTACGCCCGTCAGCGGGTCGATGCGGAATTCCGGGGTCAAGGAATTGCCGCGCACGGCATGCGCCGTGGGCGCGCCGGCCGTACCGTGGGCCAGGCCCTTGACGGCGCGCGTGACGGTTTCGCCATAGCCGGCCGCAAAGGCGGCCATGCCACCCGCGACCATGCCGCCGCGCACCATCAGCTTGCGCCGCGCCGCGTCCTGGGGCGTGTCCGGGGTTGTGGTCTGGTCCAGCTTGTCGTCTTCGTGTTGCTTGTTCATTGCTTTGTGTTCCATTGCTGTCAGGCCGCCATGCCGCGTGCACGCGCCGGGTAGGCTTCCAGGGCCCAGGTCACCGCGGTGATCAGGGCCACGCACAAGCCCAACACGCCCACCATGCCCAGCAACCCATCGCTGCCCCAGGGCATGTCGTACAGGTACAGGCCGGCGCCATACTTGGGCACGCCCTGCACGCTCATGAAGACCACCCAGCGAAAGATCCAGGCGGCGCCCAGCATCGTCAGCGCCAAGACGGCAGAAGGTAGTGGCGCGGCCAAGGTGGGCGCGGGCCGCTGCAACAGGGCGATCATGCAAAAACCCGTGATGACCGCGCCCGCCAGGCTCAGGCGCCAGATGGGAAATTCCGCGAACAACCGCAAGGCCGCATCAAACGACGGGTCGGCGCCCACGAGGCCCAGCGCGGCCCAGGCGCCCGCTCCCACCGCCATCAGGATCACCGCGGTCACGCTCAGCCCGCGCAAGCACGCCACCGGCAAGGCCTTCATGCCGCCCGGCAGCCAACGGCCCACCAGGAACATGGCGCCCAGCGCGCCCAGCCAGGCCGTCAAGGCAAAGTTCACGGGCAGGAACGCCGTGTGCCACAAGGGCCGTGAGCGCAGCACCATGACTTCCGCGCCGGTGTAAACCAGGATGGACGCGGCGGACAGCGCCAGCGCCACGCCCAGCACGCGCAGCCAGACAATGCGCCCCCACCACCACGCGGCGCAGAACAGCACCGACAAGCCCACGAACACGGGCAGCAGCAAGGCGCCCAGCCACATCCACGACCAGGGCGTGATGTGCGCATAGAAATGCCAGAATCGGCCGGGCTGGTGCAGGTCGGCCAACAGCGACACGGGCGCGGCGACGGCGCTTACCAGCAGCACGGTGGCCGCGGCCGGCAACAGGCGGCGCAAGGGCGAGCCGGCCTCGCCAAAGGCGGCAAAGACGGCGGTCAGCGCGGTGGTGGCGGCAATGCCGATAAGAAAGAAATACTGCACGGCCCAAGGCAGCCAGGCGGCGTCATAGACCGGCGTGAGCAATTCCGAGATCTGCATGAAAGTCCCCTTCAATGGCTCAATGTCCGCCAGCCAGACGCACGCCCGCCTGGCCATCGACCTGGTGGACAAAGGCGTCGGGCAGGCCGATGTAGTAGACGTGGGGGTCGGTCTTCATGTCTGGCTTGAGCACCTTGATGTCGGCCTTGTGTTCCGCCAGCAGCGTCGAGATGGCGCTGTCGGGGTCGTTCATGTCGCCAATGACGCGCGCGCCGCCCACGCAGCTTTCCACACAGGCCGGCAGCAGGCCGACTTCCAGGCGGTGTTCGCAGAACGTGCATTTGTCGGCCGTCTGCGTGTCGTGGTTGATGAAGCGGGCGTCGTAGGGACAGGCTTGCACGCAGTAGGCGCAGCCCACGCAGCGTTCGTTGTCGACCAGCACGATGCCGTCTTCGCGCTGAAAGGTGGCCTGCACCGGGCAGACCGGCACACAGGGCGGGTTGTCGCAGTGGTTGCACAGGCGCGGCAGCATGACCATGGCGCTGGGGCCGCCGGCGTCGGGGGTGACTTCGTATTGCAGAACGGTGGTGCGGAATTGCCCGATGGGCGGCAGGTTTTCCAGCGAACAACTGACCGTACAGGCCTGGCAGCCGATGCACTTGCGCAGGTCGACCACCATGCCATAGCGCTTGCCGGGCATGCCTGGACGGCGTGGCGGCTGGCCGTTCAGGCCGGTGGCTTCAGCATGGATGGGGATGATGGTGGCGGCGGCGCTCAGGCCAAGCAGCCCTTTGAGAAAACCGCGTTTACCGCGTTGGGCAGGGTCGGGGGGAACGGGTGAGGCAGGCATTGCGGAGAACTCCGGACAGATAACATCTTGTTGCTATTAACTTATCACTCCTGGTTATATAGGACGTTGATATGAATCAAATCGGGGACAGAGAAGAGGCAACGGACGATAAAAATGCCCGCCGATTGGGGCGGGCCTGGGTGCGGGCCTGGGTGTGGGGCTTGAACGGGGGGCTAGCCGTTCGCCACTACAGCGTCAATGCGCGCCGCCACGCCGCGAGCTTCACATCGAACGAGGCGGCGGCGTGGGCCGGGCTGGTGGATGGCAGGTCAAGGTAGTCCATTGGCCGCGCCAGGGTGGGCAGGACGTGTCGGCGATACAGCGCGGCGGCCTTGCCGCCGTTGAAGCAGATGCGCGCAATGTCCGGATGACGGTCCAGGAACGACGCAAAATCATTCGGCACCAGCGTGTCGCGGCGGATGTCGGCGTCCAGGCTACCGGGGCGTTCGCAGGCATGCAGCACGTCCCATAGCGCGACGCCCGCCGCCTTCAGGGCCTGCAAGCGCAGCGCATAGTCCAGGCCCGGATCAAAGCCCAGCACTTGCGCCGCAATGGGCCAGAAGGCGTTGCGTGGATGGGCGTAGTAGCGGGCCTGTTCAAGCGATGCAACGCCGGGCATCGATCCCAGCACCAGCACCCGCGCATCGGGCGCGGCAACCGGGGCAAAGCCCCAAACCTGATCGGAGCGCCCGGCGGGCGCAAGCGTAACGCGGTGTTCCATGGCGGCAGGATACGTCAGACCAGGGCCCGGCTCAAAAATTCGGATTATTCTTAAAAATCCTGGCCTCGCTGCTGGTGATCCAGGCCAGAAAAGATAAGTGGGAAGCAGGTTCAACGGCGTATCGAAGCCGGATCAATGCGGTCTCACCGCACTCGGTCGCCCCGGCAGCCAGAGCCGGTAATCGTCCGATTCATGGAACAGTCCTTATCAGAATCCGGTACTACTGAATCCTTGTTCCGCCCCTATCTTTACCCCCATGACGAACGGCCCCGAAGGGGCCGCGCAATAGGAATTAGATGCCATGAAGAAGATCCTCGGCCTGCACGCTGCTCCGCGCCCCCACTGGGTGGGCGACGGGTTCCCCGTGCGCTCGATGTTCTCGTATCACGACAACGACAAGATCAAGAATGTCAGCCCCTTTTTGCTGCTGGATTACGCCGGCCCGGCCAGGTTCGAGCCGGCCGAGCACCCGCGCGGCGTGGGCCAGCACCCTCATCGCGGCTTTGAAACCGTCACCATCGTCTACAGCGGCGAAGTCGAGCATCGCGACTCCACCGGCAACGGCGGCGTCATCGGCCCCGGCGACGTGCAATGGATGACGGCGGCGTCGGGCATCCTGCACGAAGAATTCCACTCGCCGGCGTTCACGCGTTCAGGCGGTGAACTGGAAATGGTGCAGCTATGGGTCAACCTGCCGGCCAAGGACAAGACCGCGGCGGCGGGCTACCAGAGCATTCTGAACGCCGACATTCCCACCGCTGCCCTGCCCGATGGCGCCGGCAGTGTGCGGGTGATCGCGGGCCACTTCGCGGGCTTGGCCGGCCCGGCACGCACCTTTACGCCCATGGACGTGTGGGACGTGCGCCTGAATGCCGGCAAGTCGGCAAGTTTTCCGATCGAGGCGGGCCGCAACAGCATGCTGGTGATGCTGCGCGGCACGGTGCTGATCAATGGCGAGTCGGTAGCGCGCGATGCGCAGTTGGCGCTGTTCTCCCAGGATGGCGAAGACATCACCGTCGAAGCCAACAACGACGCGGTGTTCCTGGTATTGAGCGGCGAGCCGATCAGCGAACCGGTGGTGGGTTACGGCCCCTTCGTGATGAACACGCAAGCCGAAATCATCGAAGCCATCCAGGACTTCAACGCCGGCCGCTACGGGCAGATGCACTGACGGTATTGGGGTTGAAGCGCCCGCTCGCCCTGCCCCCTAGCCGACTCGCCGCCACACGCTCGCCAGCCACGGCTGTTGTTCGCGTGGCAGGCCGTCAGGCCGGTAATAGTGTTCAAGCTCGTCAAAGCCAGCCTGCGTCATCAGCGAACGCCAGCCGTCCAGATCGTGGTAAGCGCCATAGCGCCCGCGATTCCAGCTTTCCTGGTTGCCGCCTCGCGGATTGGAGCAGAACAGCACGCCGCCCGGGCGCAACGTGGCCCAAAGGTCGCGCAACACGCGCGGCAATTCCTGGCCGGGTACATGGAACAGCACGGCGTTGGCAAACACACCGTCAAAGCGCTCCGGCGGTAGGGACAGTTGCAGGAAGTCCTGGTGCCAGACCTCGCAGCCAGAGGCGGCGCGCGCCATCTCGACAAAGCTGGGCGTGCCGTCCAGCCCCACCGGCCGATGGCCCAGCGCCGCGAACGTCTTCAAGTCGCGGCCGGGGCCGCAACCCAGGTCCAGCAGGTCGAAGGGAGGTGCCCCCTGGATGTGACGCAATAAGGCGGCCACGTTCTGGCTGACGTCATGCGCGCGGGTGCCGGCCTCGAAGGCCGCCGCATTCTCTTCATAATTCGCCAAGGTCAAAGCAGTGATCTTGGCCAGGTCTTCCGGGTCGAGTTTCATGGATGGATTGTGCCTCGTTCGTGCATTGCGCGCTGCTCGATCCGCGAACGCGCCCGCCTGGCCGCCTGTTGCAGCCGTTGCGCCAGCACCGCGCGTGGCGGCAAGTCGGCCAGGTACTGCGCCACGCGTATGCCGTCTTTGTCCAGTTCCAGCAATTCAATCTGCTCGGTCTGCTTGCCCGCGCACACAATGATGCCCAAGGGCGCGGCTTCCTCGGGCTGGCGTTCGAAATTGTTCAGCCAATGCAGGTGGCGTTCCATCTGCCCTTTGTAGGCCACCCTGAATTCATCCACCTTCAAATCAAACGCCACCAGCCGGCCTAGCTTGCGGTGGTAGAACAGCAGGTCCAGGCAGCCGTCATCGCCGTCAGCGGGAATGCGCTTCTGCCGGGCAATGAAGGCAAAGCCGATGTCCAGCTCCAGCAGGAAGGACTCCATGTCGCGGACCACGGCCAGTTGCAGGTCGCCATCCTGGCCACGGCGATGCAACGCCGCCCCACGCGGTTCGGCGTGCGGCCGACCCCAGGATTCGCCCCACGATTCGCTCCCGATTTGGTCCAGATTCCATTTCGCCACGACGACAACTCCTCAGTTAGCCGAGTCAAGAGCGCCATCATGAAATAGATAAGCCCGCGCGCCTACAGAGCACGCGGGCTTATCGGACCAAATCAGCGCTCAGGCGGCCAGGCGCCCTTCAATCTTGGTCTTGGTAGCCGGCAGGTCTTCGGGCAAGCCTTGCGACAACTGGCCGAACAGTTCGTGGTGCAGCGCCAGTTCATCGCGCCAGGCGTCCGCGTCCACCGACATGACCTGTTCGAATTTGTCCGGCGTGAATTCCAGACCGGTCCAGTCGATGTCCTGGTAGCTGGGCGATACGCCAAACACCTGGTCCACGCCCTTGGATTCGCCGTCGATGCGGCCCAGCATCCAGCGCAGCACGCGCATGTTTTCACCAAAGCCCGGCCAGACGAACTTGCCGTCGGGACCCTTGCGGAACCAGTTCACGCAGTAGATGCGCGGCAAGGTGGCGCCGGTGGCTTCCAGTTGCTTGCCCAGCTTGAGCCAGTGGTTGAAGTAGTCGCTCATGTTGTAGCCGCAGAACGGCAGCATGGCGAAGGGGTCGCGGCGCACCACGCCCTGCTGCCCAACGGCGGCGGCGGTGGTTTCCGAACCCATGGTGGCGGCCATGTACACGCCTTCGACCCAGTTGCGCGCTTCGGTCACCAGCGGCACGGTGGTGGAGCGGCGGCCGCCGAAGATGAAGGCGTCGATGACCACGCCCTTGGGGTTTTCCCATTCGGGGTCGATGGACGGGCATTGCGCGGCCGGCGCGGTGAAGCGCGCGTTGGGGTGCGCGGCCTTGCGCCCGGTTTCGCGGGCGATGGCGGGCGTCCAGTCCTGGCCCTGCCAGTCGATCAGGTGCGCGGGCGGCGTGTCGGTCATGCCTTCCCACCAGACGTCGCCATCATCGGTCAGCGCCACGTTGGTGAAGATGACGTTGGCCTTCAAGGTGGCCATGGCGTTGAAGTTGGTCTGCTCGCTGGTGCCCGGAGCCACGCCGAAATAGCCGGCTTCCGGATTGATGGCGTGCAGGCGGCCGTCGGGGCCGGGCTTGATCCAGGCGATGTCGTCGCCGATGGTGGTGACCTTCCAGCCGTCCATGCCTTGCGGCGGAATCAGCATGGCGAAGTTGGTCTTGCCGCAGGCCGACGGGAACGCCGCGGCCACGTGGTACTTGCGGCCCTTGGGCGAGGTCACGCCCAGGATCAGCATGTGTTCGGCCAGCCAGCCCTGGTCGCGACCCATGGTGGACGCAATACGCAAGGCGAAGCATTTCTTGCCCAGCAGCGCATTGCCGCCATAGCCGGAACCGAAGCTCCAGATTTCACGGCTCTTGGGGAAGTGCACGATGTACTTGGTGGGGTTGCACGGCCAGGCCACGTCGGCCTCGCCCGCCGCCAGCGGCTTGCCCACGGAATGCACACAGGGAACGAAGTCGCCATCGGTGCCCAGCACGTCGTACACCTGCTTGCCCATGCGCGTCATGATGCGCATGTTCACGGCCACGTAGGGGCTGTCGGACAGTTCGACGCCGATGTGGGCGATGTCCGAACCCAGCGGGCCCATCGAAAACGGCACCACGTACAGCGTGCGGCCGCGCATGGCGCCGTCGAACAGGCCGTTGAGCGTGTCGCGCATCTCGGCCGGATCAGCCCAGTTGTTGGTGGGGCCGGCGTCTTCGGGCCGGTCGGAACAGATGAAGGTGCGGTCTTCCACGCGCGCCACGTCGGACGGGTCCGAGCAGGCCAGGAAGGAATTGGGCCGCTTGGCGGGGTTGAGCCTGCGCATCGTGCCGGCCTGGACCATTTGTTCGCACAGGCGGTCGTATTCTTCTTGCGAGCCGTCGCACCATACGACGTGATCCGGTTTGGCCAGCGCAACAAAACTGGCTACCCAGTCGATCAGGCCGCGATGCTTGACGTAGGCAGGCACGTTCAACGCAGCCAAACCCCCATCCAATGGCTTATTCATTGGGGCTATCTCCATGCTTTAGACAAATGGTGATACGGCCCCGATTGCGTGGGGCCGTATGTAATTTGCGCCATCATACTTGCAGCGCCGGGCAACCCGTCAACCCATCCACATGGACGAGATTGTCACGGGTTGAGACGAGCTCAACGGTAGCTGCCGTCGCGCAACTCTCGACGGATGATCTTGCCGGTGGCGGTGGTTGGCAAACTGGTTACAAAGCGGATGGCGCGCGGGTATTCGTGCGCGGCCAGACGGGTGCGCACATGCGCCTGCAAGGCCTTGACCAAGGCCTCGTCGCCGTCGAAGCCATCGTTCAGCACCACATACGCCATGACGATTTCGGTGCGTTGTTCGTCGGGCACGCCCACCACCGCGGCCATGCGCACGGCCGGGTGGCCGATCAGGCAGTCTTCGATGGGCGCGGGGCCGATGCGGTAGCCGGCGCTGGTGATGACGTCGTCGTTGCGGCCCACGAAGCGGATGAAGCCGCGCGCGTCGCGCACGCCCAGGTCGCCGGTCAGCAGGGTGTCGCCCACGAATTTCTCGGCGGTGGCGTCGGGGTTGTTCCAGTAGCCCAGGAACATGACTGGGTCGGGCCGCAGTACGCCGATGTTGCCCTCTTGTCCATCGGCCACTTCAACGCCCTGGTCATCCACAATAAGCACGCGATGCCCCGGCGCCGCGCGGCCGATCGACCCGATTTCCGGGTCGAACAGCGACGAGCACGACGACACCAGCATGTTGCATTCGGTCTGGCCGTAGAACTCGTTGATGGTCACCCCCAGCACGCGGCGGCCCCAGTCGATCAGTTCGGCGCCCAGCGATTCGCCACCGCTGGCCACCGAGCGCAGCGCCAGCGGGCCGGCGCCTTGCGGGTAGGCCGAGCCGCGCATCATCTTCAGCGCGGTGGGCGGCAGGAAGGTGTGGGTGACGCCGTGGCGCGCCATCAATTCCAAGGCCGACGTGCCGTCGAATTTTTCAAAGCGCCGGGCCAGCACCGGCACGCCGTGGTGCCAGGCCGGCAGCAACACGTCCAGCAGGCCGCCGATCCAGGCCCAGTCGGCCGGCGTCCACATCAGGGCGGCATTTTCGGGAAAGAATTCGTGCGACATCTCCACGCCCGGCAGGTGGCCCAGCAGGACGCGGTGCGCGTGCAGCGCGCCTTTGGGCTTGCCCGTGGTGCCCGACGTGTAGATGATCACGGCAGGGTCGTCGGCGGCGGTGTTCACCGGCGTGTAGTCGTCCGACTCTTCTGCCAAGGCCGCGTGAAACGGCACAGTGCCCTCCTCGCCGTCGCCATCGATGCAATACACGACCTTCAAGTCCGGCAGGCTGGCGCGTATCTCGCGCAGTTTTCGGCAGCCTTCGGCGTCCGTCACCAGCGCCACCGCGCCGCTGTTGGCCAGGCGGAACTGGATGGCGTCCACGCCGAACAGCGTGAACAGCGGCACCGCCACCGCGCCCATCTTGTAGACGGCAATATGCGTGACCGCGGTTTCGGGCGCTTGCGGCAGGTACACAGCCACGCGGTCGCCGCGCGCTACGCCGTGGCGTGTCAGGCTATGCGCCAGGCGGTTGGATTGCGCCTTGATGTCGTCGAACGAATAGCGCGTTTGCGCGCCGTCGCTTTTTTCGAAGATCAGGGCCAGGCGGCCGCTGCCGTCGGCCCATTTGTCGCAAGCGTCCACGCCAATGTTGAAGAATTCCGGCACCTGCCATTGGAATTGGGACACAAGCTGCTTGTAGGATTCGGCTCGGGACAGCATGGTTTTGTCTCTGATGTTGTTATGTATGGATCATCCAGGGCTTGCTCAACTTGCTTGACCCTGGCTCAATAATAAGCTCCGCCCCACCGCCCTATTGCCGTCCGCATGGAAAAAACCCCCGTCGTCCCGACCCGCCGCCCGCCGGCCAGCGCCAAGTCCGAGCAACGCATCCGCGACATTCTGCACATGGCCCGCCAGGTCTTTTCCGAAGCCGGGTTCCAGGCCGCCACAACGACCGAGATTGCCCAGCGGCTGGGCGTGTCCGAAGCCACCATCTTTACGTACTTCGGCGGCAAGCGGGAACTGTGCGTGCGGGTGATCAGCGATTGGTATGACGAAATCATCGCCAAGGTGGAAGACAACCTGCCGCATGTGCAGGGCGCGCGTGCGCAATTGCACTACCTGGTGCACACGCATTTGCGGCACCTGCTGGCCGAAGGGCCGGGGCTGTGTGCGTTCATTCTGTCTGAGGGGCGCGCGCGCAACGACGATTTCGGCGAGATCTACGCCGGCTTGCAGCGCCGCTATACCGCGCCGCTGATGCGTATTCTGGCCCAGGGGCAAGCGGATGGCGACATCCGGCAAGACATGCCGTTGCGTCTGCTGCGTTCTACCGTGTACGGGCCGATGGAGCACGTGCTGTGGGACGCCATTCTGCGTGGCGCGCGCGTGGACGTGGCCGTCACTGCCGATCAACTGGTCGGCTTTTTGTGGCAGGCCTTGCAACCCCCGCGCCAGCATGCCCTGGCGCTGGCCCGCTTTCGCGGCGAAGTGCGCGACGCGCTGCATCGGCTTCAGGCCGCGGAAGAATCGGACGGTTCCGCAAACAAGGATGGCGGCACGTACTGAGGAAAGCCGTTATAGACCTCGCCCCGTTCGGCCGGTTGCAAGGTCCAGGAATGGCGGGCGTTAGGCACGCCGCCGTCCACGCGAATGACCGAGCCGTTGATGAAGGCGGACGCGGGCGACAGCAGGAACACCACCGCCGCCGCCAGCTCGGCCTCGGTGCCGAAGCGTTGCAGCGGCACCTTGGTTTTCAATTCGCGCAGCACCGCGCGGTAGTTGTCGTCGTAACTGTCCATGCCGCTGGACGCGATCCAACCGGGCGCCACCGCGTTCACCCGCACACCCGCATGCGCCCATTCGCAGGCCGCGGTTTCGGTCAGGTTCCACACGCCGGCGCGCGCCGCGCCGGAATGCCCCATGCCCGGCATGCCGCCCCAGATGTCGGCCAGCATGTTCACGATGGCCCCGCCGTGCTGGCGCATATGCTGCGTGTAGACCTCGCGCGCCATCAGGAAGGTGCCGTGCAGATTGTTTTGCACCACGGCGTTCCAGCCATTCAAGCTGATGCGGTCCAACGGCGCGGGAAACTGCCCGCCCGCGCAATTGAACAGACCGTCGACGGCGCCATGGCGCGCCAGCACATCGGCCACCGTGCCGCGCACGCCGGCTTCGTCGCGGATATCGCAGGCATGCAGGCTGATGCGCCCTGCTGCTTCCGGATAGATGCGCACGATTTCCGCGCTTGCCGCTTCCAGCTTTTCCGGCTTGCGCCCCACCAGCGCCAGGTTCGCGCCCAACGATGCAAGCTCGTGCGCGGTGCAACGGCCCAAGCCGCTGCCGGCGCCCGTCACCACCAGGGTCTTGCCGTCAAACAGGCCCGGCCGAAAGACCGAGGCGTAGCGGGCAGTGGCGGTGTCGCCGCCCGGTTGAGGGGCCGCATTGTGGTTTGCCTTGGGGTCCATGGTTTGCTCCGGAATTTTTTTGAGGATAACTCAATATTTACAATCAACACATCCTAGACAGGAGGATTTACCCATAGAATCTTCTGACTGAATTCCTCTTATTTATTGAGCACAATTCAAAGAAACAGGAGACTGGCATGACTGCAAACGCCCCGCTGGACGTCGCGCGCGACGGCGCCATCGCCCGCCTGACGCTGAACCGGCCTGACATGCGCAACGCTTTCGACGAGGCCCTTATCGCCGCATTGACGCACGCCGTCCGGCAAGCCGAGCAAGACCCCAACGTGCGCGTGCTGCTGCTGACCGGCGCCGGCAAGGCGTTTTGCGCGGGCGGCGACCTGAACTGGATGCGCAAGATGGCCACGCATACCGACGCGGACAACCGCGCCGACGCCACCCGGTTGGCGAACATGCTGCACACCATCTGGGCGTGTTCAAAACCGGTGGTGGCGTGCGTGAACGGCGACGCCTATGCGGGCGGCATGGGCTTGCTGTCGGCCTGCGACATCGCCATCGCGGCCGACAGCGCGCACTTCTGCCTGTCGGAGACCCGCCTGGGGCTGCTGCCGGCCACCATCAGCCCTTACGTGATCCGCGCCATGGGCGAACGCGCCGCCAATCGCTACTTTCTGACCGCCGAGCGGTTTGATGCCGCCACCGCGCTGCGCCTCGGATTACTGCATGACGTCGTGCCCGCCGACCAGTTGGGCGAGGCGGTCGACGCCGTGTGCCGCACGCTTTGCGCCAATGGTCCCGACGCGGTCAAGGCCAGCAAGCGGCTGGTACGCGACTTTGCCGGCGCCCCCATCAACGCCGCGCTGATCGCCGACACGGTCGAACGCATTGCGGCCTGCCGCAGCACCGACGAAGCGCGCGAAGGTGTGGCGGCCTTTCTGGAAAAGCGCGAACCGTCTTGGCGGCGCGGTTCTTGAGGCGGGGTTGCCAGGCGGCGTTGCAAAGCCCGCAGCGGGCTGAATAGGTCACCCCCTAGCAGGACGCCACTTGCATGCATGACATAATCCCTGGCGCATCTTCAGGAATTTTTCATGCCGCATCCGACTTCCCCCGCCCCCGCCTCCTCCCCCGCCTTCCCGCCGCTCAACGCCGAGCGTCTGTGGGCCCGCGTTGAAGCCTTGTCCCAGTTCACCCTGCCCGACGTCCCCTGGACGCGCCGCGCTTTTTCGCCGCTGTTCGATGACGCGCGCGCCTGGTTGCGCGGCGAATTCGAAGCCGCGGGCCTGGCGACTCGGCTGGATGCGGGCGGCAACCTGGTCGGCACCCGCGCTGGCCGCGCCCCCTTGCGCAAACCCATCGCCACCGGCTCGCATTGCGACACGGTCATGGCCGGGGGCCGCTTTGACGGCATCATCGGCGTGCTCGCCGGCATTGAAGTCGCGCACACGCTGCAAGAGCACGGCATCGAACTGGCGCACTCGTTTGAAGTCATCGACTTCCTGTCCGAAGAACCCAGCGACTACGGAATTTCCTGCGTGGGCAGCCGCGCGCTCAGCGGCCAGCTCACGGCCGACATGTTGGCCGCCTGTAACCCCGACGGCGAATCGCTGGCGCAAGGCATCGCGCGTATCGGCGGGGACCCCGCCGCGCTGAACGCGCCGCTGCGCGGTCCCGGGGGCACCGCCGCGTTCGTCGAACTGCATATCGAACAAGGCCCCGTGCTGGAAAGCCGCAACCTGCCTATTGGCGTGGTGACCAACATCGTGGGCATTCGCCGCGTGCAGATCGTGGTGGAAGGCCAGCCCGACCACGCCGGCACCACGCCCATGGACATCCGCCGCGATGCCCTGGTGGGCGCCGCCCGCATCATCGACGCGGCCAGCCGCCAGGCCAGCGCCGCCAGCGGCAACCCGCATTACGTGGTGGCCACCGTGGGCCGGCTGTCGATGACACCCAACGCCGCGAACGCGGTGCCGGGGCGCGTGGAGATGACGCTGGAAGTGCGCAGCGATAGCAACGCGGTGCTGGACTCCTTCCCCGAAACGCTGATGGCCGGCGTGGCCAGCGACCTGAAGGCCTTGCGCTTGACGGCGGGCTTCACGGCATTGAGCCGCGCCCAGCCCACCGACTGCTCGCCCTTGGTGATGGATGCCGTCAAGGCGGCCGCCGACCAATTGGGCTACGCGTCGATGCGCCTGCCCAGCGGCGCCGGCCACGATGCCGTCTACATGGCGCCCACCGGCCCCATCGGCATGATCTTCATCCCGTGCCTGAACGGCCGCAGCCATTGCCCGGAAGAATGGATTGAACCGGCACAGTTGCTGGACGGCACGCGGGTGTTGTACCAATCGGTGTTGGAACTGGACCGGGTGCTGCGCGGCACCTGAACAGCGCCCGTCCATCTCGCCCCCGAGGTTATCGGCGGCACCGGGGCGGCGCGCTGCCATAATGGCTGCCTTGCCTCGCTGCCCTGCCCCGGATTTGATACGCCATGGAACAGATAGAACTCAACGACAGCACCGCCGACCGCTTCCTGCTGGACGCCCCTGGTCTTACGCTGCTGGTCTTCCATAGCCGCACCTGCGGCACCTGCCGCATCGCGCGCGAACAGTTGCCCGCGCTGGAACTGCCGGTGGAGCGCGTGTGTTGGGTGGATGCGGGCGACAACCGCGGCCTGGTGGAACGCTACGAAGTCTTTCACCTGCCCGCCATGTTCGTCACGCGCGATGGCGCGTTCTTCGGTCCGGTGCAATCCACGCTGGCCGAATGGGACCTGCGCCAACAGATCGGCCTGGCGCTGGACAGCTATCCCGCCGAACTGCCGTGAGCACGCGAGTGCCTGCTTCTGAGTCGACTTCTGAGTCGACTTCTGGGTCGACTGCCGGGTCTGCTTCTGGCGTTGGTTCCGGGTTTGCTCCCGGGTCTTCCCCTGACCCGGCCCCGGCTTCAAAACCCTTGCGCCTGCCGCTGGACGCGCTGGCCACCACCGGCATGCTGTTGCTGTGCGTGTGCTGGGGGTTTCAACAGATTGCCATCAAGCTGGTCGCGGCCGACATTGCCCCAATCATGCAGATCGGCCTGCGCTCGACCTTCGCTGCGCTGGTGCTCGGCGTGGTGGTGTGGCGAGCCGAAGGCTTGCGCGCCGTGCGCGACCGCACGGCGCTGCCCGGGCTGATCGTAGGACTGCTGTTCGCGGGCGAATTTCTCTTCGTGGCGCAAGGGCTGCTGCACACCACGGCATCGCATATGTCGGTGTTCCTGTACACGGCGCCCATCTTCGCCGCGCTGGGCCTGCACTGGCTGCTGCCCGAAGAACGCATGCAACCGCTGCAATGGTTGGGCGTGGCGGTGGCGTTCGGCGGCATCGCGGTCGCGTTCCTGGTCAAGGGCGATGCGTCACAAGCGGCGGCCGGCGCCCCCAACATGCTGCTGGGCGACGCGATGGGTTTGGCGGCCGGCCTGCTGTGGGGGGCCACCACCGTCGCCATCCGCGCAACATCGCTGTCAGAGGCCGCGCCGTCCAAGACGCTGCTGTATCAAATGGCGGTTGCGGCAGTCGGCCTGCTGGCCTATGCCGCGGCCACAGGCCAGCATGTCATCCACGCAACCCAAGCCGCCATCCTGAGCGTTGCGTTTCAATCCGTGGTGGTGGCGCTGTCGAGTTATCTGGCGTGGTTCTGGCTCTTGCGCAGGTACCTCGCGTCGCGGCTGTCGATCCTGTCATTCATGACGCCGTTGTTTGGCGTGAGCTTCGGCGTGCTGATTCTTGATGAGCCGCTGGACCCCGGGTTCGCTGTTGGGGCCGTGCTGGTGCTGATCGGCATCACGCTGGTGAGTGGCGGTGAAATGGTCAGGGAGTGGGTGCGTAGACGGCGGGGGTGATGGGTTGCGCGCGATTTTCGGAGGTGTTCTTGCGCCGGTTTTGCCGCGCTTCACCCATCCTACGGGCGACGGTTGGTGATGGGTTGCGCGCGATTTGTGGGGGGGTTCTTGCGTCGGTCTTGCCGCGCTTCACCCATCCTACGGGCGACGGTTGGTGATGGGTTGCGCGCGATTGGCGGGGTGTTCTTGCGCCGGTCTTGCCGCGCTTCACCCATCCTACGGGCCATCGTACGGGTGGACGTTCGTAGGATGGGTGGAGTGCGAGATGCTACGCACCGGGGAACTGCCGTCCAGCGCACGTAACCCATCTCGCTCAGCCACGCCCGCGCCCCAGGTTCAACACGATCAACGCCGCGCCCGCCAGCACGAATGCGAATCCCCACCAGTCGGCCGCGCCGGGTCTGTCGCCAACCAGGGCCATTGCGCCCAGCACGCCTACCACCGGCACCATCAATGTCGTCAACGCCGCGACCGTGGCGCTGACGCGCTCGCTCAGCACAAACCACAGCCAATACGCCACCGCGGTGCCCAGAATGATGTGGAAGGACAGCGCCGCCACGATGCGACCGTTCCAACCCTGGGTGGGAAACGACTCACCCGCGATCAACACACCGGTCAGCGCGCAGGCGGCGCCTACGGCCAGTTGCCATGCCGTGATGACGATGCGATGCCCGTTCACGGGCCAGCGCTTCAGATAGACGGTACCGGCCGCCCAGCCGAACGCCGCCACCAGCGGAAAGATCAAACCCTTGGTTGCCGCCAGATCGTGGTCCGCGAACACCGCGTGCAGCACGGGCCACGCCAGGATCGCCACGCCTATCGCCCCCAGCGTCAAGGCCAGCCCGCGACGCCGGTCCAGGCGTTCGCCGAGGACCAGCCACGCCAGCACCGCCGACATCATGGGCATGGTGAAGGTCAGCACCGCCGCGCGCGACGTACTGGTGCTGAGCTGCGCCCAGGCCACCGCCAGATTGAAGACGGCCACGGCCAGCACGCCGCCGACAACTATGCCTGGCCAGGAATCGCGCGGCGGCAGCAACGCCAACCGTTTCGCGCGCGCCAGCAGCAGCAACAGAATGGCGCCGCTGCCCAGCCCCAGCACGCGCAGCGTAAACGGCGGGAAGATCGCCAAGATGATTTTCACCGCCGGCCAGTTCAAACCCCAGAACAGGGCCAACGCCACCGGGATCAGGCGCACGCGGCTTTTTCCATGGCGCTCAGTTCGGACAGCCCCTGGCGCTGCTTGCCTTGCTCGTCGAAATTCGCGGGATCCAGCCAGCGCTCGTAAGCGGCGCGCAACGCTGGCCATTCGCTATCGATGATCGAGAACCACGCCGTGTCACGGCTACGGCCCTTGTAGATCGTCGCTTGGCGGAAGACACCTTCAAACTGGAACCCCAGCCTTGCGGCGGCCTGGCGCGACGGCGCGTTCAGGCTGTCGCACTTCCATTCGTAGCGGCGGTAACCCAGCTCGTCGAACGCGCGGCGCATCAGCAGGAACTGCGCTTCGGTAGCGATGCGGGTGCGCTTGAGCTGGCGCGAGAACGACACGAAGCCGACCTCGATGACGCCATTGGCCGGGTCGATGCGCATCAAGGCCAGCGTGCCGATAGCCCGACCCGTTTCCAGGTCGATGATGGCGTGATGCAGCGGATCGTTGCCCGCCTGGGCGGCTTCGGCAAAGGCGCGGTACGCGGCTTCGTCGGCGAAGGGGCCGACGCCCATGTAGGTCCAGTCGCTATCGTCCGGCGCCTGGCTGAAAGCCCGGTACAAGTCCGCCGCATGACGTTCGGCGGACAGCGGTTCCAGCCGGCAGTAGCGGCCGGTGATCGGGGTCAGCGGAGGCCGCGGGCGCGGCGTCCAGCCGGGTACGTCGGGGCCGATGGGTTGTTGGAAAGCATTGACGCGGGGTGGCATGCGGCGGGGCCTCATCAAGGGGTAAGCGCGCGCCGCCGACCGTGGCGGACGCAACACGCATGGCCTCACGATATCGGAATCGTGGCATCATAAAAAGCACCACGTCTGCGGAATTTAATGGGGCCATGAATATGCCAGCACAGGCACCGACGCAGGCAGCAGCCCCGGCACCATCGCAGGTGCCATCCTCTGCGCCATTGCACGTGCCAACCCCAGCGCCATCGCAGATGCCAACCCCGGCGCCATCACATGTGCCAACCCCGGCGCCATTGCACGTGCCAGCCCAGGCGCCATCGCAAGCGTCAAGCCCGGCGCCAACCCAAACACCAACCCAAATGCCAAGCCCGAACATTCCCGCCGACAGCGCCCTGCTATCCAGCCCGCTTGCGCGTGGCCCCGGCGCGCTGCCCCGCCAGCGCCAGCTAATCCAGCGCTTGAAGCAAGCCATCCTGGCCGGTCAATTGCCGGCCGGCGGCAAGCTGCCATCGTCGCGCTCGCTGTCCGAAGACCTGGCCATTTCGCGCAACACGGTGCTGATCGCCTATGAGCAATTGACGGCCGAAGGCTATGTCGTTGCCGACCGCCAGGGCACGCGCGTTGCTCCCTTGTCGGCGCCGCTGTCGGCGTCCTTGTCCACGGCTCGCCTGCCTTCAGCGGCCCGCACCGCCAAGCGCACCTTGCCCCCTGCTCCCGCCACCGCCACGCGCCTGTCGCGCATTGTGGCCACGCGCGCGCCCAGCGACAGTTCGCTGCCGCTGACACCCGGCACGCCGGCCCTGACCCAATTTCCCCTGAACGCCTGGCGCCGTGCGCAAGAGCGCGCCCTGCACGCCGCGCCCGCCGCCACGCTGGGCTACGGCCACCCGATAGGTGAACCCGCGCTGCGCGAAGCCATCGCTCAATACCTGCGCGTGTCGCGAGGCGTGCACTGCGACGCCTCGCGCATCATCATCACCGAAGGCGCCCAAGGCGCCTTGGCCTTGTGCGTGCAATTGCTGACCAACCCGGGCGACACGGCCTGGCTGGAAGACCCCGGCTATCGCGGCGCCAAGTCGGCCTTTCATGCTGGTGACCTGAACGTGGTGGCCATGCGTGTGGACGCCGACGGCATCGTCATCCCCGAAGACGCCTGGCGCACGCAACCGCCGCGCCTGATCCAGACCACGCCCACGCACCAATACCCCACGGGCGCCGTGCTGTCGGTGGCGCGCAGGCTGGATTTGCTGGAACGCGCGCGGCGCGCGGGCGCATGGATCATCGAAGACGATTACGACAGCGAATTCCGCCATCAGGGCGAACCCATCGCCGCCATGCAGGGGCTGGTGCCCAACGCGCCCGTGCTGTACGTGGGCACCTTCAGCAAGACGCTGTTCCCCGCCTTGCGGCTGGGCTTTCTGGTGCTGCCCGAGGCGCTTGCACAGACGGCGCTGCCTTCGGTCGTTGAGATGCTGCGCGGCGGCCATCGGCTGGAACAACTGACCCTGGCCGCCTTCATCGACAACGGCCAGTTTTCGCGCCACCTGGGCCGCATGCGGCGCCTATACCGTGAACGGCAAGCCGCTTTGCGCGACGCATTGTCCACCCATTTGCGCGTTGACCACGAGGTGCTGGGCGGGCACAGCGGGCTGCATCTGACGGTGCGCCTGCCCCCCGACATTCCGGATCAGGCCATCGTGGCGCAGGCGCGGCAAGCGGGCATGAACCCCAGCGCGCTATCGTCGTTCGCCATAACGCCGCGCCCCGAAGACAACGGCCTGGTCATCGGCTACGGCAACACCAGCGCCGACCATTTCCCCACCCTGATCAAACGGCTGGGGGACTTTGCGCGCCAGGCACGCCGCTAATTCACCAAGCCGCCCAGCACCAGCACCGCCAGCACCAGCCAGAACAAAAAGCCCAGGATCGAGCGGCGCAGCAAGGCCTTGACGGCGGCCCACAGGAACATCAGCCCCAGCACCAGCAAGACAAAATTGAATATCGATGGGCTCATGCCCATGGCCTTGGACAGCCCGCCATAGAAGTCGCCCAAGGCGCCGCCCAAACCACCCAGCAGCCACTTGATGCCCGCCACCACCGCGCGCAGCGCTTCGCCGAGCATGACGCCCAGCGACCCGAAGAATCCGTCGTCCTGGGGCATCAGCGGCGCGTGTCCATCAGCATGCGCACGGCCAGGCCGGCCAGCACGGTTCCCATCAGCCAGCGCTGTATCACCATCCACAACGGGCGCCCCGCCAGGAAGCCGGCGATGGAACCCGCGGTGATGGCGATGACGGCATTGACCGACAGGCTGATCATCACTTGCGTCATCCCCAAGGCAATCGACTGCGTGAACACGCTGCCGTGATCCGGCTGGATGAACTGCGGCAGCAGGGACACATACATCACCGCGATCTTCGGGTTGAGCAGGTTGGTGACCAGGCCCATCGTGAACAGGGTGCGCGGGCTGCTCTTGGGCAACTCACGCACCTGGAACGGCGAACGGCCGCCCGGCCGGATGGCCTGCCAGGCCATGTACAGCAGATACAGGGCGCCGCCGATACGCAGCGCGTCATAGGCCATGGGCACTGTCAGCAGCAAGGCCGTGATGCCGAAGGCCGCGCAACAGACATAGAAGATGAACCCGACCGCCACGCCGCCCAGCGAAATCAGGCCAGCGCGCGCGCCTTGTGAAATCGAGCGCGACACCAGGTAGATCATGTTCGGGCCGGGGGTCAGCACCATGCCCAGCGAAACCAGGGCAAACGTCAAAAGATGGGTCAGGTCAGGCATGTTGAGCCGGCGCACGCCGGGTGTCGTCGAAAATCGATTCGCACACGTTATCGCAAAACTGTATCGGAACAGGAATTTTTTTGATGTTCCCAAACCCGCTTTCATCTCGTATCGCCGATGCCACACCCACGTGGACAGGGCCTGCCGTTCAGCATTCGCGCCTTTACGACCGTGCCAGGCTAGCGATACATTGAACCGAATCGTTCGACTGTACGGAGCACCTGGACATGCCGAAGCGTCATCCGTCCGGAGGGGCAGGCCCCATCATCCGAGTCGGCATCGGCGGCTGGACCTACGCCCCCTGGCGCGGCGCCTTCTACCCGGAAGGCCTGCCCCATGCGCGCGAACTGGAATATGCCAGCCAGCGGCTCACCGCCATCGAAATCAATGGCACCTACTACAGCACGCAGAAGCCGGCCACCTTCGCCAAGTGGCGCGACGAGACGCCGGACGGCTTTGTCTTTTCGCTGAAGGCCTCGCGCTACGCGACCAACCGGCGTGATCTGGCGGGCGCGAAAGATTCCATCCTTCGATTCGTGAACAGCGGCATCGCCGAACTGGGTCCCAAGCTGGGGCCGGTGGTGTGGCAGTTTGCGCCCACCAAGACCTTTAACGCCGAGGATTTCGGCGCATTCCTGGCGCTGCTGCCGGACGAAGTCGATGGCCTGCCGCTGCGCCACGTGCTGGACGTGCGCCACCCCAGCTTTGCCTGCGAGGAATATCTGGATTTGGCCCGCCGCCACCGCGCCGCCACGGTCTACACCGATAGCGAGGATTTTCCGTCTATTGCCGATCGCACCGCCGACTTTGTCTACGCACGCTTGATGCGCGCAAGCACCGCGTTCAGGGCGGGCTATGCGCCCAAGGTGCTGGACGCCTGGGCCGAACGCCTGCGCACCTGGGCGCGCGGCGCCGACCCGGCCGACCTGCCCCGCATCGGCCAGCCGCCGTCTGGGGCGGCCCGCCCGCAGGACGTTTATGCCTTTTTCATCAACGGGGCGAAGGAACGCGCACCGGCGGCGGCGCGCGCCATGATCGAACGGCTGTAGCCTTATTGCGCGACCGGCGTGCGCAACGTCACGAACTCTTCGGCGGCCGTGGGGTGAATGCCGATGGTGTCGTCAAACACCTGCTTGGTGGCGCCCGCCTTCAGCGCCACGGCGATGCCCTGGATGATCTCGCCGGCATCCGGGCCCACCATGTGCACGCCCAACACGCGGTCCGTCTTGGCGTCCACGATCAGCTTCATCAGCGTCTTTTCCTGCGATTCCGTCAGCGTCAGCTTCATCGGCCGGAACCGGCTTTCGAAGAGCTTGACCTCGTGGCCGGCCTCGCGTGCTTCTTCGGTGGTCATGCCCACCGTGCCGATGTTCGGCAGGCTGAACACGGCGGTCGGAATCAGCTTGTAGTCAACCTTGCGGTATTCCTCGGGGCGGAACAGGCGGCGCGCCACGGCCATGCCTTCGGCCAGCGCCACCGGCGTCAGCGGCACGCGGCCGATCACGTCGCCAATGGCCAGAATGGAGGGCTCGGCCGTGCGGTATTCGTCGTCCACCTCGATAAAGCCATCTTCACGCAGCTTGACGCCGGTGTTCTCCAGGCCCAGGTTGTCCAGCATGGGCCGGCGTCCGGTGGCGTAGAACACGCAGTCGGTCTCAATCACCGAGCCGTCCTTCAGCGTGGCCGAAAGCGAGCCGTCGGGCTGCTTATCGATACGGGCAAGGTCCGTGAAAAAGCGCAGGTCGACGCCCTTCTTCGTGAGCTCGTCACGCAGATGCTCGCGCACGCCCTGGTCGAAGCCGCGCAGGAACAAGGGGCCGCGATAGGCCTGGACGGTTTGCGCGCCCATGCCATTGAAAATAGAGGCAAATTCCACGGCGATGTAGCCGCCGCCCACCACCAGCACGCGACGCGGCAGCGCCGGCAGGAAGAAGGCCTCGTTGGAGGTGATGGCGTGTTCCTTGCCCGGAATGTCTGGCACGCTGGGCCAGCCGCCCGTGGCCACCAGGATGTTGGCGGCGGTGTGGCGTTGGCCGTTGATCTCGACGGTATGCGGGTCGACGATGCGGGCATGGCCTTCCAGCAGCGTCACGCCGCTATTGACCAGCAAGTTGCGGTAAATGCCGTTAAGGCGCTCGATTTCGCGGTTCTTGTTGGCGATGAGCGTGGCCCAGTCGAAGGACGGTTTGCCCGTGGTCCAGCCAAAGCCGTGGGCCTGCTCGAAGTCTTCGCTGTAATGGGCGCCGTAGACCAGCAGCTTCTTGGGCACACAGCCCACGTTGACGCAGGTGCCGCCCAGGTAGCGGCTTTCCGCCACGGCCACGCGCGCGCCGAAGCCCGCGGCAAAGCGCGCCGCGCGCACGCCGCCCGAGCCCGCGCCGATCACAAACAGATCAAAATCGAATGCCATATAGTTTCCTTCGCTAAAGCCCGAGGGCCCGCGTTCGCTTTCCGGGAAAACCGTATTTAACACTACCGGGGCGCGCCCTGCCCTTAAGCTCTGGCAAGATTCCCCAAAGGAAACCACACCATGAACACTTCCCCCCTGCACATCGGTATCGTCGCCTGCTCCGCCGAGGGCGCTGCGTTGTGCTATCGCACGCTGTGCGCGGAAGGCGCGCAGCGCATGGGGCCGCATGCGCACCCCGAAATTTCCCTGCATACGCATTCGCTGGCGGATTACGTGGTTTGCCTGGACCAGGGCGACCTGCCCGGCGTGGGCGCGTTGATGCTGTCGTCGGCCGGCAAGCTGGCGCGCGCGGGCGCCGACTTCCTGATCTGCCCCGACAACACCATTCACCAGGCGCTGGGCCATGTGCTGCCGGATTCCCCGCTGCCCTGGCTGCATATCGCCGAAGAGGTCGCGGCCGAGGCGCGTGCGCGCGGCTACCGGCGCATCGGCATCCTGGGCACGCGCTGGCTGGTCGACAGCAGCGTCTACCCGGACAAGCTGGGTGCACAGGGGCTGGACTACCTGCGCCCCGCCGAAGCAGACCGCATCACGCTGGCCCGCATCATCATGGACGAACTGGTCTACGGTGAATTCAAACCCGAATCGGTGGCGCGGCTGCAAGGCATCGTCGAACGCCTGCGCGACGCCGGCTGCGATGCCGTGGTGCTGGGCTGCACCGAGTTGCCGCTGGTGTTGAACGACGGCAATTGCGCCCTGCCCACGCTGGATTCCACCCGCATCCTGGCGCGCGCCGCGCTGGCCCGCGCCCTGGCGCCGCGCTGAGCTCGCCTAAATCTGGTCCAGCCCGAACTGCCGCAGGCGGTTCAGGTCCAGCACCTTGATCTGGTGGTACGCCAGCGCCAGGATTCCGGCGTCCGCCAGCGTCTGCAAAGCCTGGTTCACCCGCTGGCGCGACAAGCCCGTCAGGAAACCCAGTTCTTCCTGCGAAATGGCCAGCGTCAGGTCGGTGGACGGATACAACTGCGGGTTGAACAACTGCGCCAGGGATTGCGCCACGCGCGCATCAGCGTCCAGCAAGCGGTGGTTCTGGATGGACGCAATGAACTCGCCCATGCGGTCGTTCAACTGGCCAATGACGAAATGCGAAAACGGCAGGCTGGCGGCAAGCAGCGCGTGAAAGGTCGCGGCCGGCACCAACAACACCAGCGACGGCTGGATCGCCACCACATCGTATTTGCGCAGTTCGCGCTTGATGACGCTGCCCTCGCCAAACCAGCCGCCACGCGGCACGCCGGAAAACGTGCAACTGCGCCCCGATTCGTTATAGATGGCCAGCTTCAGCAGCCCCGTATGCACGCCCAGCCAGTAGTCCGAGGGCGCGTTGCGCCGCGCAATCCAGGCCCCGTTCGCCACGTGCTCCGCCCGTGACGTCGCCAGCACCAGATCCTGATGTCGGGCCTCCAGCGCGCCGAACCAGGCACAGGCCCGGAACAGGCTGGCCAGCTCGGCATCGGAAACAATGTTTGAAACGTCGGACATGGGCGGAACCGTGTAAAACTGGGAGTTTTCGGGGTCGGCCGGCGGTCTGTCATGCAGGCGACAGACAGTATTTTCCGGCCGCCCCTAAGCTCACGCAAGCGACGGGAATCAAGCTTCCCGCAATCAGCACACCTCGAACAAGACAGGGGCCGCACGACGAGCCCCATTCGGAGACTAGGCATGAGCAGCATGTTCGACCATGGTTTGGGGCGCCGCGACGCCAACTACACCCCTTTGACGCCCGTGGACTTCATCGCCCGCGCGGCGGAAGTCTATGGCCACCGGCTGGCCGTGGTGCACGGCCAGGTACGGCGCACATGGGGCCAGACCTACGAACGCGCCCAGCGGCTGGCCAATGCATTGGAACGGGCCGGCATCAAGCGCGGCGACACCGTTGCCGTCATGCTGCCCAACATTCCCGCCATGGTTGAAGCCCACTTTGGCGTGCCGATGCTGGGCGCCGTGCTCAACACGCTGAACACCCGGCTGGATGCGCCCAGCGTGCTGTTCATGCTGGGCCACGGCGAAGCCCGCGCGCTGATCATCGACACCGAATACGCCGACATCGCCCAACGCGCCCGCGCCGAATTCCCCCACCTGACGGTTATCTCGGTCCATGACCTGGATGGCGCGCCCGCCACCCTGCCCGGCGCCATCGACTACGAGGCCTTTCTGGCCGACGCTCCCGCCCGCTACGACTGGCAGCCGCCCGCCGACGAATGGGACGCCATTGCACTGAACTACACGTCGGGCACCACCGGCGACCCCAAAGGCGTGGTCTACCACTATCGCGGCGCCTATATGAACGCCATCAGCAACATTCTTGAATGGGACATGCCCAAGCACGCGGTCTATCTGTGGACGCTGCCCATGTTCCATTGCAACGGCTGGTGCTTTCCCTGGACCGTCGCCGCGCGCGCGGGCGTGAACGTCTGCCTGCGCAAGTTCGACCCCAAGACGGTATTCGACCTGATCCGCGCCGAAGGCGTCACCCACTACTGCGGCGCGCCCATCGTGCAAAGCGCGCTGGCCAACGCGCCGGCCGAACTGCGCGCGGGCATCACGCACACCGTGCGCACCATGGTGGCGGGCGCCGCGCCGGCACCCGCCGTCATCGCCAAGATGCGCGAGATCGGCTTTGAACTGACCCACGTATATGGCCTGACCGAGGTCTACGGGCCGGCCGCCGTCTGCGCCCGCCAGGAAGCCTGGGACGCGCTGGACGACGAACGCCGCGCCATGCTGACCGCGCGCCAGGGCGTGCGCTACCACTTGCAGGCGGGCGTGTCCGTGCGCAACCCCGACACCATGCAGGAAGTGCCCGCCGACGAGCAGACCGTGGGCGAGATCATGTTCCGCGGCAACATCTGCATGAAGGGCTACCTGAAGAACGAACGCGCCACCGACGAGGCCTTCGCGGGCGGCTGGTTCCACACCGGTGACCTGGGCGTGATGACGCCGGACGGGTATGTGCGCATCAAGGACCGCAGCAAGGACATCATCATCTCGGGCGGCGAAAACATTTCCAGCATCGAAGTGGAAGACGCGCTCTATCGCCACCCCGCCGTGGCGGCCGTGGCCGTGGTGGCCATGCCCGACCCGAAGTGGGGCGAAACGCCGTGCGCCTTTGTCGAACTGAAGGCCGGCAGCACCGCCACCGCCGAAGAGATCATTGCGCATTGCAAGCTGCTGCTGGCGGGCTTCAAGGTGCCGCGCGCGGTCCGCTTCGGCGAACTGCCCAAGACCTCTACCGGCAAGATCCAGAAGTTTGAACTGCGCGCCGCCATCGGCGCGACCCAGGCCATTGACCTGGCCGGCCCGTCGGCAGGCACGTCGCCCGACACTTCCGCCGACGCCGCCCCCACCCAAGACACCCCCAACAAAGCCGCCTGAACGCCGGCGCCCCAGCCACCTTCATCCAGGAGTTTTTCGGCCATGACGTACCAAGCCCCCGTGAAAGACATGCTGTTTGTGTTGAACCATCTGGCCGGCCTGCCGCAAGTTGCCGCCCTGCCCGGTTTCGAGGAGGCCACGCCCGACACCGCCCAAGCCGTGCTGGAAGAATCCGCCCACTTCGCCGCTGAAGTACTGGCCCCGCTGAACCACCCGGCCGACCGCGAACCCAGCGCCTGGCGCGACGGCGCCGTCACCACCTCGCCCGGTTTCAAGCAGGCGTTTCGCCAATACACGGAAGCCGGCTGGCAAGGCATGTCGCATCCGCAGGAATACGGTGGCCAGGGCTTGCCCGGCCTGATCGGCTCGCCCTGCTCTGAAATGCTGAACGCCGCCAACCTGTCTTTCGCGCTGTGCCCCTTGCTGACCAACGGCGCCATCGAGGCGTTGTTGACGGCCGGTTCGCCGGAACTGAAAACACGCTTTATCGGCCCGATGATTTCCGGGCAGTGGACCGGCACCATGAACCTGACCGAGCCGCAAGCCGGGTCAGACCTGGCCATGATCCGCACGCGCGCGCAACCGGTGGGCGACGGCACGTACCGCCTGTCCGGCACCAAGATTTTCATCACCTATGGCGACCACGACCTGACCGAGAACATCCTGCATCTGGTGCTGGCGCGCTTGCCGGACGCGCCCGAGGGCGTGAAGGGTATTTCCCTGTTCCTGGTGCCCAAGTTCCTGGTCAACGAAGACGGCTCGCTGGGCGCGCGCAACGACGTCACCTGCGTGTCCATCGAACACAAGCTGGGCATCAAGGCCAGCCCCACGGCCACCTTGCAATTTGGCGACGCGGGCGGCGCGCAGGGCTATCTGGTCGGCCAGGAAAACCGTGGGCTGGACGCCATGTTCATCATGATGAACGCCGCGCGCTACGCGGTGGGCGTGCAGGGCATCGCCATTGCCGACCGCGCCTACCAGCACGCGCTGGCCTATGCCGCCGACCGCGTGCAAAGCCGCCCGGTGGACGGATCGGCGCGCGAGGCCGTGACCATCATCCATCACCCCGACGTGCGCCGCATGCTGGGCACCATGCGCGCTTTGACCGAGGCCGGCCGCGCGCTGGCTTACGTCACCGCCGGACACGCCGACCTGGCCCACGCCAGCCCCGACGCCGACGAACGCAAGCGCCATCTGGCCATCCAGGAATTCCTGGTGCCCATCGTCAAGGGCTGGTGCACCGAAATGTCCATCGACGTCGCCAGCCTGGGCGTGCAGGTGCATGGCGGCATGGGCTTCATCGAAGAAACCGGCGCGGCGCAGTACTACCGCGATGCCCGCATCCTGACCATCTATGAAGGCACCACCGCCATCCAGGCCAATGACCTGGTCGGCCGCAAGACCCTGCGCGACGGCGGCGCGGTGGCGCAAGGCCTGCTGGAAGCCATCCGCCAGACAGAAACGGAACTGGAATCGCGCAGCGAACCCGCCGCTGGCCTGGTGCTGAAGCCGCTACGCCAAGCCCGTCTGGCGCTGGCCAACGTGGTGGACTTCGTGCTAGCCAATGCCGCCAGCGCGCCGAACGCCGTGTTCGGTTCGGCCGTGCCTTATCTGCTGTTGGCGGGCACCACCTTGGCGGGTTGGCAGATGGCGCGCGCGCTCTTGGCCAGCCTGGAACACCAGGCTGAAGACCCTGAATTCCATCAGGCCAAGATCGCCACGGTGCAGACCTATGCCCTGCACAAGCTGACCCAGGCCCCTGGCCTGGCCGCCGTGGTGCTGGGGTCCAAGGACTACGCGGTGCAGCCCTGACCGGATGGTGGCGGCGCCGCCTTGGCGGGCAGCGTCGCCACCCAGAACAACAGCGCCGTCACGCTGATGGCGGCGCCCAGCGCGCAAACGCCCAGCCAGCCCGCGCGGGCATACACCGCCGTTGACGCAATCGCTCCCAGTCCACTGCCCACGGCGTAGAACATCATGTAGCCCCCGACCAGCCGGCTATGCGCCTGCGTGCTGATGCTGAAGATCATCGTCTGATTGGTCACATGCAGCGCTTGCAGCGCCACGTCCAGCACCAGCACGCCCAGCGCCAGGGCCCACAGGCTGTGGTCCAGCAGCGCGATGGGCGCCCACGCCAGGCACAGCAGCAACAGGCCCGCGCCGGTGGTGCGCTGGCCCAGGCCGCGATCGGCCCAACGGCCCGCGCGCGCCGCCATCAGCACGCCCAATACGCCCACCAGGCCAAACGCGCCCACCGCCGTGTGCGACAAGGAATGCGGCGGCGCGCTCAGCGGCAACACCAGCGCCGTCCAAAACGCGCTGATGGCCGCGAACATCAATAAGGCGATCATGCCCCGCACACGCAGCACGGGTTCCGTGGCCAGCAGCGTCGCCATCGAACGCAGCAGGGCAACGTAAGACAGACTTGCCGTGGGCAGCCGGCGTTGAGGCAAACGACGCATGAGCACCAGCGCCAGCACGGCAGCCAATACGGCCGACACCCCGTACACCGCCCGCCAGCCCCAGGCATCGGACACCACGCCCGCCACCGTGCGCGCCAGCAGCAGGCCGATCACCACCCCACCCTGCGCCGCGCCCACCACCCGGCCGCGTTCGTCGGGCGCGGCCAGGGCGGCGGACAGGGCCAGCAAACCCTGCGTCATCGCCGTGCCCAGCAGGCCCAGGGCCACCATGCCCGCCAGCAGCCAGGGCGTGTTGGCGGACAGCGCCACCGCCACCAGGGCCAGCATCAAGAGGCCCAACTGGCCCAGCATCAAGTGGCGCCGGTCCAGCAGATCGCCCAGCGGCACCACCAACAGCAGCGCCACCGCGCAGCCCAATTGGGTGGCCGTGACCACCACGCCCACCGCCCCCTGATCCAGCGCGAACTCGCGGCCGATGGCGTCCAGCAAGGGCTGCGCGTAATAGACGTTGGCCACGCTCAAGGCGCAAGCCACGGCCAGCAACATGACCAGCGAGGTCGGCATGGCGCTGGGTACGGAATCCGCTGAGCCGGCAGAGGTGGCATGGGTGTGGGATGGATCTGGCATGTCATTTACATGGTTTTATTACGAAACCAGAATGCTAGATCTTTAGGTTTTATAATGCAACCGTTCAGTTTGTGCCGTTTCCACCATCCCTTTGCCTTTACTTCCTTCCAAGGACCCACCATGGTCAAACGCACCAGCCTTGAAGGCGCCGCCTGTCCGGTGGCGCGCTCGTTAGACGCCATCGGCGACTGGTGGTCGCTGCTGATCGTGCGGGATGCGTTTGACGGCATCCGGCGGTTTGGCGAATTCCAGAAAAGCCTGGGCGTGGCGAAGAACATTCTTAGCGACCGGCTGCGCACGCTGGTCGCCCACGGCATTCTTGCCGTGGCCCCCGCCTCGGACGGCAGCGCCTACCAGGAATACGTGCTGACGGACAAAGGCCGCGCCTTGTTTCCCGTGATCGTCGGCTTGCGCCAATGGGGCGAAGACCATTATTACGGCCCCGCCGAAGCCCATTCGACGCTGATCGACCGCAAGCGCGGTCAGGCCGTGCGGCGCCTGGAAATCCGCGCGCAGGACGGCCGCCTGCTGGAGCCCGACGACACGGTCGTGCAGAAGACGACGCAGCCCGCCACTTAGGCTGGCCACTGCCCCGTGGCCAGCGCCGTCGGGGCGTAGTCGTTGAACCGCCAGCGCAGCGCCAAGGCGCCGGGGCGGCGCACCACGCGGCGCACGTGCACGCGCCACAGCCGTTCCGCGCCCGCGAAGGTCTGAATTTCGGGGCTGTCCAACACCACTTCCGCGCGGCCCGATACCTGCAACACGTCGCCCTGTTCAAAATCGATGAACAGCAGCCCGGCCCGCGGGTTCGCCGTCAAATTGCCCAGGGTGTTGAAAAAGCGGTTGCCCGAGAAGTCGGGAATGGTCAGCACATTGCCGTCCACCCGCACGAAGCCGGGCTTGCCGCCCCGGTGCGAGACATCCACCGCCCGACCGCGGCGCGGGGTGTTGGCCATGTCCAGGGGCACATCGGGATTCTCATCGAGGTTCACCTCGGGGTTCACCTCGGCATCCACATACGAGGCCACGAAAAACGTGTCCGACGCGCGAATCAGCGTGCGCGCTGCCTCGTCCAACTGGCTGGCCTCGGCTTGCGCCGTGGCAAGGCGCAACGAGGGCGGACGCGAAAAGCTGAAGTCGCGGGCCTGGATGTATTGCGGACAGTTGCCGAACGACTGCGTGACTGCCACATCAAAGCGCTGGCCATCCCAGGCGGCAATGCGGCCGTTCATGCGGTTGCGGCGGCGCGTGTGCAATTCAATCCCCAAGAGGCCCACCGGCTGGCCCAGACCCAGCCCCGCGCGCAGCGGGTCGTCGGCATCGGGCGCGGCGGCCACGCTTAGCGTGTACGGGTCGGGGGATACGGCAAAGCCCGGTTCGCCTTCCAGCACGCTGGCCCAGGGGTCGCCCTGCGGGTCCACCGACCCCATCACCAGGAAGGGCTGTTGCGCGAAGAACGCGCGGTGCTGGTCCGGCATGTAGTCGCGGATGACTTTGGGGCCAATCTGCGCCATGCGTTCGGCCACGCCGACACGCGTTTGCAGCAGGCGTTCGCCCGCATGCCAGGGAGACCCGTTGTGCGAAATAGCGTCAGCGTTCGTCATGATGCGGTCCTTGCCGTTGGGGATACTGCCGAAAGCGTTGATACCAATACGCCGATAGAGGCTTCAAGCCGCCTGCAGGCCCGCGGCGGTACGCGCCATGGGCACGAAGCCGGGCAGGTTCTCGATGCGGTCCAACCACGCGCGCACATGCGGGTAATCCGCCAGCGACACATTGCCTTCGGGTGCATGCGACACGTAGGCATAGCAAGCCACATCGGCGATCGTCGGCGTGGATCCCGTCAGGAAATCGCGGCCACTCAGTTCGCCGTTCATGACCTGCAACAAGGCATGCGCGCGCGCCAAGGTGGTGTCCGCGTCGTGGGCGGCGCCAAACACCGTGATCAGGCGCGCAGTGGCCGGGCCGTAGGCCAAGGGCCCCGCCGCCACCGACAGCCAACGTTGCACGGCGGCCGCGCCCACAGGGTCGCTGGGCAACCAGGCCTGGCCGCCGTAGCGCGTGGCCAGGTAAACCAGAATGGCGTTCGAGTCAGCCACCACCGTGCCGTTGTCATCAATCACCGGCACCTGGCCGAACGCATTCAGCGCCAGGAAGTCCGGACGCTTGTGTTCGCCGCCGCGCAGGTCCACGTCAACACGCTGGTGCGGCACGTTCAGCAGCGACAACATCAAGGCAACGCGGTGCGCGTGGCCAGACAGGGGAAAGCTATAGAAGACCAAGGGGGCAGCGGACATGGAGATTTCCAGGGTGGGTGAACGAGGACTCCATGTTGACCCTCCCCGCCCGCCGCGTGAACGGCCAGCCGCAACAAGACACTATTGCGGAAACTGAAAGGAAGGCCAGGAAAGCGCAGCGCCGCCCGTGCGCGGCGGCTCAAACCGGCAGCGCCGCCAGATCGCGGCGCAAGGCCTCTACGCAGAATTCAACAAAGCTGCGCACCTTGGCCGAACTGCGGCGGCCTTCCGGGTACACCACGTGCACCGGCATCGGCGGCAATTCGAAGTCGCGCAGCACCACCTGCAAGGCGCCGCTTTTCAGGTGGCGGGCCACCTGGTACGACACCACCTGCGTCAGCCCCCACCCTTCGCACGCGGCCAGCACGGCGGCCTGGAACGACGTGACCGTCAGTTGCGATGACACGTTCATCCGCCGTGGCTCGCCGTCCTGCATGAAGCGCCACTGCGCGCCGCGCCCTTCCATGGCCGCGGTGATCGTGCAAAAACGCGCCAGCGCATCAGGATGCTCGGGCGCGCCGTGTTCCTGCAAAAACGCGGGCGCGGCGCACACCACGCGGCGCACATGCCCGACGGGCACCGCCGTCAGCGTGGAATCCGGCAAGGCGCCGATGCGCACCGCAACGTCCACGCCCTCGTCCAGCAGGTTCACTACGCGGTCCACCAACAGCGTGCGCACCGAGACTTCACGGTGGGTGCGCAGATACCCCAGCACCACCGGCATTACATGCAGTTCGCCAAAAAGAGCCGGCGCAGTGACATGCAGCGCGCCGCGCGGCACCCCCATCACGCCGGCGGCGGCGTCATCGGCCTGCTCAACGTCTTCAAGAATGCGCCGGCAATCGGCGGCGTAGCGCTGGCCGGCTTCGGTCAGGCGCAGGCTGCGCGTGGTGCGCACCAGCAGCAAGGCGCCCAGCCGCCGCTCCAGCGCGGCGACGCTGCGCGTCACGGTGGGCGCGGACATATCCAGGCGCCGCGCGGCGGCGGCAAAGCTCTGCGCCTCGGCCACGGCCAGGAACACCGACATTTCTTGGAAGCGATTCATGGCTGGACCTTGGCGCTCGGGGCGTTGAATGAAGAGGACGAGGGAGACGAGGCCGCCCATGCCCTTGCGCTGTCCTGGATGCATTGCCGCACGATATCGCCCAAGGCGGCGGTGACGGCGTCGGGCTGCGCCTGGGCACGATACAGCGACAACGCAATCGACGGCAAAACCGGCAGGCCCTGTTCGCCCGGCGCCAGAGCCCGCACGCTGGCGGGCAGGCCCAAGGGCGTGCGCACGGTCAGGCCCAAACCCGCCGACACCGCCGCCCACAACCCCGCCAGGCTGGGGCTGGTGAACGCGGGCAACCAAGGCAGGCCGGCGCGCTCCAGCGCGTCCGTGGCACAAGTGCGGAACAGGCAAGGCGCCTCGAACGCCACCAGCGGCAGGTCACCATTACCATCGCCATTGCTGTCGCCATGGCTGCTGGCCGCGTACGTGGGCTGCGCGGGGCCGATCCAGCGCATGGGCAGATCCAGCAAACGCTGTGCATGCGGGACACGCGCGTCGTGGTCCCAGGCCAGGACCAGGTCCAACTGCCCCACCGCCAGCCGTTCCAGCAGCTCGGCATTGCGCGCGACCCGCGCTTCGACCCGCACCTTGGGATGCGCCCTGGCGAATTGGCCCAGCACCTGAGGCAATACCATTTCGCCGAAATCTTCCTGCATGCCCAGCCGCACGCGGCCGGCCAGCTCGCCGCCCTGCACCGCGCGCGCGGCCTGGTCGTTCAATTCCAACAAGCGGCGGCCATAGGCCAGCATGGTTTCCCCGGCCTCGGTCAGCGCCAGCCCGCGCCCGGCTTTGCGCAGCAGCGGCACGCCGGCCTGTTCCTCAAGCTTTTTCATCTGCGCGCTGATGGCGGAAGTCGAACGGCCCAGGCGGTCGGCCGCACGGCCGAAGCTGCCCAACTCCACCCCCGCGACAAAGCTGCGCAGCACATCCAGGTCAAAGGTCACCGGCCGCATGGAATAGTCCCGTTTTTCAAAACAATTGACTCAATATTTCCTGATTTTCAAAACGATAGCAGATGCGCAAACTAGCTGGGTCCTTGTTACCTGCCCTTGGAGTTCTGCATGTTCGTGCCCCTTGCGTCCGAATCAGCCCGCCCCACCCATCGCTGGAAAGTGCTGGCGGTGGGCGTGGCCGCCAACGCCGCCTTTTCCGCCGCGGCGGCGGGCTTGCCCACCACGGCGGTGTTCATGCGCGCCGGCTACCGCCTGGACAACGATCAGTTGGGCTTGGCGCTGGGCTTGATGGGCTTGGGCGTGGCCCTGTTCGAACTGCCCTGGGGCATGCTGACCGACCGCTGGGGCGACCGGCCGGTGCTGTTGACCGGCCTGGGCGCAACCGCCGCGGCGCTGGCCTGGATGAGCGGCTTTGCCTCGCCGGATGGCGTCACCGTACCCAGCCTGTGGCTGTTGGCGGTGGGCCTGGTGCTGGTCGGTGTGCTGGGCGGCAGTGTCAACGGCGCCAGCGGCCGGGCGGTAATGGCCTGGTTTGACGAAGGCGAGCGCGGCCTGGCCATGAGCATCCGCCAGACCGCCGTGCCCTTGGGCGGCGGCCTGGGCGCGCTGCTGCTGCCCTGGCTGGCGGCGCACGCGGGTTTCGCGGCGGTGTTCGGTGCCTTGGCGCTGATGTGCGCCGTGGCGGCGCTGCTTGCCGCTTGCTGGCTGCGCGAGCCGGTCAAGCGGGGCCAACCTGCCCAGCACGGCCAATCCGTCCAATCCGTCCCATCGGTCCAATCCGCCCAGCACGGCCAATCCGTCCAGTCCGCCCAATCCGCCCAACGCGCCATACCTGCCCACCGCTTGCCGGCCACGGGCCCAAGCATCGGCCCCTCGCCCCTGCGCGACGCGCGCGTCTGGCGCGCCGCCGCCGCCATCGGCCTGATGTGCTGCCCGCAATTTGCCGTGCTGACCTTCGCCACGGTGTTCCTGCACGACGTCGGCCATGCCGGCATCGGCACGCTGACCGCGGTGATGGTGGCGGTGCAACTGGGCGCCATGGTGGCGCGCATTGCCAGCGGCCGGTGGACCGATCGCCACGGCAACCGGCGCGCCTATCTGCGCCGCTGCGCGCAATTCAGCTTTCTGCTGTTTGCGGGGCTGGGCGCGGTGGCGTGGGCGGTCAGCGGTGCGCCCACGGCGGCGGGCGCGGTGTTTGCCATGGCGGGGCTGCTGGCGGCGGCAGGCATATGCGCGTCCGCCTGGCATGGCGTGGCGTATACCGAACTGGCCACGCTGGCGGGCGCCGCGCGCACCGGCACGGCGCTGGGCATGGCCAATAGCTGCGTCTACCTGGGCTTGTTCCTGACGCCGCTTGCCATTCCGCACGTGGTCGCGGCCAGTTCATGGCCCGCCGCCTGGGTGCTGGCGGGCGTGTTGATGCTGGCGGCGCTGCCCTTGTTGCCGCGCCCCGCCCTTCGGCAAGCCGCCGATGTCATGCCTGGAATTCCCGCGCCAGCCACGCCAGGAAAGCCTTGACCGGCGGATGGCGTTCGCGCCCGGGCGCGCACAACGCCTGGTAGGCCGCGCCCGGCACCCGCACCTGTGGCCGATAGGCGGCCAGTGTGCCGGCGCGCACGCTGTCGGACACCATCACGGAACTGGCCAGCACCAGCCCCTGTCCAGCGATGGCGGCCTGCAAGGCATAGTGTTCTTCTTCATAGGCGTGTACCGCCGACGGCGCCTGCCATGCCGGCAAACCCGCCGCCTGACACCAGGCGCGCCAGCCTTGGTCGTACAGATCGGAATCGCGCCAGCGCACGGTGACCAACGCCGGGGCGGGCGGGGGCGGGGACTGCGCTGTCTGGTTTTCGGTGCGGTTTTCCAAGCGCTTATCGGGGTGCTTCGTTGGCCGTATTTGCGTGCGCATTTGCGTGCGCTTTTGCGTGCGTTCTTCCTCGCTTTTTTCCAACTGGGCGATTTGCGACGGCGCACCGTAGACGCCGAACCATTCCGGCAACGTAGCCGCCGTATGCAGGGCCGGATACCGTTGGCGGCTGTAGCGCACCGCCACGTCCACGCTGGCGTCCTGCAACAGGTCAACCGCGTCCGCGCCGGTTTGCAGGTTCAGTTGGTATTGCGGACAGGCCTGGTGAAACCGCCCCAGGCGCGGCACCAGCCACAGCGCCGCGAAGGAATGCGTGGTGGACAGCGTCAACGCGCCCGATGCCGGTTCGGGACGCAAGGCGTCCAGCGTCTGCGCAATTTCCAGCAAGGCGCCATGCACACTGGCGAACAGACGCGCGCCGCTGTCGGTCAAGCGCACGCCACGCGGCACGCGGTCAAACAGCGCCACACCCACTTGGCGCTCCAGCAATTTGATCTGGTGCGACACCGCGGTGGGCGTCACGGCCAGTTCCGCCGAGGCCAGCTTGAAGCTGCGCAGCCGGGCGGCCGCCTCGAAGGCACGCAACGCGGTAACGGGCAGGGTGGCAAACATGGGTCTGGGGCTCCTTGTCGAGCCTTCCTTTGGATGAATTGAATTCATCTTAATCAAGGAATCGTCATTTGTCGCCGGAACGGGTGGTCCGTACATTGATGCATTGCACCTGCACCTAACTCAAGGACTCACCATGAATTCAAATCAGTCCACTCAACGCTTGCTTATCCTGGTGGGCAGCCCCCGCCGCGACGGCAACAGCGCGGCCCTGGGCGCGGCCGCGCAACGCGGCGCGAACGCCGCCGGGCTTGCCACCACCCTGCTCTTTCTGGACGACTACATCCACGGCTTCCTGTCGGACCTGCGGCATCAGCCCGCGCCTGACGACCGCTATCCGGAGCTGTTCCTTGAACATTTCCTGCCGGCCGACGGTGCCCTGATCTGCACACCGATCTATTGGTACGGCATGTCGGCGCAGACCAAAGCCTTCTTTGACCGCTCGTTCACCCACTACGCGGGCAGCGGGCCAGAGCCGGAACGGGTCAAGGCGCGCATGACCGGCAAGCGGCTGGGCCTGGCCGTGGCGTCTGAAGAAACCTACCCCGGCGCGGCGCTGGGCATCGTGCACCAGGTGCAGGAATACGCACGCTATACGCATTCGGATTTCGTGGGGTTCGTGCATGGCGCCGGCAACCTGCGCGGCGAAATCGCGGCCGACCCGCGCGCGCCCTTGTTGGCGGCCGAGCAACTGGGCGCCACGTTCTTCAGCCGGAAATACTCGGATTACCGGATCGAAACGCCGCGCGCTCGCAACGTCTGGGAATCCGCGCGCAGCAACGCGCCGGGCGTGCTGCCGTAAACCTGTTTGAACACACGGGTCAGGTGGGCCTGGTCCGCAAAGCCCACGGCCTGGGCGGCCTGCGCCAGGGGCAAGCCAGCGCGCAACAACACCCGCGCCCGCGCCACCCGCCAATTGCGCAGCCAGGCCTGCGGCGGCAGCCCGTAACGCCGCGCAAACTGCTTGACCAGCGTGGTGCGATGACGGTCCTGCGCGCGCGCCAGCGCTTCCAGGTCCGGCGCGCAAGCGGGGTCGGCGGCCATGCATTCGCGCAGCAAGGCGCAGACGTCCGGCTCGTTCTTTCCGCCGGCACTGTCGGCATCGTCCGTGCCATTGGCGCCGTCAGCCCCATTGGCGCCCTCCATATGCCCCGCGCCGATGGCGTCGCCGTGCGCCGCCAGAAGACCGAACAAGGCGGCCGAAATGCGTTCGCGGCGTTCGGCGTCGGGGATGGGGGCAGGCGTCAGCGCGGCCAGCCATTGTGCGCACAGCGCGGGCGCCGTGATGACCGGCGCGGCCAAGCGCGCGGCGGCGCCAAACCAGGCCTGCGCGTGGTCGTCGAACCAGGCGGCGTCGATGTACGCCATGCGGTAGGCCAAGGGCGCATCCGACGTGCCGCCCGTGTGCACCTGGCCTGGCGCGATCACCACCAGGTCGCCCGCGGCGGCCGAATACTCCACGCCATGCACCGTGAACGCGCAGTGGCCGTGTTCGACAGCGCCGATGGACCAGGCGTCGTGAAAATGCGGCGCGTAGCGATACGCGCGCAGGTCGGCGATCAGCACGTCGCCGGGCAAACCCGCGCCGCAATGCCAGATGTGTTGGGAAACCGCCATGGGATCGCCAAAAAAACGCTGGAAGAACGCAATACCGTCGTTAGCCGAAGTACCCGCCGTCGGCCTTCAACGAACGGGCCAGCAGCCACGCATTGCCGGGATTTTCGCCCACGCGGCGGATGGCGTAGGGCCACCAGTCGCCGCCAAAGGGCAGATAAACCCTGACGTTATAGCCCAAGCCGCGCAGCGCCAGTTGCCAGTCCGGCCGCACACCATAAAGCATTTCAAATTCAAACGCGTCGGGCGACCAGCCGCGCTCGCGCGCCAAGGCCATGATGGCGCCGGCCAGACGGTCATCATGCGTGCCGAACACGGGGTAGAAACCGGCCTCGCGGGCTTCGCGCGACAGCATGATGGCGGCCGCGTCCAGATAGGCGTGGTCGATGCGGTCGCGGCCCGCGTGGTCCAGCGCGCGCTCGGGAAACGCGCCCTTCACCAGGCGCAAGGACGTGTGCTGGCGGATTGCCCAGGCCAGGTCTTCCGGCGTGCGCCGCCGTCGCGCCTGCAAGGTCAGGCCGGCGGGCAACCCCGCTTCCAGCAAGCTGCGGTGCAAGGCGCAGGTGCGTTCGCGGATGCCGGCATCTTCCATGTCCAACACCATCCAGTTCTGTCCCGCGCCCGCCGCCTGTCCCACCGCCTGCGCCGTCCCCGGCCCCGCCGCCTGCCGCAGCGCCTGGCCGATGCGTCGCGCGTTGGCCTCGCCCAGGGCATCGCTGGCCATGTAGCCGATGGCGGTGGGGTCCACCGACACATGCACGTCCAGGCCCGCCGCGCCCAGCACGCCGCACGCGCGGATGGCCTGCGACACGTTGTGCTCGATGGCGGCCGGATCGGCCACGTATTCGCCCAGGTAGAACAGCGATGCCCGGATGCCGTGCGTGTCGCGCAGCCGCAGCGCGGTGCGCACGGCGGTGTCCACGTCCGCCCCGCCCACAAAGCGCTGCGCCAGCGACGTGCGCGCCGCCACCGCCCGCATGGCGCGCCCCATCGCGGGGCTACGCGCCAGCGCGATGGTGGTTCTTTGGAAAATGCTCATGGATGCTCCCGCTAGAGAGCAACACTATGGCGGCGCGGCGTGGGCTTGTATTGAACGCCCGTGAATCCGGAACCCCTTCGGATTCAAGGCCGGAACGGCCCGGGGTCCAGCGGCAATTCCAGGCCGGCCATCTGCGCCGTCAGCAGCGCGGCGCTGCCGCAGGCCAAGGTAAAGCCCAAGGCGCCCTGGCCAATGTTGAGCCACAGGTTGTCGGCCGCGGGGCTGCGCCCAATCAGCGGTTTGCTGGTCGGCGTGGCGGGACGCAGGCCAGCCCAGGGAATGGCCTGGGACAGGTCCAGCCCCGGAAATGCCTCGTGCACCTGCTGCTTCAACAGCGCCACGCGCGCCGGATCAATATCGGCGTTGTCGCTGCCGATATCCACCATGGCGGCAATGCGCAGCACCTTGCCCACGCGCGCGTAGACGATGCGGCGTTCGTAGTCCGTGACGCTGATGCGCGGAGCCACGGTGTCGTCGTCGGACAAGGGCACGCTCAGGCTGTAGCCCTTCAGCGGATACAGGGGCACGTCATGCCCCAGCGGCTTGAGCAGCGCGCGGGTGCCGATGCCGGTGGCCAGCACAATGGCGTCGGCGCCGATATCGCCGTTGCGCGTGTTCACGGCCACGATGCGGCGGCCCTCCCGCTGCAATCCGGTTACCGGGTTGGACATCGCGCATTCCACGTTGCCCAGCAATTGCAGGCGGTCGAACAGGCCTTCGGTGAACTGGCGGCAGTCGCCGGTTTCTTCGCTGGGGGTGTAGATGGCGCCGGCCAGCTTGCTGCCCATGGCGGCAAGCGCGGGTTCCATCGCCAAGGTCTGCGGGGCGTCCAGCACCTGCTGCTGGGCGCCATGGTCCGCCTGGTAGGCCACCAGCGCGCGCGCCTTGTCCAGCAAGGCCGCGCTGCGATAGGCGATCAGCTTGCCGTTTTTCAGGTGACCGAAATCCAGGTTTTCCTGTTCCAGCAACGTGTGCATGACGTCGCGGCTCAGGTAGGACAAGCCCAGCAATTGCGCGGTGGACGCCTTGGCGACCGACGCGCGGCACGCCAGGGCAAATTGCAGGCACCAACGCCATTGATGGGGGTCCAGCCTGGGCCGAAAGCGCAGCGGGGAATCCTGGCGCAGCAGCCAGCCGGGCACGCTGGGCAGCACGCCCGGGCCGGCCAGCGGGGCCACATAGCTATAGCTGAGCTGGCCGCCGTTGGCGTAGCTGGAGACTTCCGCCGGACGCGCCTGGCTGTCCACCAGCACCACGTCGTGGCCCTGGCGCGCCAGGAAATAGGCGGACGTCACACCGACCACGCCCGCACCGATTACGCAAACGCGCATGCCTTCATCCAAGAGAACAGGGAACGCCTCCATTCTGGAGCGCGCGCGGGCCGCCCGGCAAATGCCAAACGCCGCAGCATCCATAACAAAACATCATGCCCTGGGTTCAGTTCAGGCGGCGCGGTGCAGCTTGATGATGGCGGCGGCGGTGGGGTCGCGCACCAGATCGGCCAGGGTGTAGGCGTTAAGCGCGTCATAAAACGCCGCCAGCGTTTGCGCCAGCACGCCCGCCAGCCGGCAGGCGCCGTCCAGCGCACAGGGCGGCTCGCGGCAGTCGATCAAAGGCCCTTGCTGTTCCAGTTCGCGGATCAGGTCGCCCACCTGATAGGCGGACGGTTCGCGCGCCAGGCGCATGCCGCCGCCCTTGCCACGCACGGTGCTGACCCAGCCACGCTGCGACATGAAGTGCACCACTTTGACCAGGTGATTGCGCGACACGTCGAACCGCCCGGCGATCTCCGGGATGGTCACGGCGGCGGGCCGGTCACGGCATTGCGTCAGGTACATCAGGACGCGCAAGCCGAAGTCGGTGAATCGGGTCAGTTGCATGGCGTGGTTGGGGCCCTGGTCGGCCTGGGAATATCAGGCCGCCAGGATACACCGCTCAGGCGGGCGCGCCGCCGGTGCCGAACGCTTCGGCATGGATGCGGCCCGGCTCCACGCCCAGTTCCAGCAAGGCAGCGCGTTGCGCGGCCATGAAGGGCGCCGGCCCGCACAGGTAGTAGTCGGCGCCGGGCACGATGGCGTCGTCCGTGATGGCGCGCAGGTCCACGCGGCCGCGATGGTCGTAGTCCACCCCGGCCTGGTCGCCGTGGCCCACCTCTTCGTAGAAAACCGCCTTGCGCACGTTGCCGCGCTCGGCCGCAATCTGGTTCACATGGTCTTTCATGGCGTGCACCGAACGGTTGCGACAGCCGTGAACAAAACGGATCTGGCGTTCGTCGTTGGCGCGGACCAGGTGATTCAGGATGGACACCATGGGGGTCAGGCCGACGCCGCCGCTGACCAACACCACGGGCGCATCGCTGTCGTCCTTCAAATGGAAATCGCCCTGCGGCGGCGCTACGTCCAGCACGCCGCCCTCTTGCAGGCGGTCATGCAAGGCGTTGGACACGCGCCCCGCCGGCGTGTCGGCCCCCGCCGCTTCGCGCTTGACGGAAATGCGCAGGCGGTCCTGGCCGGGCGCGTCCGACAAGCTGTATTGGCGCGGCTGCATCAGGCCCAGCTCGGGCACATACACGCGCACCGACACGTACTGCCCCGGGCGATACGCTGGCACGGCGCCCCCATCGGACGGCGCCAGGTAGAAGGACGTGATCTCGGCGCTTTCCGGCTGCTTGCCCACCACGCGGAACGCGCGCCAACCCGTCCAGCCGCCCGGCTTGGCGGCCGATTCCGCGTACAGGCGGGATTCTTCGGCAATCAGCAGATCGGCCAACTGGCCGTAGGCGGCGGCCCAGGCGTCGACCAGTTCATCAGTAGCGTCCGCACCCAGCACTTCGCGGATGGACGCCAGCAAATGCTTGCCCACGATGGCGTAGTGCTCGGGCCGGATGCCCAGGCTGACGTGCTTGTGCACGATGCGCGTCACCACGGGCGCCAGCACGGACGGGTCGTCAATGTGTTCGGCATACGCCGTCACCGCGCCCGCCAAGGCGTGCTGCTGCTGGCCGCCGGCCTGATGACCCTGATTGAAAACCTGCTTCAGCTCGGGGTTGTGTTCGAACATGCGCGCATAGAAATGGCGCGTCAACGCCACGCCGTGCGTCTTGAGGACGGGGGCCGTGGCTTTGACCAGCGCGCGGACTTGGGGGCTCAACATCTGCTGCTCCTTGAAGGGCGATCGGGGATCGCTTTTTAAACATGCATTAATAATACATCTTTAAATCCGAAGGACAAAACGAAGATCCATACGTTTGTAATGTCAGTCAGCGTCGCGTAGCCATTCGCCAACAAGTGTTAGCGCAGGCAATGCGCAACCCACGGCGCCCCGCCATGTTGGATACGTTGTGTAGTCAGTGGGACCCCGCCAGACCACCGACGCCATCCAAGCGCTGCCCAGGCGCCAACTGCACGCGCGCCAATTACCGGGTGGAGCCCGCAAGCGCCATCGGCCGTCTGTACCCGGGTCCAGCCCGAACAAGGCCATATCGGCAGGGAAATCCAGCGCCGCCGCCTTGATGAAGGCCTCTTTCAGCGTCCACAGCAGATAAAAGAGCTGGCCTTGCGCCGGCCCCGTCAGCGCCGCCAGCGCGGCGGCCTCTTGCGGCGAACATACCCATTGCGCCAGCCGGGCAAAATCTCGCGGGCGCAGGCTTTCAAGGTCGGCGCCCAGCGCCCATCCCGCTGGCGCGCTGGCGCAGACGGCATGGCCGCCGCTGTGGCTAAGCGACATCACCGCTCCAGGGGCGGCAGTCCGCCTGACCTCGTGCTTGAGCGCGCGGCTGACCCGCCAGTCTTCCTGGGCTTTGGGGCCTGTCCGCCCGGACACGCGCGCCCTGTCCTCCAGGGACAAGTTCTCCACTAGATAGTGATCGGCGGCGCCTTTGTCCGCCCAATACATGAATAGTTCCTGAATATCCACAGCAATAGGTAACCGATTATATGTACCGTAAACCTGCCCCGTAGCTAATAGACAAGAACAAAGTAACCATTAAAAACAAAGTCCGCGCAACTGGCCATAGTAGAATCGCGCGCTATGTTGACGTTTTCAATCGCGCAATGGCAAGGTTGGACGCAAGGAATGGAGTCGCCCGACGACTGGTATTACTGGGCGCAACACCCTTACTGCCCCCTGGATAGCCCTCGCGCGCCCCGCCTGGATTTTTTGCCGCCCATGCAACGCCGCCGACTCAGCCCATTGGCTCGCGCGGTGTTCGAGTGCGCGTGGCCGCTGGCCGCCGATCGCCCCGCGATGCCGCTGGTGTTCGCCTCGCGGCACGGTGAAACCAGCCGCAATTTCGGCCTGCTGCAGTCCTTGGCGGCGGATGAGCCCTTGTCACCCACCGCGTTCGGCCTGTCCGTGCACAACGCCATCGCCGCGCAGTGGTCGATCATACGCCGCGAAACCACGGAATCGGTCGCCATTTCCGTGGACGACGACGGCCTGGAACACGCTTTCATCGAAGGCGCCATGCTGTTGGAACAGGGACATGACGACGTGCTGGTGGTGCTGGCCGAAGAGCGCCCGCCCGCCCCCTACGCCCCGTGGATCGACGACGTGCCCTACACCTACGCCGCCGCCTTTCACCTGCGCGCGGGCACTGAATGGACGCTGTCCATGGCGGCCGAGCCGGCCCGCCCAAACCCGCGCCCTGCCACCGATGCCGTCGCGCCCCCCGCCGCCGAGGCATCGCAAGCCTGGCCCAACCCCTTGAATCTGCTGCGCCACCTGACGCTGCGCACGCCCTCCTGGGGGCATGTGAATCGCGCTCGACGCTGGACCTGGACCCGCAACGCATGACTAGCCCTACCCAAACCCGCCAGGACTTCTGGCTCTGGCGCCTGGTGGCCACCGGCATGGCGTTCACGATGTTCGGCCTGGGCGGCGTGCTGCTGCGCGTGCTGGTCTTTCCGCCCCAGCGCCTGTTGCCGGGCGGCAAGCTGGAACGCCAGCGCCGCGCGCGCTGGGCGCTGAACGGCACGTTCCGCCTGTTCATCCGGTTCATGGTCCGCGTCGGCATCCTGACGGTGGAATTCAAGGGCGCTGAACGCCTGGGCAAGCCCGGGCAGATGATTCTGGCCAACCACCCGTCATTGCTAGACGTCGTTTTCCTGGTGGGCCATGTCAAGAACGCCAATTGCATCGTCAAGCACGGCCTGGCCACCAACCCATTCACGCGCGGCCCCATCGCCAACGCCGGCTACATCACGAACGACGAAAGCTTCGACATGTTCGACCGCGCCGCCGATGTGCTGCGCAACGGCGAAACCCTGATCGTCTTTCCGGAGGGCACGCGCACGCCCCCCGATGCCTTGCCGCAGTTTCACCGGGGCGCCTGCGCCATTGCACTGCGTGGGGCGCGCGTCGTCACACCTGTCGTCATCCGGATGAACCCGCGCAGCCTCACCAAGGGTGAACCGTGGTACCGAATTCCGGCGCGCCGGATGCGCTATGTGATCCAGGTGGGCGAAGACATCGACCCCACCGTCTGGAGCAGCGCGCACCCCCTGCCCGCCGCCGGACGCAAGATGAATGCCTGGCTGCATGCCTATTTCGAAGCCGAGCTGGCGCGCGCGCCGGCCGGTGCTGTCATGAACGAACAAGCCACCCCGGCGGGTGGCAGCGGAGTTGAAGCGGGATGAACCAACTGGAACTTGAGCTCAAGACGCTCGTCATCGAATCACTGGGGCTGGAAGACATCAGCCCCGACGACATCGCGTCCGACGCGCAACTCTTCGGCGACGGCCTGGGGCTGGACTCGGTCGATGCGCTGGAACTGGGCCTGGCGCTGCAAAAGCGCTACAGCATCGCCATCGACCCTGAAACGCGCAACATGCGCGAGCATTTCACCAGCATCAACAGCCTGGCGGCCTTTGTCACCGCCCAGCGGCGCGCCTGACGCATGGAGTCCACGATGCATACCCGCGAGGACATCTTCAATACGTTGCGCGATGCGCTGGTCGAACTGTTCGAGATCGAACCCGAGCGCGTCACGCCAGAGGCCCATCTGTACACCGATCTGGAAATCGACAGCATCGACGCCATCGACCTGATCGACCACGTGCGCCGCCAGACCGGCCGCAAGCTGGATGCGAACGACTTCCGCACGGTGCGCACCGTCGAGGACGTGGTTCAGGCCATGTGGCAAAAGCAGGCTCCCGACGCATGAGGCGCGGCGTGGCGGCCGGTTTGGCCGTAGCTGGCGTGGCGTACCCCTTCGTGGTGCATGCGACGCTGGGCCGGGTCAGCCCCGCGTGGCTGGCCTTGCCGCTGGCCGTGCTGTGGTTGTTGCGCGGCCTCACCGCGCGCGCCGGACAGCCCGGCGGCCGCTTGCTGCCCGCCGTTGCCGTCACCTTCTGCCTGATTCTTGCCCTGTGCAATACCGAGGCATGGCTGCGCTGGTATCCCGTGATGGTCAACGCGATGATGCTGGCCATCTTCGGCGCCAGCCTGCGCGTGGGCCGCCCGGTGGTCGAACAGCTGGCGCGCCTGCGCCACCCCAACCTGCCACCCGAAGGCGTGCGCTATACCCGCAACGTCACGCGCGCCTGGTGCGTGTTTTTCGCCTTGAACGGCGCGGTCGCGGCGGGTTTGGCGGCGTGGGGGCCGTGGAGCTGGTGGATGGCCTATAACGGCGCCATCAGCTATGGCTTGATGGGCCTGCTGATGGCAGGCGAATGGCTGCTGCGTCCAGCGGCCGCGAAGGCGGTTTAAGCCATGCGCTGGACACCGCTGGAACACCTGCTGCTGCCGTCGGACACCGCCGACAACCTGTGCATCGCCGACGACCCGCCGCTTGCGCGCGCCGCCTTCGCGCAAACCAGTCTGCGCGTGGCCGCGGCCTTGCAGGCGCGCGCGCCGCGCCGAGTGGCGCTGTGGTTCGACGACGCCGCGGCGCTGGCCGTAGCTCTCTTCGCCTGCTGGCGCGCGGGCGTCGTCGCCGTGCTTCCCGGCGACGCGCAGCCCGCCACCTGCGCCGCGCTGGACCCGGAAGTTGCCGGATGGCTCACCGACGCCGACCTGCCCCTGCCGCCTGCCCGACAATGGCGGCTGGCCGAGCTGCAAGACCATCCCCCGCTGGCGCCCGCCAGCCTGGACCCGTCCGTGGGCCTGGTGCTGTGTACCTCGGGATCAAGCGGTACGCCCAAGCCTCTGCACAAACCGTGGCGGCAATTGTCGGCAGAGGTCCAGGCCTTGCAGCAGCAATGGCCCGACCTGGATGCGCCCGTGCTGGGCAGCGTCTCGGCCCAGCACATGTATGGCCTGCCTTTCCGCGTGCTGTGGCCGCTATGCGCGGGCCGGCTGATCGACCGCCGCCAACGGCTTTATCCCGAAGAACTGCAAAAGGCCAGCCTGCGCTACCCGACCTTCACCTGGATCGCCAGCCCCGCCTTGCTGCGCCGCCTGGGACAACGGCTGGACTGGGCGCAACTGCGCGGCCGGCTGCTGCGCATCCACTCGTCGGGCGGCGCGCTGCCGACCGAGGTTTCCGACGACATTGAACGCGAACTGGGCCTGCGTCCCACCGAAATCTACGGCAGCTCTGAAACCGGCGCGGTCGCGTGGCGGCGCGGGTCGGCGGACTGGCAGCCGCTGCCGGGCGCGACCATCAGCGTGAACGCCGACGGCGCCTTGCGCGTGCAATCGCCGTGGGTGCATGCCGCCGACGAGCAAACTGCCGACGGCGCGCAGCTTAGCGCCAACGGCTTCCAGCTACTGGGCCGCCTGGACCGCATCGTCAAGATTGAAGAAAAGCGCATCTCGCTGCCCATGCTGGAACTGTCCTTGATGCGCCACGCCTATGTCAGCGACGCGCGCGTGGGCAGCGCCACCGGCGCCACGCGCCTGACGGGGCTGGTGGCGCTGTCGGCCACGGGCTTGCACGTACTGCGCAACCAGGGCCGCAAAACCGTCGTTGAGGCGCTGCGCGCGCACCTGGGCGCCGGTTTCGAATCCTTGGCCATTCCGCGCGCGTGGCGCTTTTTCAGGCACCTGCCCAGCAATGCTCAAGGCAAGCTGCCGCAGGCTTTGTTCGACGCGGCGGCCGGCCCACGCCCGGTTGACCCGATTGCTCAGGAAATACCCGGCCAGCCCGCCAACGAACGCCGCTACACGCTGGACATCCCCTACGACCTGGCTTTCTTCAGCGGGCATTTTCCATCCGTGCCCGTGGTGCCTGGCGTGGCCCAGATCAGTTGGGCCGTATCGATCGCCCAACGCGAGCTGTGCCCCGGCTTGCGCTTTAGCGGCATGGAAGCCTTGAAGTTCCAGCGCCTGCTGCGCCCGGGCGACCGCGCCCTGCTTGCCTTGCGCTGGGACGACACCAAACAGAAGCTGTATTTCACCTGCACGGTGGACGACGCCCCTTGCTCGTCCGGCCGCATTCCGCATCAAGACGACCATGGCGCAACAACATAAACTCTGCGCGGTCATCCCCGTCTATAACCACGGCGCCACCGTCGCGGCCGTGCATGCGCAATTGGCGGCGCAGGGCCTGCCCTGCGTGCTGGTGGACGACGGCTCTGAACCCGGCTGCGCCGCCGTGCTGGACGCATTGGCCGCGCAACCGCGCACGCATCTGATTCGCCGCAGCGAAAACGGCGGCAAGGGCGCGGCGGTGCAGGATGGCCTGCGCGCCGCCGCCACGTTCGGCTATACCCACGCCTTGCAGGTGGACGCCGACGGTCAGCACGCGCTGACGGACGCCGTGGCCTTGGCCGACGCTTCCCGCGCCCAGCCTCAAGCCGTGATCTGCGGCGCGCCGGTCTATGGCGACGACGTGCCGCGCAGCCGTCTTTATGGGCGCTGGCTGACCCGCGTCTGGGTATGGATCAACACGCTGTCGCTAGACATCCCCGACGCCATGTGCGGCTTTCGCGTCTATCCGCTGGCGCGCGTGCTGCCGGTCATTGAGCAGGCCAGCGTGGGCCGCCGCATGGATTTCGACATCGCCATCCTGGTGCGCCTGCATTGGAGCGGCGTGCCGATGGCCTGGCTGCCCACCCACGTCAGCTACCCCGAAGGCGGCGTCTCGCACTTCAAGGGCCTGCGCGACAACCTGCTGATCAGCCGCATGCATGCGCGGCTGTTCTTCGGCATGCTGGGCCGCGCGCCCGCCTTGCTTTGGCGCCGCCTGGCGCAAAAGGCACGATCGTGAGCGCCACAGATCCCCACTGGGCGCACCAGCCCGAGCGTGGCAGCCCCACGCTGATGCGCATGACGGCCTGGGCCGCCCGCAGGCTGGGCCGCCGCGTCGTGGCGCCGGTGGTGTGGTTGGTGGTGCTGTACTTCTACGCCTTCGGCGGTCGCGCGCGGCGCGCCATCGCGCAGTACCAGCAGCGGTTGACGCAAAGCACGGCGCGTCCATCACAACCCGTACCGCTGCCACGCACCCTGCCGGTGTACCGCCAGTACCTGGCGTTTGCCGACGCCATGCTGGACAAGCTGGATGTCTGGCAAGGCAAGATCACGATGTCGCACCTGGACATGTCCGACCCGGACGGCCTGCACGCGCAAATGGGCGTGGGCCGTGGCCAGATCCTGGTGGGCTCGCACCTGGGTAATATCGAAGTCTGCCGCGCGCTGGCGGAAAAGTCCGGCCTGCTGCGGCTGAACGTTTTGGTGCACAGCAAGCACGCGGTCCACTTCAACCGCCTGCTGGGCGAAGCGGGCGGCGGGCTGCGCATGATTCAAGTCAGCGAACTGGATGCGCCCGTCATGCTGGACCTGGCGCAGCGGCTGGATCGTGGCGAATGGCTAGCCATTGCCGGCGACCGCGTGCCGCTGCAAGGCGACCGCACAACCCTGGTTGATTTTCTGGGCGCCCGCGCCGCCCTGCCGCAAGGGCCGTGGCTACTGGCCGGCCTGCTGCGCTGCCCCGTCAACGTGCTGTTCTGCACGCGCCACGGCGCGCGCTATCGCGTCGCCATGGAACGCCTGTCCGATGGCATCGACTGGACGCGCGCAACGCGCCAGGAACGCATCGCCCACTGGGCGCAACGCTACGCCGACCGCCTTGCCGCGTATTGCCGCCAAGCGCCCTTGCAGTGGTTCAACTTCTACCCTTTCTGGAAAGACGATGCGTAAACGAGGCCTTATCGGCGCGGAAATCGACATCCGCGTGCCGTTCTTCGACGTCGATTCGCTCAACGTCGTATGGCACGGCCACTACGTGAAGTACCTGGAACAGGCGCGCTGCGAACTGCTGGACCAATTGGGCCACAACTACGACGCCATGCGCGCCAGCGGCTACGCCTGGCCGGTGATCGACCTGCATCTGCGCTACGCCCAGCCCGCCCAATTCGGCCAGCGCCTGACGGTGCGCGCCGAACTGGTGGAATGGGAAAACCGCTTGAAGATCAACTACCTGATCCTGGACGCGGCCACCGGCCAGCGGCTGACGCGCGGCACCTCGGAGCAAGTCGCGGTGTGCATCGAAACCCGCGAAATGCAATTGACGTCGCCCACCGTTTTCGTGGACGCCGTGCGGCGCAAGCTGCAAGCGCTGGAGTCCGCGGCATGAGCATGCTGAACATCAACGCGCTCGGCATGAACGTATTCCGTTCCCTGCACCGGGCCACTTGGATTCAGGCCACGCGCACCGCCGCGCATCGCATGGCTCTGCTGCTGTTGCTGGCCGCCCTGCCCGCGTACGCCCAGGCGTTTGGCCTGGACGACCTGCAAGCCCAGTTGCGCGCCACGCCCATTGTGCGCGGCCACTTCGTGCAGCAAAAATTCCTGCGCTCGCTGCCGCAACCGCTGACCAGCCGGGGCGACTTCACGTTGGCCGCCGGCAAAGGACTGTTGTGGCTGCTGCGCACGCCCATCGCGCAAGATCTGCGCATCAACGCCAAGGGCATTGCGCGGCGCGACGAATCCGGCGCCTGGCAAGCCCTGCCGCAGCAAACCGGCTCCAGCCGCGAGAACCAGCTGTTCCTGGCGGTGCTGGCGGGCGACACGAAGGGCTTGCAAGAAAACTTCGACCTCACGCTCACGGGCCAGGCCCACGCCTGGCAGTTGCTGTTGACACCCCGCTCCGCCTTGCTGCGCCAGATCTTCGACAATATCCAGATCAACGGCGGCAAGCTTGTCGACCGCATCGAATTACGCGAAACCCAGGGCGACCGCAGCGTCCTGCAAATGACGGACGCGGCCCCCGCCGATGCACTGACCCCCGAGGAGCAACGTGCGTTTGCCGATTGAGCGCTGGCTGCCACGGCTCTTCAAGCTGGGCTTGTTGCTGGTGCTGTGCGCGGGCGCCTGGCAGTGCCGCCATGGCTGGCCGGTGTCCGCCAACCTGATGGAACTGGTGCCGCACGCCCAGGCCGACGCCACGCGGCAGTTGGCCGAAGCCCGCATCCAGGAGCCGCTGTCGCGGCAGTTGCTGGCGCTGGTGGCCGCGCCGCCTGGCGCCGACCCGGTTGCGCCCGCGCGCGCCTTGGCCGAGCGCTTGCGGGCAAGCGGCCTGTTTGCGTCGGTACAGCTTGAATTGAATGTGGACGTGCCCGCGCTGCGCGCGCAACTGCTGGCGGGCCGGCTTGCCATGCTGCCGGTGGCTGACCGCGAACAACTGGCCTCCGACCCCACCGCCTACGCCCAGCGGCGCGCGCGTGAGTTGTCCGACCCGTTTTCATCGTCGGGGCTGGTGTCCGTGGATCAAGACTGGCTGGGCCTGACGCGGCGCGCCGAACAGGCGCTGCGCCCGGGCGGCACCGTGCAATACGACATGGGCAGCGGCACGCTGCAAGCCGATCACGGCGGTAGGCGCTGGGTGTTGGTGCGGGCCGAAACCCGCGCGGACGCTTTCGATACCGACGCGCCGCAAGACCTGTCGGCCCGCATCGATGACGCCCGGCAAGCGCTGCGCGCCGACGGCGCTGAATTGTTGGTGGCGGGCGGCCCGCTATACGCCGCGGCCGGGCGGGCGCAGGCCATGGCGGAAAGTGCATGGATCGGGTCCATCGCCTTGGCGGCCATCGTCCTGGTGCTGCTGTTGGCCTTGCGCCGCGTGCGCGCCCTGCTGGCGTTCGTGCCCGTGGCGGTGGGCTTGCTGACCGGCGCGGTGGCCTGCGTTGCGGTGTTCGGTTCGATCCATGTGCTGACGCTGGTGATCGGCGCCAGCCTGATTGGCGTGGCGGTGGACTTTCCCATGCATTGGCTAGGCAAAAGCTATGGCATGCCCGACTGGCAAGCGTGGCCCGCGTTGCGCCGCGTGTTGCCGGGGCTGAGCATCAGCCTGGCGGCAAGTCTGGTCGGCTATATCGCGCTGGCCTTCACCCCGTTTCCCGCACTGACACAGACCGCCGTGTTTTCGGCGGCTGGCCTGTTGGGCGCTTACGCCTGCACGGTGTGTCAGTTGCCGGTCTGGATGAACGGCTGGCAACCCCGCCCCTGGCCGCCTTTGCTGCAAGCCGCCGAGGCCGCGCTGCGCCTGCGCGAACGCCTGGCGGGCCGGCGCGTGCTGTTGGTGGTCGGCGCGCTGGCGCTCAGCGCCGCGACGGTCGGCGGCATCAGCCGCCTTGTCATCCAGGACGACCTGCGCCAATGGCTGAGCCTGCCCGCGCCGCTGTTGCAGCAGGCGCGCCAGATCGGCGAGATCACCGGCTACACGCCCACCAGCCAGTTCTTCCTGGTGCGCGGCGCCAACGCTGATGAACTGCTGCGCAGGCAGGCCCAAGTGGCCAACAAGCTGGACGCGCTGGTCAAGCGCGGCGATCTTGCCGGCTACAACGCGCTGAGCCAACTGGTGTCGCCCGCTGAAGACCAGCGTGCGCTGGGCCAACGCCTGGCAGCCCTGGCCCAACAGCCGCAGGTGTGGAAGCCATTGACCGACATTGGCATCCCCTTCGACGCCGTGCAACACGAACTGCAAGCCCTGGCGGCGCTGCCCACGCTTAGCATCGACGCCGCACTGCAAGGGCCGCTGGCCGAACGCTGGCGCGCGCAGTGGCTGGGGCTGCACGGCGGCCAGGCAGCCGGCATGGTCACCTTGCTGGGCCTGCGCAACACCGCCGCGCTGGAGGGCATCACGCAAGGGCTGCCCGGAGTCGAACTGGTGGACCGCAGTGGTGACCTGAACCGGATGTTCGCGTCCACCCGCATCGAAGCCGCCGAACTCAAGCTGCTGTCCTACGTGGTGGCGGCGGCGTTGCTGTTGCTGACCCTGGGCCGCGCCGCCACCTGGCGCATCCTGGCGGTGCCCGTGGCCGCCACCGCCTGCGCCCTGGCGGCCCTGGGATACCTGGGCCAGCCGCTGACCTTGTTCAGCCTGTTCGGCCTGCTGCTGGTGTCCGCCATCGGCGTGGACTACGCCATCTTCATGTACGAGCGCGTGGCGGGCGCGGCAGCCAGCCTGGTCGGCATCTTGCTGGGCGCCGTCACCACGCTGCTGTCGTTCGGCTTGCTGGCCGTGAGCCTGACGCCCGCCATCGCCAACTTCGGCATGGCGGTGGCGCTGGGCGTCGCCTTTTCCTTGCTGTGGTCACCCTGGGTGCGTCCGCCCCCGGCGGCCTGATCGTGGCCGAACTTTTATTGCACCGACATGGAATCAACTCGCATGGAACATCGTGAAGTCGTCGTCATTGGAGCAGGCCCCGCTGGCGCGGTCGCGGCCGCGCTGCTCAAGCGGCAAGGCCACGATGTGCTGATGCTGGAACGCCAACAGTTCCCGCGCTTTTCCATCGGCGAAAGCCTGCTGGCCCACTGCCTGGAATTCGTGGAAGAAGCCGGCATGATGCCCGCCGTGAACGCGGCGGGCTTTCAAGTGAAGAACGGCGCCGCCTTTGCGCGCGGCGACGACTACACCTACTTTGACTTCCGCGACAAATTCACCGCCGGCCCCGGCACCACCTTCCAGGTGCAGCGCGCGCAGTTCGACAAGGTGCTGGCCGACGACGCCGCCCGCCAGGGTGTGGACGTGCGCTACCAGCAGGAAGTGACCGCCGCTGATTTCAGCAGCGAGCAGCCCGTGCTGAACGTGCGTGGCGCCAACGGCGACAACTATCAGGTTCAGACCCGCTTCGTGCTGGACGCCAGCGGCTACGGCCGAGTGCTGGCGCGTCTGCTGGACCTGGAACGTCCGTCGTCCATGCCCCCGCGCAAGGCCATCTTCACGCACATCGAAGACCGCATCGACGACCCCGGTTTCGACCGCGAGAAGATCCTGATCAGCGTGCATCCCGAACAGCCCGACATCTGGTACTGGCTGATTCCGTTTTCCAACGGGCGCTGTTCCTTCGGCGTGGTGGGCGGACAAGACCTGTTCGGCGGCCCCGACCAAGACTTGATGACGACGCTGCGCGCCATGGCGGACGCCGCCCCGAACCTCAAGCGCGTGCTGGCCAACGCGGTCTGGGACACGCCCGCCAACACCATCGGCGGCTACTCGGCCAGCGTCACGCGGCTGCACGGCCCCGGCTATGCGCTGCTGGGCAACGCCGCCGAATTCCTGGACCCGGTGTTTTCGTCGGGCGTCACCATCGCCCTGCGTTCGTCCAAGCTGGCCACCGACGCCTTGCACCGCCAATTGGGCGGCGAACTGGTTGATTGGCAGGCCGATTTTGCCAACCCCCTGATGCTGGGCGTGGAAACCTTCCGCGCCTATGTGCAGGGCTGGTACAGCGGCGAATTCCAGGACGTGGTGTTCCACAAGAACCCGCAGCCGGAAATCCGCCGCATGATCAGTTCCATCCTGGCCGGCTACGCCTGGGACACGGCCAACCCCTTCGTCGCCAGCCCGCAACGCCGCCTGCGCATGCTGAGCGAACTTTGCCGTGTCGCCGCCACGCAAGCGGAAGCGGTCTGACGCGCATCATGCATCCCCTTTCAACCCTCCTGTCTCCGCGCCGCGCCATCGCCACGGCGATGCTGCTTGCCGCGCTGGCCGGTTGCGCCAGCGCCCCGCCCGTTCCCGCGCGCGACGCCCACTTTTCCTTGCCGCGCCAGTTGCATGTGGTGCAGTCGGCCACCGGCCAGCCACGGGTGGACACGATGCTGGTGGTGCAGCGCGAAGGCGCGGCGTTGCGCTGGTCGCTGTTTGACCCGATGGGTGTGCCGCAAGCGCGGCAGATGCTGGAAGCCGGTCGCTGGCGCAACGATGGATTTCTGCGTCCCAACGCCCAGGCCCGCGATCTTTTCGCCGCGCTGATGTTCGCGTGGACACCGCAGGCAGAGCTGGACGCGGCCTACGGCGCGGGCGCGTGGCGCGCGCAGCGGCACGATGACGGCACTGCTGAACGCAGCCTGCTGGATGGCGCCCAGGTTCGATGGATGGTGCGCTGGCCGCAAGCCGCGCGGCCCGACGTCTTTACCATCAGCGGCGCCGATGGCGTCATGTGGCGGGTCGAACCGCTGAAGGAGTCGCCATGAATGGAAGCCGCAATGGACCGGGCTGCAATGGACCGGGCTGCAATGAAGGGGAGCCGACATGAACGGGAGCCGACATGAATAAAAGCCCCATGACCAGTTGGCTGAGCGCCCCCGGCATCGTCTGCGCGCTGGGCGCGGGCGTGGACGCCGTTGCGCAAGCGGCCTTCAGCGGCGATACGCACGGCATGCGCAGGCAGGCCGGCTGGGTCAACGGCCGCAGCCTGACGCTGGGCGCTTATGACGGCGCCTTGCCGACGGTGTCCGACGCCCTGCCCGCCCATCTGCACAGCCGCAACAACCGCCTGCTGCTTGCCTGCGCGGACCAGATCGCGCCGACATTGCAACGCGCCATCGCCCGCCATGGCCCGGCCCGCGTTGCCGTGGTGCTGGGCACCAGCACGTCGGGCGTGAACGACAATGCGCCAGATTTCCGGGCGCTTGCCGCCGAAGGCGCCTTTCCCCCTGGCTACGATTACCGCCGTCAGGCACTGTCATCGCCCGCCTCGTTCCTGGCCGCGCATCTAGGCGTGACCGGCCCGGCCTACACGCTGTCCACCGCGTGCACATCCAGCGCCCGCGCGCTGCTGTCGGCACGCCGCTTGTTGGCCCTGGGCCTTTGCGACGCGGTGGTGTGCGGCGGCGCGGATACGCTCTGCCGCCTGACGATCAATGGCTTCGCCACGCTGGAAGCCATCGACGAGAGGCTTTGCCAGCCGTTCTCGGCCAACCGCCGTGGCATCAACATCGGCGAAGCCGGCGTTCTGTTCGTGATGGAACTCGACGCCTCTGATGCGGATGCCGTGGCCCTGCTGGGCGGCGGCGCCAGTTCGGATGCCTGGCACATGTCGGCGCCCGAGCCCTCCGGCGCGGGCGCGCGGCAAGCCATGCTTGCCGCCCTGCGCGCCGCCGACGTTACGCCCGCCGACATTGGCTGGGTCAATTTGCATGGCACCGGCACCGTGCACAACGACGCGATGGAAAGCCTGGCCATGCATGCCGTGTTTCCCGAAGGCGTGCCCTGCGCGTCCACCAAGGCCTTGACCGGTCACACGCTGGGCGCCGCCGGCGCCATGGAAGCGGCGCTGGCATGGATCACCTTGTCCGAGCGCACGGCCGATGGCCGGCTCATGCCCCACGTCTGGGACGGTCAGCCCGACCCGGCGTTGCCCGCGCTGGATTTCAGCAACGGCTTGCACCGCTACGCCCAAGGCCGGCCCCGCATCGCCATGAGCAACTCATTCGCGTTCGGCGGCAACAACGCCAGCCTGATCCTGGGAGCCCGCCCATGAACGCATGCCCCTGGCCCATTGCCAGCCTGCTGCCGCACGCCGGCAACATGATCCTGATCGACGACGTGCTGGGCTACGACGCCGACAGCCTGCGCGCCCGCGCCGTCGTCAAACCCGGCCCCTACTCCTTGCCGGACGGCTCGCTGCCGCCCTGGCTGGGTATGGAGTTCATGGCGCAAGCCGTGGGCGCCTGGGCCGGTTGCCACGCGCGCGAAGCGGGCGCCACCGTCAAGCTGGGATTCCTGCTTGGCACCCGGCGCTATGACTGCCACTGCGATGGCCTGCCCGTGGGCATGGCCTTGTCCATCCACGTCCAACGCGGCCTGATCGACGCCAGCGGCATGAGCGTTTTCGAATGCGAATTGCGCGAAGAGCGTAATGAAAGCAACGAAGGCGACGACGCCCCTCTGCTGGCGCACGCCCGGCTGAATGTGTATCAGCCCAAGGACCCCAACGAATTTACTCAGGAAGCCCCCCTCACATGAGCGCTGCCCCCATACTCGTCACCGGCTCCAGCCGCGGCATCGGCCGCGCCATCGCGCTGGCCCTGGCCGACGCCGGCCATGACCTGGTCCTGCATTGCCGCCAACAACGCGAACAGGCCGAAGCCGTGCTGGCCGAGGTCACCGCGCGCGGCCGCCAGGCCCGCATCCTGCAATTCGACGTGTCCGACCGCGCGCAATGCGCGGCCGTGCTGCAAGCGGACGTGGACGCGCACGGCGCCTATTACGGCGTGGTGCTCAACGCCGGGCTGACGCGCGACGGCGCGTTCCCGGCGCTGACCGGCGACGACTGGGACCAGGTGCTGCGCACCAACCTGGACGGCTTCTACAACGTGCTCAGCCCGCTGGCCATGCCCATGATCCGGCGCCGCGCGGCGGGCCGCGTGGTCTGCATGGCGTCGGTGTCGGGCCTGGTGGGCAACCGTGGCCAGGTCAACTACAGCGCGTCCAAGGCCGGCCTGATCGGCGCCGCCAAGGCGCTGGCCGTTGAACTGGCCAAGCGCCAGATCACCGTGAACTGCGTGGCGCCCGGCCTGATCGATACCGACATGATCGACGAGCACGTACCCGTTGAAGAAATCCTGAAGGCGGTGCCGGCCCAACGCATGGGCAAGCCCGAAGAGGTCGCCGCCACGGTGGCCTTCCTGATGTCGCCCGGCGCCGCTTACATCACGCGCCAGGTCATCGCCGTCAACGGAGGCTTGTGCTGATGAACCGCGTCGTCATTACCGGCATGGCCGGCATCAGCGCGCTGGGCTCGGATTGGGCCAGCGTGCAGCAAGCATTTCAATCGGGCCGCAGCGCCATCCGGTACATGCCCGACTGGTCGCGCTTTGCTGAACTGAATACGCGGCTGGCCGGGCCGGTGGAAGATTTCCGCGTGCCCGCGCACTGGACCCGCAAGCAACTGCGCAGCATGGGCCGCGTGTCGCAACTGGCCGTGCGCGCCGCCGAACTGGCGCTGGAAGACGCCGCGCTGTTGGGCGACGCCAGCATCACCGACGGCCGCATGGGCGTGGCCTGCGGCTCGTCGGTGGGCAGCACCGCTGAAATCCGCGCCTTCGGCAATATGCTGCAAAACGGCGTCACCGACGATCTGAACGCCAATTCCTATGTGCGCATGATGCCGCACACCACGGCCGCCAACGTCGGCATTTTCTTCGAACTGAAGGGCCGCATCATCCCCACGTCCAGCGCCTGCACCTCGGGCAGCCAGGGCATCGGCTATGCCTACGAGGCCATCCGCTACGGCCGCCAGCAGATGATGCTGGCCGGCGGCGCGGAAGAACTGTGCGCCAGCGAAGCGCTGGTGTTCGACGCGCTGTATGCCACCAGCCAGCAGAACGACACGCCGGAACTCACGCCCCGCCCCTACGACCGCGACCGCGATGGCCTGGTCATCGGCGAAGGCGGCGGCATGCTGGTGCTGGAATCGCTGGACCACGCGCTGGCGCGCGGCGCGCGCATCCATGCCGAAGTGGTCGGGTTCGGCAGCAATTCAGACGGCACCCACATCACCCGGCCCGAAGCCGCCACCATGCGGGTCGCCATGGAAATGGCGCTGGCGGATGCCGGCCTGCCCCCGGAGGCCATCGGCTACGTAAACGGCCACGGCACCGCCACCGAACAAGGCGACATCGCCGAAACCCAGGCCACGCACGCGCTCTTCGGCAGCCGCATGCCGATCAGCTCGCAGAAAAGCTATCTGGGCCACACGCTGGGCGCCTGCGGGGTGCTGGAGTCCTGGTTCAGCATCGAAATGCTGAATCGCGACTGGTACGCGCCCACGCTGAACCTGCGCAATATCGATCCGCGTTGCGGCGAACTCGATTACCTGCAAGGCGATGGCCGCCGCATGAGCAACGAGTACGTCATGAACAACAATTTCGCGTTTGGCGGCATCAACACGTCCCTGGTTTTTCGCCGCTGGCCTTGAGCCGGCGTCCTCTCTTTCAGCCCTTGATTCACTTTCATAACCGGAAACGCTCGTCATGAAGATCACCTACAAGCTGTTTGGCGCCCTGTCCCTGTCGCTCGCCTGCTCCGCTCACGCGGTGGCGGCGGATCGCACCGTATTCCTGCCCCTGCAACCCGCCATCGACGCCGCGCTGGCGGCGGGCAAGATCGACGGCAGCGTGAAGTTCTACCTGGCGGGCACCGGCCCGAAAGGCCAGGTGCTGGAAGCGGGCGTGGTCACCAACCGCAAGACCAACGCCTTTGCCAAGAAAGACGCGGACGCCTGCCTGTGGGTGGCCCAATCGGCGGTGATCGCGCTGCATGAAGCCGCCAAGAAGGCCAACGCCAACGCCGTCACGAATATCGTCAGCTACTATCGCAAAAAAGAATACAGCAGCAAGACCGACTACGAATGCCACGCTGGCGCAGTGGTGGCGGGCGTGGCGCTGCGCGGCGACCTGACCCGGCTGAAGTAAACCCGATTTACACTTGCGGATTGCCGCAACACCACCCAAAAGGTTCACTTATGAGCACTGCTACGCTCAAGACCCGCCTCTCTGATGCCGTCAAGGACGCCATGCGCGCCAAGGCCTCGGAACGCCTGACCACGCTGCGTTTCCTGTTGGCTGCCGTCAAACAGAAAGAAGTGGACGAACGCCGCGAGCTGAACGACGCCGAAATCACCGCCATCATCGAAAAGCAGGTCAAGCAGCGCCGCGAGTCCATCGCCGCGTTTGAACAGGCCGGCCGCACCGAAACGGCGGAACAGGAAAAGGCCGAACTGCTGGTGCTGCAAGAATTCTTGCCGCAAGCCGCCACGCCTGAAGAAGTGGCCGCCGCCATCGACGCCGCCCTGGCCGAAGTGGCCGCGCAAGGCGTGACCGGCGCGCCCGCCATGGGCAAGGTCATGGCGCTGTTGAAGCAGGCGCTGGCTGGCCGCGCCGACATGACGGCGCTGTCGCAGCAGGTCAAGGCGCGCCTGGCCTGATCCCGCCACCGTTCAGAACGCGCCGCCAAACAGATCTGGCTGGCGCGCCTGTTCGGCGGGGTCGGCAAAATTGCTCATCCCCACCCCTGCCAGCCGGTACAGCGTTTCCGGCGGCAGTTCCACACGCTCGCACAGCAGCCTGGCCACCGAGGCCAGTTCGGCCGCCGAACCGGGCGGGTTCAAGCTGGTCTGGCTGCGCGTCAGAATGCGAAACCGGTCGGTCTTCAGCTTGAGCACCACCGTGCGCCCCAGCGCGCCCTTCTTCAAAGCCTGATCCCAGACCTTGTCCGCCATGCGGTCGATGGCGTCGCCCAAGGCGTTCAGGCGGATATCTTCCGAAAACGTGGTCTCCGCCGACACCTGCTGCAAGGGCTGGTCGGTCTGAACCTGGCGTTCGTCGATGCCGCGCGCCAGCTCGTACAGGCGCCGGCCGTAACGGCCGAAATAATGCGACAGCTCTTCCACGCTGTGCGTGGCCAGGTCGCCCACCGTCTGAATGCCCAATTGCTCCAGGCGCGCCTGCGTCACCTTGCCCACCCCTGGCACCTTGCGCACCGGCAAGGGCTGCAAGAATTCCAGCACCTTGGTAGGCCGGATCACGAACTGGCCGTCGGGCTTGTTCCAGTCTGACGCGATCTTGGCCAGGAACTTGTTGGGCGCAATGCCGGCCGACGCGGTCAGGCCCGTTTCTTCCTTGATCTGCTGGCGGATGACTTGCGCCACCTCGGTCGCGGACGGCAACCCGTATTTGTTCTGGGTCACATCCAGATAGGCCTCGTCCAGCGACAGCGGTTCGATCAAATCGGTATGGCGGGCGAAGATCTGCCGGATCTGGCGCGACACGTCGCGGTATCGGTTGAAGTCCGGCGGCACATAGATGGCGTGCGGGCAAAGGCGTTCGGCGCGGATGGCGGACATGGCCGAATGAATGCCGAAGCGCCGCGCCTCGTAAGACGCGGCGCACACGACCGAGCGCGGCCCGGTCCACGCCACAACGACGGGCTTGCCACGCAGCTCGGGGTTGTCGCGCTGTTCGACGGACGCATAAAACGCATCCATATCCACGTGCACGATCTTGCGCAAGAGTTCAGACATTCCGATGAAGACCAGGTGGCCGCCAACGCGTCGTGCTGGCGGACGCTGGCGGGCACTGCAAAAAAATATATTATGACCGGCTGAATCGCTTACCCACTGCCTACCCACCCACCTTCCATGACCGCAACCGCTTCCACCGACTACTTCGGCCTGACGATCCCCTTCATGCACTTCATTGGCCTGGTGCCCGAAAGCATCGCGCCGGGCTTCGCCCGCACCACGCTGCCCTGGCGCCAGGACCTGACCAACAGCCGGGGCGATGTGCATGGCGGCACGCTCATGAGCGTGCTGGACTTCACCCTCAGCGCGGCGGCACGCGGGTCGGCCGACGCCACCGAAGGCATGGCCACCATCGACATGAACACCACGTTCCTGTCGCCCGGCACGGGCGACCTGGTCATTGAAGCGCGCTGCCTGCGCCGCGGCGGGTCCATCGCCTTCTGTGAAGGCGACATCCGCCGTGCTGATGGCGAACTGGTGGCGCGCGCCACTGCCACGTTCAAGATCGTGCGCCGCCGCCCGGGCGGCGACTGACGAGTTTCTGACCAGCCCCCCCGCCCTCGGCGCCGGGGCTTAGTCCGGCAGGTCGCGTGAAGGCTTGACGGGCGTGCGCGGGTCCAGCGGCATGTAGCTGCTGCACGACGTGATGCTGTAGTAGATGGCGTCTTGCATCGCGCGCATTGCCGCCGCGTCCCAGGTGCCCTTGCCCCACATCACGATGCGCACGTCGGTGCTCTTCGGGCCAGCGGCCTTCAGGTCGACCCGCGACATGACGTTGTCGCTATACGGCGCCAGCACGCGCACCACGCCCGTCTGCGCCGCCTCGTTCAGATCGGACACCACGCGATAGGCGTTGTCGGTGCTGCGCAGGCAGTTGTTCGACTGCCGGATCACCGCGGCGTAAGCGTCCTTGAACGCAACCGGCGCCTTGAATTCGCTGTGCGGCGACGCGCTGTCCGACGAGATGCCCAGCGAGCAACCCGCAAGGCCCAGCGCCAGCGCCGATGCCGCGACCAAATTCCTGACCATGTAATTCTCCAGATGAACTGCCGCGATTATCCCGCAAACCGCACAGCGGCATAAGTGGGGCCGGTTCGACACCGTCCGCGCGACTATGGCATTATCAACCGCATCCAAAACGCGGAGGTCTTGCCTTGTTTTCATTCATGACGCGCACCGTCCTGGCCGCCAGCATGGCCGGCATCGTCGGCACCACGCTGGGCGCCTGCGCCACCCAGCCGCCGCCCCGCGCCTATCCCCTCAAGGACTTTTTCCGCAATCCGGAACGCGGCTTCTTCCGCCTGGCCGACGACGGCCGCACGCTGGGCTTCATGCAGCCCACCAGCGTGGACGGCCAGCCGGCCCGCATGAACATTTATGTGCAGGCGCTGCAAGGCAGCAAACTGGTGGGCGAACCCCGCCGCCTCACCAGCGAAACCGCCCGCGACATCTCCAACTATTTCTGGAAGGGCGCCGACGTGGTGCTCTATCAAAAGGATTTTGGCGGCGACGAGAACTACCACGTGCTGGCCGTCAACGCCAAGACCGGCAAGATCACCGACCTGACCCCGTATGACGGCGCGCGCGCCAGCATCGAAGACGATCTCGAAGACGACCCCGATCACGTCCTGATCAGCCACAACCAGCGCAACCCCGAGGTCTTTGACGTCTACCGCGTCAACGTCCACACCGGCGCGGCCGTGCTGGTGGCGCAGAACCCGGGCAACATCGTTGGCTGGCAGACCGACCACGCGGGCAAGGTGCGCGCCGCCGTCACCAGCGACGGCCTGAACACCACCCTGCTCTACCGCGACGACGAAGCCTCGGAATTCCGCCCGCTGATCACCACCGACTACCGCACCAACGTCAGCCCGTCCTTCTTCACGTTCGACGACAAGAAGATCTACGCGCTCAGCAACCGCGGTCGCGACAAGCTGTCGCTGGTGGTCATCGACCCGGCGCGCCCCGACGCCGAAGAAGAGATCTTCACCCCCGACACCGTCGACCTGGACGGCGCGGGTTACTCGCGCAAGCGCCGCGTGCTGACCCTGGCGGCCTACCAGACCGACAAGCCGCAATTCAAGTTCTTCGATGCGCAGTCCGAAGCCTTGTTCAAGACGCTGACGGAAAAGCTGCCGGGCTACGAGATCGCGCTGCAAGGCTCCAACCGTGACGAAAACGTGTTCATCGTCGCCGCCTACAACGACCGCACGCCGGGCTCGCGTTATCTGTACGACGCCACCTCCGACACGCTGACCAAGCTGGCCGACATCAACCCGGCCATCCCGGAAAGCGACATGTCGCACGTGCGGCCCATCAGCTACCAAAGCCGCGACGGGCTGACCATCCACGGTTACCTGACGCTGCCCGCCGGCCGCGACCCCAAGAACCTGCCTTGCATCGTCAACCCGCACGGCGGCCCCTGGGCGCGCGACGGCTGGGGCTATAACCCCGAAACGCAATTCCTGGCCAACCGCGGCTTCTGCGTGCTGCAAATGAACTTCCGCGGCTCGACCGGTTATGGCCGCGCCTTCTGGGAAGCCAGCTTCGGGCAATGGGGCCTGAAGATGCAGGACGACATCACCGATGGCGTGCAGTGGCTGATCAAGCAGGGCATTGCCGACCCCAAGCGCATCGGCATCTACGGCGCCAGCTACGGCGGCTACGCCACGCTTGCCGGCGTGGCCTTCACGCCCGACCTGTACGCCGCGGCGGTGGACTACGTGGGCGTGTCAAACCTGTTCACGTTCATGAAGTCGATTCCGCCGTACTGGAAGCCCATGCTGGACAAGATGCAGGACATGGTCGGCCATCCCGAACGCGACAAGGACCGGCTGGCCGCGACCTCGCCCGCGCTGCATGCGGACAAGATCAAGACGCCGCTGTTCGTGGCGCAAGGCGCCAAGGACCCGCGTGTCAACAAAGACGAAAGCGACCAGATGGTGGCCGCGTTAAGGGCGCGCGGCGTTGAAGTGGAGTACATGGTCAAGGACAACGAAGGCCACGGCTTCCACAACGACGAGAACAAGTTCGAGTTCTACGAAGCCATGGAAAAGTTCCTGACGCAGCACCTCAAGCCTTAACGTCCGGCGCCTTCCTGAGTCACCAGCGGCCCATTCGCCGCTGGCGCCATCCCCATCAGGCTGCTCACCTGCATGCGGCTTGGGGCGCGCCCCCCGAACGCCATTTCCACCCGGTCGCGCCCTTGCTCCTTGGCGCGGTACAGTGCCACGTCGGCGCGTGCCAGGATCACGTCGGCGCTATCGCCATCCTGATAAGAAGCCAGGCCGCCGCTGGCGGTCATGGGCACTTCCACCCCCTGCAGGTATAGCGGCGTGTCGCGCAGCGCATCGCACACGCGCTGTGCATGCACCAGCGCGCGTGCGGGGTCGCAGTCCACCATCAGCAGCACGAATTCTTCGCCTCCCAATCGGCCGACACGGTCGGTGGCGCGCACCGCGTTCTGCGCCACCTTGGCGAAATGGCGCAGCGCCGTGTCGCCGGCCGCATGGCCATAGCGGTCGTTGATGGATTTGAAATGGTCGATGTCCAGCACCAGCACCGCCAGGGGCCCGCCCGAACGCCCGCAGCGTTGCAGTTCGCGTTCGAGTTCATCCAGGATGCTGCGGCGGGAATGCACCTGCGTCAGGCCGTCAAAGGTCAGCGCCGCCTGCATCTGCTCGGACAAGCGGGTCTGCACCAGCAACAGCAGCGCCAGAAACAGGGCGGGCACGGTGACCGACCCGCATACGATGAAGAACAAGGCCCACGGCGACGGCTCCGTCAACGATACCGGCGCCACCCAGCCCGCGCCATAAACCAGCACGCGCAGCCCATGCAGCACGGCCAGTGCAAAAATGGACAACATCAGATACAGCACCACGCCGCGCGTGCGGATCTGCTTGCGCTGCTGAAAGACCACCCGCCCCGTCATCAGCGCGCTGGCACAGGTAAAGCCGGAATACAGCAGCATGCGGCTGGTCAGATCATCCGTGCCGAACCACAGCAGCGCAAAACCCAGCACACACAGCGCACTGATTCCCGCCGTGCGCAGACTATGCGGGCGCAGCGAAAAGAATTGGCGCACGCCCACGTAGACCAGGCTGATGGCGCCCACCCACGCCGCGTTGGACACGATGACGGAGACGCCAGGCGGAATGAGGCTGGCGGCGGCAACGGCCAGCAAAGACAGCACCGCCAAACCGTTCGCGGCAATGAACATGCGGATACCACGCACCCCGCGCGCCTGAAACGGCAGCAGCAGCGGTAAAGCCAAGGCCGTGGCCAGCCCCCACATCAGGAAGAACAAGGAAGTCGTCATGGTTTTTGCCGGGCCGCCTTGTGGGCATGCGCCGTCGCTTCTGACCTGCTGTTGCACTGGGTTCGTAAGTGGAAACGCGTTACACGTCAGCATGTTTGATGCTTTTTGTTACCAGACGAACAAAAGGGCACTATCCCCGCAAGACGGTCAAGCGTCGTAGCGAGGGCACAATTTGTCCGGAACCTTTACCTCCCGCGCCAAGACGATTGCGCGGTAAGCACGCAGAATACGCCAAGGCCGCGGCGCCCGGTTGAACGTTTGCAGTATTTGACAGTTAAAACGTTGCTGCCGTCCGCCATTGGCATGAGCCACGGGCAGGCCCTAGATTAATTATTATGGGCCGCCCTTCATAGTCGTCCATAAGGGCTAGTGCGCGGTGGGGGCACCCATGCTTTGGTAGTGTGCCCCGCGGATAAGACTATTTTTACCGTGTCGACCGTTTTTCCACATTCGGCAGCAAAATCGCCACCACGCCCAACAACGGCAGGTAGGCGCACACCTGGTACACATAGCCGATGCTGGTGGCGTCAGCCAGCTTGCCCAGCGCGGCGGCGCCCACCCCGCCCATGCCGAACGCAAAGCCGAAGAACAGCCCGGCAATCATGCCTACCTTGCCCGGCACCAGTTCCTGCGCGTACACCACGATGGCCGAAAATGCCGACGCCAACACCATGCCGATAATCACCACCAGCGCGGCTGTCCAGAACAGGTTGGCGTACGGCAATAGCAGGGTGAACGGCGCCACGCCCAGGATGGACACCCAGATCACGATCTTGCGGCCGATGCGGTCGCCGACGGGGCCGCCCACCACCGTGCCCACCGCGACCGCGGCCAGGAACAGAAACAGGTAGAGCTGCGCCTCGCGCACCGACAGGCCGAATTTGTCGATCAAATAAAAAGTGAAATAGCTGTTCAGGCTGGCCAGATAGAAGTATTTGGAAAACACCAGCACGCCCAACACGGCCAGCGCGCCCGTCACCTGCTTGGGCGTCAGGCCATTGCCGGCCCCATCGCGGCGCGCGCGCGGCTTCAGGCTGATGCGGTTGGCGCTATACCAACGGCCGATGCCCGTCAGCACCACGATGCCGAACAAGGCCGCCAAGGAAAACCAGGCCACGCTGCGCTGCCCATGCGGAATGATGAACAACGCCGCCAATAGCGGCCCCAACGCCGACCCCACATTGCCGCCCACCTGAAACAAGGACTGTGCCAGGCCATGCCGCCCGCCCGAGGCCATGCGCGCCACCCGCGACGATTCCGGATGGAATACCGACGACCCCGTGCCCACCAGCACCGCCGCCACCAGCAGCCAGCCGAACGACGGCGCCACCGACAGCAGCAGCAGGCCCAGCAAGGTAAACCCCATGCCCACCGGCAAGGAATACGGCTTGGGATGACGGTCCGTATAAAAGCCGATGAACGGTTGCAGCAACGATGCCGCCAGTTGATACACCAAGGTGATCAGCCCGATCTGAGCAAAAGACAGGCTGAACGAATCCTTCAGCATGGGGTAGATGGCCAACAGGATCGACTGGATCATGTCGTTCATCAAGTGCGCCACGCTGATCGCGCCCAGCACTTTGAAGGCGGTCGACGGGGCGGCGGCGGGTGCGGGCAGGTTAGCGTCAGAGATGCCGGCAACGGGGTTCTGGACGGAAGTCATGGTTATGCGGAAGGGAAAGAGGGGTATGCCCGGCCAACCGCCAGGACCAGCCCACAGTGTAAAAACGCGCCATGGATACGATCTGCCAATATTCGTCGCCTAAGTGACAAAATAGCGGCATTGCGCGTTCAACTTCGCCCTACTCCTTTCGTCGGAAGTGACATCATGCCCATCCGCCTGCCTCCGCCAGACCTTTCGCGCAGCGTAAATGCCCAGGACTACCAGGACCGCCCGCGGGTGGTCACCGCGATGGCCAAGGAATTTCGGGCGGGTGCGCAGACCGGCGCGCATTCCCACCCGCGCGCGCAATTGATCTATGCGGCCGAAGGCGTCATGCGCGTCACCACGCCCAGCGGTTTCTGGGCGCTGCCGCCCCTGCGCGCGCTGTGGGTGCCGGCCGGTGTGCCGCACGGCGTGGAAATGGTGGGCACGGTGGCCATGCGCTCGCTCTACATCCAGGCTGATGCCGCAGCCAGATACTGGCAACAGTGCCAGGTGATTGAAGTCAGCGCCCTGCTGCGCGAGCTGATCCTGGCGCTGACCGCCGAACCCATCGACTACCCGCTGGGCGGCCGCAGCGAGCAGATTGCCGCGCTGATCCTGACGGAACTGATGGCGGCCCGCGTGGTGCCCGTCCAGATTCCCTGGCCGCGTGACCGCCGCCTGCAAACCATCTGCTCGGCCATTCTGGCCCAGCCAGGCCTGCAACACGGTATCGAAGCCTGGGGCAGCGAAGTCGGCGCCAGCGCCCGCACCTTGATCCGGCTGTTCCAGGCCGAGCTGGGGCTGAACTATCGGCAGTGGGTGCAGCAGGTGCGCCTGGCGGATGCCATGTGCAGGCTGTCGCTGGGAGAGCCGGTGGCGCGCATCGCCGCCGACCTGGGCTACCGCAGCCCCAGCGCGTTCAGCGCCATGTTTCACCGCGCGCTGGGCGCGCCGCCACAACGCTATCAGCGCAACGCGTCAATGCTGAATGGAAGCTGAACAACTGGGCTGATCGCGACAAACGCTTGCAACCAGTCTTGCCGTTTGTCACCGCGCGAAATACATTTCATAGCGCGGTTCACAGCGCATTTCGCCGCACATTTCCCATTGCCCCCACGCGCAAGGCCCTTCTCTGCGTATCCTGGACCACGTCCCTCAAATTACCTGGCACACGCCACCCCCCGGCTCGGGCAAGTTTGGTTACCGAAACCTTATTGCACCCTGGCCGGTCTATAGCGTTCTGTCCTAGAATCGCCTGCAATGAGCACCCCCCAGCAATCCTCCGCCACCCCGGGCGGCAAATCGGGCCTTCCCTGGAAACGCATCCTGGTCAAAACGGGCATCGCCGCAGCCTGCGTCGGCGCCTGCGGCGCGCTTGCGCTTGGACTGGCGCTGGCGCTGACCTGGCCCGCCCTGCCCGACCTGCACGCCATGACCGACTACCGGCCACGGGTGCCGCTGCGCATCTACACCGCCGACAAAGTCCTGATCGGTGAATACGGCGAAGAGCACCGCAACGTGCTGCGCTTTGACGAGATTCCCCCCGTCATGCGCCAGGCCGTGCTGGCGGCCGAAGACGACCGCTTCTACAGCCACGGCGGCGTCGACTGGATGGGCGTGGCGCGCGCCGTGCTGACCAACGTGGTCAAGGGGTCGAAGTCGCAGGGCGGCAGCACCATTACCATGCAGGTGGCGCGCAACTTCTACCTGTCGTCGGAAAAGACCTATTCGCGCAAGTTCTACGAACTGCTGCTGACGTTCAAGATTGAGAACGAGCTCACCAAGGACCAGATCCTGGAGCTCTACATGAACCAGATCTACCTGGGCCACCGCGCCTACGGCTTCGCCGCCGCGTCGCGCACCTATTTCGGCAAGCCGCTGTCGGAAGTGACGCCGGCCGAAGCCGCCATGCTGGCCGGCATTCCCAAGGCCCCATCGCGCTTCAACCCCATCACCAACTTCCCGCGCGCCGAAATTCGCCAGCACTATGTGCTGGGCCGCATGAAGACGCTGGGCTACCTGACGCCTGAGCAGGCCGACCAGGCCTTGCAACAGCAGTTGACCATCCGTGGCGCCGACGGCACCAGCGCGCGCGGCTTCGCCGTGCATGGAGATTACCCGTCGGAACTGGCGCGCCAACTGATGTATGGCGTGTTCCAGGAAGACACCTATTCCAAGGGCATCGACGTCTACACAACCATCGATTCCAAGGCCCAGGAGGCCGCTTACCGCGCGGTACGCGATGGCGTGCTGGACTACACGCGCCGCGCCGTCTACCCCGGCCCGGAAGACCAGATCGACCTGCCCGATGACGTTGAAAGCGATCCGCAGGCGCTGGATGACATTCTGGACGGCGTGCAGGACACCACGCCCGACAGCGACGACCTGCTGACGGCCGTGGTGCTGTCAGCCAGCCCCACCGAGGTCAAGGTTGCCCGCAGCGCGCGCGACATCATCACCATTTCAGACAAGAAGGCGCTGGCCGTGGTGGCGCGCGCCCTGAACCCCAAGGCCAGCGACAGCCAGCGCATCCGCCGCGGCTCGGTCGTCTACATCCACAAGACCGGCGGCAAGGACGGCGACGGCTGGGAAATCATCAACATGCCGACGCTGCAGGCGGCGCTGGTGTCCATGGCGCCGCAGGATGGCGCCATCCGCGCCATGATCGGCGGCTTCGACTACCACCGCGGCAGCTTCAACCGCGTGACCCAAGCCTGGCGCCAGCCCGGTTCCAATATCAAGCCCTTCGTCTACGCCGCGGCGCTGGAACGCGGCTTCACGCCCGCCACGCAGATTTCCGACCAGCCCTTCATGCTGACCGCCGCCCAGACCGGCTCGAAGGATTGGCAGCCCAAGAACGACGGCAACAAGTACGAACCCATGCTGACGTTTCGCCAGGGGCTGTACCGGTCCAAGAACATGGTGTCGATCCGCATCCTGCAGGCCATTTCCCCACAATACGCACAGGACTACCTGACCCGCTTCGGTTTCGACAAGTCGCGCTGGCCGGCCGTGCTGCCGCTGGCGCTGGGCGCGGGCGGCGCCACCCCGCTGCAAGTGGTCAACGGCTATGGGGTGTTTGCCAACGGCGGCTACCGCGTCACGCCGTATCTGGTGGATCACGTTACGGACCGCTCGGGCAAGGTGCTGATGCAGGCGCAACCGGTCAAGGCGGGCGACGAAACGGCGCGCGCCATCGACCCGCGCACCGCCTGGGTCATGGACGACATCCTGCGAGGCGTCACCACCAACGGCACGGCCGCGCGCGCGCACCAGGTGCTCAAACGCAACGACGTGGGCGGAAAAACCGGCACCACCAACGACGCGGTGGACGTCTGGTTCTCGGGCTTCACGCCCGATCTGGCCACGACCGTCTGGATGGGTTTTGACCAGCCCAAATCGCTGGGCACCAACGAGTTCGGCAGCGGCCTGGCGCTGAGCACCTGGCTGGACTACATGCAGCCGGTGTTGAAGGGCGTGCCCGAAGTCAAGCCGGCGCCGCGTCCCGACGGCCTGCTGGTGGATAACGGTGAATACTATTTCTCGGAGTTCCCGCCCGGCCAGGCCGTGGCGTCGCTGGACCTGTCTTCCGGGGATGAACTGACCGACTTCCTGAACAACAACCTCAGCACCGACGGCGTGGATACCTCGGTAAAGCCGTTGCCGGCCCCCGGCAGCGCCGTGCCGCCGCCTAGTTTGAACAGCCCCATCCAGGCGCCGCTACAGCCTATCCCGGCGCCCAGCGCCGGCAATGCGCTGCCGGCGGTCCCGACGGCGGGGGCTTCGGCTGCGGGCATACCGGCTGCGGGCGTACCGGCTTCGGGCGTACCCGTCGCCGCGCCGGTCAATGGCGCCGATGGCGCCGCGGCCAGCGCCAGCGCAATCACGCCATCCAGCGCCGTCGTCGCGCGGCCGCTCTGATCCTCGGGTCTTGACATGCCAACGGGCGCCATTGCGGCGCCCGTCTTCGTTTCAGGGGTAGCCCTATGCTTCGACCACCAGTTCCGTCACCACCTCGCACGGCCATGCCGACAGCGACTCCAGGTCCAGGAAAGTGAAGTAGCCCGCGCGCCAACCTTCGGTATCGATGTGATAGACATTGCCCAAGGCCAAGGGCGAGGCCACCGGCGTATGCCCGGCCACCACCGCCCGCACACCCTGGATGCCCGTTCGGTTCATCTGCCGCAGCCGCTCGCGCGACCATTGGCAGGCCGCGCTGGTGCGCTTGTAGCGATCCTGCAACGCAAATTCCAGGCGCGGCCAGAACAGCACCGGGCAATCCGCATGCAGCAAGCCGACCGCGCCCTCGGACGTTTCGACTTCGATCGCGATGGGCAGTTGCGCAAAGGCCTCGGCAAACACCGTCTGCCGATCCGCGGGCAGGTCCAGGAACCAGCCGCCGCCATAGCCACGCCAGTTCTTCACGTCCACCTGCCCCGTGCGTACATGGCGGATCGCATAGTCCTCGTGGTTGCCCTGCACCGCGTAGAACCACGGGCGGGCCAGCCAGTCCAGCGCTGCCTCGCATTCCGGCCCACGGTCGACCAGGTCGCCCACCGAGAACAGCCGGTCGCGGGCGGGGTCGAAACCCAGCCGGTCCAAGCTTTCCTGTAAACGTGAAAAATGCCCGTGCACGTCGCCCACCGCAAAATCGCGGCCCAGCTCGTTGCGCGGTACTTTCACAAAACGCTGCTCCATGATGATTCTCGACAAGCGGTTGAGGGGGACATGAACCGTCCCTTGAAACACACCGTGGCGGCGCGCGCCCGGTAAACCCCGACCTGTCTTTTTAACCCGCTTTGGATTACGCAAGCCTTGCAGCCCCGCCGCCATCGAGGTCAAATAATCCGTTACGAGAATCGCTATTGTTCGTGATAATGTTCCGTACTTCCTCACAAATACCTTAAAGGGGGCCGCGCGCGTCGCCGCCCTCCCGCCGCCATGACAGCCGCGTCCACCATCAAAACCTGGTACTGGATCCACAAGTGGACCAGCCTGGTCTGCACCATCTTCCTGCTCATCATCTGCCTCACCGGCTTGCCGCTGGTGTTCCATCACGAGATCGAACACTGGCTGGATGATGGCAAGCCGCTGTCCAACGTACCGGCCGACACACCGCCCGCCAACCTGGACAAGCTGGTTGCCAGCGCCCTGACGATGTACCCGGGCGAGGTCGTCGACTACCTTTTCTTCGACCCCGATGAACCCCAGGTGTACGTCGGCATGGCCAAAACCCCGGGCGACGGCCAGGCCTCCGGCCACGCCGTCCGCATGGACGGCCGCACAGGCGAGGTGCTGCTGGACGGCCCGCTCTATACCGAAGACAAATTCTCGTTCATGGGCATCATGCTGGCCCTGCACGTGGACCTGTTCGCGGGCTTGCCCGGCGAACTGTTCCTGGGCTTCATGGGTCTGCTGTTCTGCGTGGCCATCGTGTCGGGCGTGGTGCTGTACGGCCCATTCATGAAGAAGCTGGAATTCGGCACCGTGCGCGCCGCGCGCTCCACCCGCCTGAAATGGCTGGACCTGCACAACCTGCTGGGTATCGTGACGCTGGTATGGGCGTTCGTCGTGGGGTTCACGGGCGTCATCAATGAACTGTCGACGCCGTTGTTCCGCCTGTGGCAGTCCACCGAGCTGGTCCGCATTCTTGAGCCCTACAAGGGCCAGACCGTGCCCACGCAACTGGCCTCGGCGCAGCTTGCCGCCGACACCGCCAAGAAAGCCATGCCCGGCAACGAGGTGTCGTTCATCTCCTTCCCCGGCAACGCCTTCGGCAGCCCGCACCACTACATTGCCTGGATGCGCGGCGACACGCCGCTGACCTCCAAGCTGAACACCCCCGTGTTGGTGGACGGCAAAACCGGCGAACTCACCACCGTGGCCAAAATGCCGTGGTACCTGACCGCGCTTGAGGTGTCCCGCCCGCTGCACTTCGGTGACTACGCCGGCCTGCCCTTGAAGATCATCTGGGCGCTGCTGGACCTGATCACCATCGTGGTTCTGGTCAGCGGCCTCTACCTGTGGATCGCGCGGCGCCGCGCGACGGAAGCGCGCATCAACGAACTCGTGAAAAGGCACCAGGCCGCCGCCACGCCGCAAAGGACGCCGGCATGAGCAAGCGCCAAAGCAAAAGCCGCGGTGGACGCGGTTTCATGTTCGTATGGGGCGCGCCCATTTTGCTGGGCGTGCTGAGCGTGTTCGGCCTGCTGGCCGCGCTATTGGGCACGGGCGCCTGGCACTGGGCCTCGTGGATCACGCTGACCATCCTGCTGGTGGTCATTTTGCGCTACTGGGTGTTCCCGCTGAAGCACTAGATTGCAGGCCGGGCCGTGGGGTCTTGGGGCCCCGCTGCCCCACCCCTGGCCTCGCCCCTCTCGTACCTGGCCAGCTATCGGCCGAACTGCTCAGGGTCCGGTCCCAAGCGCGCGCCGTCCTTGATGGCATCGATGGCGGCGATCTCGTCGGCGGACAACTCAAAATCAAACACGTCGATGTTCTCGCGGATGCGGGCAGGCGTGACCGACTTCGGAATCACGATCAGCCCACTCTGCAAGTGCCAGCGCAGCGTGATCTGGGCGGCCGATTTATTGTGTTTTTCAGCCAGGTCCACGATGACCTTTTCCTTGGTGACTCCGCCTTGCGCCAAGGGGCTCCAGGACTCGGTCGCGATACCGTGCCTGGCATGGAACGCCCGCAGTTCATGCTGTGCGAACCCCGGATGCAGTTCTATCTGATTCACCGCCGGCGCCACTTTCGACGACTCGATCAGTTGCTCCAGGTTGGCCTGCGTGAAGTTGGACACGCCGATCGAACGCGCGCGGCCGTCTTCCTTCATCTCGACCATGGCGCGCCAGGCGTCCAGGAACTTCGTGCTGCCCGCCACGGGCCAGTGGATCAGGTACAGGTCCACATACGCCAGGCCCAGCTTCTCCAGGCTTTCGTCCATGGCTTTGTGGGCATCGTCGTAGCCATGCTTGTCGTTCCACAGCTTGGTGGTGATGAACAGATCCTTGCGCGCCACGCCCGCGGCCCGGAGGCCCGTGCCCACGCCAGCTTCGTTGCCGTAGATGGCCGCGGTGTCCACCGACCGGTAGCCGGCCGCCAGCGCTTCCTTGACCGCGGAAGCCGCCTGGTCGTCGGGCACCTGCCACACCCCCAGGCCCAACTGCGGGATGCTATTGCCGTCGTTCAATTTCACTGCGGGTACCTTCGCCATAAGACCCTCCGAAACTTGCACCGCAACGCTCGCGCGGCGAATACGCGCCAGGTCGCGCAATCCAGGGTCCAGCCCGGCCAACCCCGAATTGAAGAGATAAAAAAACGGGCTTGCCGAGCTGCGCCCGCGCCGTAATACCAAACCCTCATCCCCTGGCAATGGTCCGGAATTACCAGGGGTTATCTCCCAAATAATAGCGCCCGTGCCCGATAATGCCCTTCATCCCGCCCGCCCTCCCCCTCATCCCGCCCCTCATCCCGCCTTCGTGCGCCCCCAAGCCCCGCCATGAATTCCCCTGACGCGCCGCCCAAGAATCGCGGCGGCTTTTCCACCTTGCGAACCCTGTTCCCCTACCTTTGGCCGCCAGGTAAAACGGGACTCAAGGTGCGCGTGGTGTTGGCGCTGCTGTGCCTGTTCGCCGCCAAGGCGGCGACCGTCTATGTCCCCCTGATCTACAAGCACGCCATTGACGAACTGGGCAAAGGCGCGCCCGGTGCGGTGACGGTGCCGTTGGGCCTGATCCTGGCCTATGGCACCGCGCGCGTGCTGTCGCTGCTGTTCTCGGAACTGCGCGACGCCATCTTCGCCCGCGTGGGCCAGCACGCCATCCGGGAAGTCGGCCTGCAAATCTTCCGGCACCTGCATGCCCTGGCGCTGCGCTTTCACCTGTCGCGCCAGACCGGCGGGCTGACCCGCGCCATTGAACGCGGCACCAAGGGCATCCAGACGCTGCTGTCGTTCCTGCTGTTCAATATCCTGCCGACGTTCTTCGAGATCGGGCTGGTCTGTATTGTGCTGTGGAAGATGTTCGACATCTGGCTGGCCGTGGCCACCGGCGCCACGGTCATCCTGTACATGGCCTATACGCTTGCGGTGACGGAATGGCGCGCCAAGTTCCGGCGCCTGATGAACGAAACCGATTCCGAAGCCAACACCAAGGCCATCGAAAGCCTGCTGAACTACGAGACGGTCAAGTACTTCGGCAACGAAGAGCACGAGGCGCGCCGCTACGACGCCTCGCTGACCCGCTACGAACGCGCGGCCGTGCGCAGCCAGGTCAGCCTGTCGATCCTGAACGTGGGCCAGGCCGCCATCATCTCGGTCGGCCTGACGCTGGTGATGTGGATGGCCGCCACCGGCATTGCCGAAGGCCGCTACACGCTGGGCGACTTCGTGCTGGTCAACACCTACCTGCTACAGCTTTACCAGCCACTGAGCTTCTTCGGCTTCATCTACCGTGAAATCAAGCAGGCCATGATCGACATGGAACGCATGTTCGAGCTGCTGGGCCAAGACCGCGAAGTGGCCGATCGCCCCAACGCCCAACCCTTGCACCTGGCGGGCGGCCAGGTTGAATTCCGCGACGTGTACTTTGGCTATGACGCGCGCCGGCCCATCTTGAAGGGCGTAAGCTTCAGCATCCCCGCCGGCAAGACCGTGGCCGTGGTGGGCACCTCGGGCGCCGGAAAGTCCACCATCGCCCGCTTGCTGTTTCGCTTTTATGACGCCGACAGTGGCGCCATTCTGGTGGACGGGCAAGACGTGCGCGGCGTCACCCAGGCCAGCCTGCGGGCGGCTATTGGCGTGGTGCCGCAAGACACCGTGCTGTTCAACGACACCATCCACTACAACATCGGCTACGGCCGCCCCGGCGCCACCGATGCCGAGATCGAAGCCGCCGCGCGCCTGGCGCACATCCATGACCTGATCATGACCATGCCCGACGGCTACCAGACCATGGTGGGCGAGCGCGGCCTGAAGTTGTCGGGCGGGGAAAAGCAGCGCGTGGCCATCGCCCGCACCATCTTGAAGAACCCCGTCATCTTCCTGTTCGACGAAGCCACCAGCGCGCTGGACACCCATACCGAACGCGAAATCCAGGCGAACCTGCGCGAAGTCAGCGCAGGGCGCAGCACGCTGATCATTGCCCACCGGCTGTCGACCGTGGCGGACGCCGACGAGATCATCGTGCTGTCGGAAGGCCGCATCATCGAGCGCGGGCGCCATGCGCAGTTGCTGGCCCAACGCGGCGTGTATGCGGGCATGTGGGCGCGTCAGCAAGACAGCAGCCACAGCGCCCCGGCGGATTGACAAGCCTGGCCCGCTATCCGAAGATCGCACCCTTTTCTTCAAAGGCCCGCCATGCAGGATTCTTCCGCCCCTGACGCCACGACGGCCCCTGGTGTCCACGTCTGTGCCTCCGCCGACCTGGTCAACGGCGGCCTGGGCGTGAAAGTGCCCGTGTCCGATGGCGCGGGCCAGACCACCGCGTTCTTCGTGCGCTACCAAGACCGCGTACACGGCTACCTGAACCGCTGCGCCCACGTTGGCGTTGAACTGGATTGGGAAGGCAGCTTCTTCACCCGCGCCGGCGACCTGATCATGTGCGCGCGCCACGGCGCCACGTATCAACCCGACACGGGCCTTTGCGTGGGCGGCCCCTGCAAGAACGGCCGGCTGACCGTGCTGACGGTTTCCGAACAAGACGGCGCCGTTTATTGGCACCCCAGCGGCAAGATCGTTCCGCGTAACGACGCTTGACGTCTATCAGGCGCCGGGGGCTTAGGCCCCGGCCACCGCCGCCTGGGCCGGGGGCTGGCGTTCCGCATAACGGCGTGCCAGCACCGCGCACACCATCAACTGCATCTGATGGAAAACCATCAAGGGCAGCACCACCACGCCCATCTGCGACGTGCCAAACAGCACCGTGGCCAGCGGAATGCCCGACGCCAGCGACTTCTTCGATCCGCAGAACACCAGCGTGATTTCGTTCTCTTTGGACATGCCCAGCTTGCGACTGCCCCAGGTGGTAATCACCAGCACAGCCCCCAACAGCAGGGCATTCACCAGCACCATCGTGGCCAGGTCTATCGCCGGAAAGGCGTGCCAGATGCCCTGCGCCACGGCCTCACTGAAGGCGGTGTAGACGGCCAGCAGAATCGAGCTGCGGTCCACCTTGGACAAGGTGCGGTTGTTGCGCTGCGCCCAAGCGCCAATCCACGGCCGCAGCAAGCTGCCCACGGCGAACGGCAACAGCAGTTGCACCAGAATGCGGCCCGCATCGGCCAGCCCGTGCCCGCCGCCCTGCCGATGCAACAGCACCGCCACCAGCAGCGGCGTCAGCACGGTGCCCAGCAGGTTCGACGCCGTCGCCGCGCAAATGGCGCCGGGCACATTGCCGCGCGCCATCGAGGTGAACGCAATGGACGACTGCACGGTCGACGACAAGGTGCACACGAACAGCACGCCTAACCACAGCGATGGGGTCAAGAGGCCCGGAAACAGCGCACGCAAGCCCAGCCCCAGCGCCGGAAACAGAATGAAGGTGGACGCCAGGATCAGGGCATGCAGGCGCACATCCTTCACGCCCGCCACGATGGCATCCGTGGACAGGCGCGCGCCGTGCAGGAAGAACAACAGCGAAATGGCCACATTGCTGGCCACCATCATGAATGACGCGCCCTTGCCCACGGCGGGAAAAAAGCTGGCGAATGCCACGGTGGCAAGCAGGATCAAAGTGAACTGGTCTGGCAGGAAGCGGCGCATGGCGTAAGGGTTTCCAAGAAATTACGGAAAACTATAGGCGCGCCGCTTGCCATCGTGAAGCCCACTGATTACTTTAACTGTCATCGGAAATCATAATGACCAGGCCGCGCCTTCCATGCTGAATCCCCTCTGGCTCAAGACCTTTACCGCCGCGGCGGCCGCTCCCAGTTTCACGGAAGCCGCTCGCCGCCTGGGGCTGACGCAACCCACCGTCAGCGAACATATCCGGCAGTTGGAACAGTCGGTCAACCGGCGCCTGTTCCTGCGCGACACTCATTCGCTGGTGCTGACCAGCGACGGCCGCAGCCTGCTGGTTCACGCCGAGATCATCCTTGACGCGCATGAGCGCGCCGAACGCCTGTTTGATGCGCCGCGCCTGCGCGGCCGCGTGCGGCTGGGCACGTCGGACGATCTGGCCATGGGTCCGCTGCCCGATGTGCTGGCCGCGTTTCGCCTGGCGCACCCTGAAGTCGAGCTGGACCTGACCATCGGCGTCACCAGTGATCTTTACAGACTGCTGGACGACAACGACCTGGATGTGATGATCGGCAAGCGCCGCCGGGGCGACCGCCGGGGCCAGACGCTGCACAAGGAAGCACTGCTGTGGCGCGCCAAGGAAGGTCTGCGCTTTGCGCCCGATGAGCCGCTGCCGCTGATTCTGCTGCGCGAGCCCAGCGTCACGCGCACGCTTACGCTGGACGCGCTGGCGCGCGTGGGGCGCAGTTGGCAGATTGTGTGCACCAGCACCAGTTACGCAGGTTGCCAGGCGGCCGCCCGCGCGGGCCTGGGCATTACCGTGCAACCCTCGCACTTGTCCACGGCGGGCCTGGCCGCGCCGGGCGGCGCGATTCAGTTGCCGGCGTTGCCGCAGGTGGAATTCATCGTCATCTCGGCGCCGTCGCCCAACAAGCCCACCCGCGCGCTGACGGAAATCCTGATGCGCAGCACCTTGACCTGAATGCGCGGCTATTCGGGTAACGGGTCGGGCACGCCGTCTTCGTCCACGCTCTGCACGCGGTCCAAGGCATTGCGCGCGGCCGACATCGCTTCGATCGTGCTGCGAAAGCGTCGGCTGACGAAGATCTCGAAGGGCTGGCCTTCCGGAGCCTGCGGCGGTTCTTCCGATTCCGCCTCGTCCTGCGCCGCATCGCCCGCTTTTGCCTTGGGCGCCAAACGCCGCGTCTCCAAAAAGGCGCGAGGCGGCGTGCGCCCTTCCGGCTGCGTCGCGTACGCCACCACAGAAAATCCGTTGATCGTCTTCTCTAGCATTGCGGTTCCCTCGCGCCACGGCCACACACGGCGCAGCTTGTTCCTAGCGACAACGGCGCGGCACGAGGAAACTTAAGCGCCATGCAAAAAGCCGGGTTGATCTGCATCAACACCGGCTTTTTCCGCCCGCCAACCACACAAGCGATTCTATTTTGTCGACGTAACCACATCCATGCGCACGCGCACGTAGTCGGCCACCTGCTCCAGTACCGTCGACAGATGCCCGCGCAGCAATTCAAAGCCCGGGTTGCGCTCGCGCGTGACCTCGTCCATGTACAAGGGGCGGCGAATTTCCACCTGCAGGCTGTGCCGATTCAGCGCGGGCTGCCCAATCTGCGCAATCAGCTGCACCCCTTTGTAGGGATCGTTGCGCGCCACCGTATAGCCCAGGTCGCGCAAGGCCTTTTCGATCAACGCGATGAACTCCGGTTCGCACGTCGTGCCGTCGCGGTCACCCAGCACGAAATCAGCCAGCGGATGTTCGCTTTGCCGACCCAGGCGCTCGTAAGCGTCGTTGGGCATGGAATGCAGGTTCAGATGCCACACCGCGCCAAAGCGCTGCTCGGCCTGGCGGATCGCCTGCGCCAAGGCGGCGTGGTAAGGCTCGTAATACGCCTGGATGCGATGCCGCACTTCGGCCAGGCTCAGCTTGCGGTCGTAGATGGGCGTGGCTTTGTCCATGCGACGCCAGATCAGCCCTTTGCCCAGGCGGGTTTTCTCACCGGGCGACAGCGCGTGCGGCCAGGGTTCGGCCAACAGTTCAGGGTCCAGGTCCTGCAGCGTGCGATTCGGATCGATATACACGCGCGGAAAGTGCGCCGCAATCAAGGTCGCACCCAGCGCGGGGGCCGCCGACCACAACGCGTCCACGTGCGTGTCTTCACCCTGGCGCAATTGCGCCCGCGTGGCCACCGCCCCGAAATCATCGGGATAGTGCTCGCCGCTGTGCGGTGAATCACAGACCAGCGGCAGCGCCGGCCCTTGGGGTTCATGCACGGAAACCACGTTGAAATCGGCAAGCGTCATCGTCAGTCAGCCTGAATGTTGGCGGCCTTGGCCACCTTGGCGTAACGGGCCAGGGCCTGATGAATCTGGTCCTGGAACTCTTGGGGGGTTGTCGGCATCAGCGTACCACCCACGTCTTCGGCCTTCTTGCGGAACTCGGGATCTTTCATCGCCGCGCGCACCGCCTGGTTAAGCGTGTCGATCACGGCCGTGGGCGTACCCGCCGGGGCCACCAGCCCAAACCAACCGCCCGTGCCCATGTCGGGGTAACCCAGTTCAATGTAGGTGGGCACGTCCGGCAGCAAGGGCGAGCGCTCGGCGCCCAGCACAGCCAGCGCCCGCAACTTGCCGCCCTTCACTTGCGGCAGCGTCGACGACAGGTTGTCGGTGATCGCGTCCACCTGCCCGCCCATCACATCGTTCAAGGCCGGGCCCGCGCCGCGATACGGCACATGCAGCAAGCGAATGCCGGACAGCATCATGAAATTCTCGATATTCACGTGGCCCAGCGAGCCCACGCCCGGCGAGGCGAAGCTGTAGCGCTCAGCCGGCGCCGCCTTCACCATTGCCACGAATTCAGCCATGTTCTTGGCGGGCAGATTCGGGTTGATCGCCAGAATGCTGGGCACCGCCAGCACATTGGCCACGGGCGCAAAATCCTTCACGGGGTCGTAATTCATCTTGCGATAGACGGCCGGATTCGAGCCGTGCGTGCTCATCGTGGCCATGCCCAGCGTGTAGCCGTCGGGCGTGGACCGCGCCACCTGCTCCATACCCATCGAGCCACCCGCGCCCGCCTTGTTTTCCACCACGATGGTCTGCTTGAGCTCTCGGCCGGCATACTCGGCCACCAGGCGGGCCACGATGTCGGTCGAGCCGCCGGCGGCGAACGGCACCACCAGCTTGATGGGTCGCGAGGGGTAATCGGCGGCGTGGACAACGCCGGCAAAAGACAGGGTGGCGAAGACGCCAGCAAGCGCGAAACGCGCGGATCGGCCAAGCAAGCGGCAAGACATGAGTCGACTCCGAAAAAGGAAGGTGTGGGTTTCAGACAGGCCGCCAGTGTCCAAACTTTACCGTCCCCTTTCAAACGACTATATTGCACTCCTTCATTACCAAAGATCATGCTCGATGCGGCTGCATTCGCCATCCATGTCTGAGTTGCATGCCTTTATCACGGCAGCGCGCTTGGGCAGCTTCACACTGGCCGCCCAGACGTTATGCGTGACGCAGGGTGCCATCAGCCGCGCCATTTCGCGTCTGGAAGCGCATTTCGGCCAGCCGCTGATGCATCGCAATGCGCATGGGTTGACCCTGACCCAGATGGGCCAGAAACTCTACGACGGTGCGCACGGGCCGCTACAAGCCATCGAAAAGCTCAGCACCGAGCTACGCGCCGACGAGCGCCGCCGGCACCTGACGCTATCCATGGTGCCCACGCTGGCCAGCGCCTGGCTGGTACCGCATCTGCCCGACTTCCATCGGCGCCATCCCGACATCCAGCTCAACTTCTCGCCTTATCGCCGCAATGAAGACTTTTCGGGCGCCACGCCGGACGCGAGCATCCTGGCGGGCACGCCCGAGCAATGGCCGGGATGGCAGGCCGACTACGTGATCGGACGCGAAGTGGTGGTGATCTGCCACCCGGACCGCCTGGCCGCGCGCCAGGCCACAGGGCTATGGGACACGCCGCAGGGCCTGCTGGGTGAGCCGCTGCTTTACCACACCAACGGGCAAGACAACTGGGTGCAATGGTTCACTGCCGCTGGCGCACCGCGCTCTGCCGTCACGTTGTCACAGGGGTTCGATCAGGTGTCCATCCTGATCCGGGCGGTCATGGCGGACATGGGCATTGCCGTGCTGCAGCGCTGCCTGGTGCGCGATGAGCTTCAGGCCGGCCGCGTGGCCGCGCCTTTTCCCAAGCTGCCGATACGCTTGCGCCGTGGCTATCACTTGTGCGCCCCGGCTCAGCGGCGTGACCATTATGCGCTGGATTGCTTTCGGCAATGGTTACTGCAAACCGCGCAGGCGGACCCCGACGTCGTGGCGGCGGACCAAGTCCGCTGAGTGCGCCTTGCTTCGGCAGAAACGTCTGGTTTCGTTCGTAAGGAAATTCGTGCAACCAAATAAAACGGGCCTCTTTCCAGAGGCCCGGCTCACATGCGGCGGCGCGACGCTCAAGGCGCCAGCTTGAATCCCAGATCCACGCCCCACTTATCGGTTTCACGCAACCATTTCGCCCCACAACTCAGGCAGCGGAAGTGATCTTCGCGACTCTCTTCGCGCCCTTTTTGTGTGGGATTGGTGAAACCTTGATGTCCCAGATGCGAATGCGGCGCAACGCCGGCAAGGCCCGGGTTAATGCGTTGGCAAGCCAAACACATGACGCTCATTGATGCTTCCCCACAAACAGTGTTACGGAATTGTAAGGGATTTCACCAATGTTTTTCTATCAATTTATATCAATCGAATGACAATAATTGTTAAATGAGCGTTTAAACAACGTTTGGTAATGCCGCAAGACAGGTTGCCAAATGGTAAGGCGACGTTGACGGCATATCGCCGCGCACCACCGCGCCCTGGCCGTCCAGGCACTCGTACCAACCGCCGTCGTGCAGGAAACGGGCGCGGAAACCGGCCATGCCGGATTCCAGAGCGGGCCAATCGCCCAACACTGCCAATGCGCGCAGATATTCGGTCTGCGCCCAGATGCGCCGAGTGTCATCGATGACCGCGCCCGCCTCATCCAACGACGCCACGACGCCCGCGCCGCCCACGTCCACGCCATGCTCGCGAGACCACCGCACGGCGCGGGGCAAGGATTCCACCAACTCCAGGCCCTCGAACACTTCAGCCGCGCCGTGCACCAGCGACAACCATTCGAACTGATGCCCGGGTTCCAGCCGGTTGCCGGCCGAGCCCTGCAGGGCCTCCGATATGCACTGCGTGGGCCCATGCACGAAAAACTGGCTGACGCCTTGCGCCAGCGAACGCAGATGCTGTGCAAACAGCGCGGGTTCCGCCACTTGCGCGGCAGCCAGATAGGCTTCGGTCAGATGCATCATCGGATTTTGCGCCGGCGCTTTCAGCGGGTGCAGAAGATCCGCGCTTAGCGCCGCGTGGTACAGCCCGTCATTTGTCTTGAATCGCGACTCGATCGTGGCCGCCGTCGACAACATCAGCTTACGCGCGTCGGCATTGCGGCTGCGCGGAAAGTACGCGGCGCAGGCCAGCACAATGAAAGCATGCGTATAAAGATCTTGCGTGTCATCCAAGGGGCGCGCATCGGTGTCCACGCTGTACAACCAGCCCCCTTGCTCATTGCGAAACACGCGACATAGCGAATTGAACAGCCGGTCGGCATGCAGGCCGGCTTCAGCGCTTGGCGCCTGGGCAAACACATACAGTTGCCGCGCACAAGCCATCGCACGATACCGGGTGGGCGCCAACGGCTCACCCGTCGCGCCATCCAACGATTCGTAGGGCAGACCCAGTGTTTGATTGAAGCCCCGCCCCATCCACAGAGGCAGGATCACGGAATCAAAATGCGCCCGCAAGGCGCGGGCGTGTTCCGTAAGAGTAAGAGTGGTCTGTGCGGCAGTCATCTTGGAACGACGCATACCCGAAAAGGGCTCCAGGTTTCGGAGCAGCAACGATAACCGAAAATTTCGTCGCAATTTTTTGAGTATTCTCCGCAGCCTCATGCCAGCACAGACCGGTCCCACCGATCAGCTTCGTCGAGAGCTTTGCGCCCTATCGGAAGATGTTTTCCTCGACCCAGTTCTGCGCGAATATTTCCGCGCGATCACGTGCTTCGTCCAACGAAGCGCAGTTGCCCAAGTGGGAAAACGCGGCATCCACCTCGGTGCCGCCCTCGGCCGTTACCGTCAGCAAGACGCCATATCCGCCGGTATCCATGGCCGCCGTGGAAACGTCGATCAGTACTTCCTGGTCACGATGCTGCATGTGCTACCTCCCAGTCGGTTACCTAAACGCGTGAACCACGCGTGACGTTGCGGGAGCAAATTCCCGCGAAATGAATAGACCTGAAAGCGTCACGCAAGTTCATCTTACCGGCGACATAACTTGCGCGGTACGTCCGGAAGATGCCAAATCGCACATTCCGTCTCAGGAGATTCCCGTACTGGCCCATAAATACCCCCTTGAGTGCGACATAAGGCGAAAACATTCGCAAGATGTGCGGCAATTCCGCGCATCTTGCTTCAATGCGCAGTAAGCAGAAAGATTTAAGGGAGTTGAAAGAAAAGCGCGGCCAGGGACTGACCGGCGGGGCGCTTCTTTGCCTGGCGGCGCTCAGCGTACGTGGATGGCGCCAGGCTCTTCCATGCGCAGGGCAAGCTTGCCCTTTTCGGTAATCAACCAACGGCCATCGGGGCCGGGCTGGATGCAACGCAACGTTTGCAGCGCCTGCGAAATTTCAGCAGGCACCACGGCTTGAGCGGCGTCAGGTTCACAGTTGTCGGCCACGATGCGCAGCCAATGACTCAATTCACCTTTCTGGAAACGATGCAATGCCATGCGTAATTCTCTCTTCAATGGCGTAAACGATAGCATGCCCGTCAAGGCCGCCTGGCTACGCCAACAGCTTGGGAACCGAAGAGGCCAGCATCGCCACGCCCGCCAGCGTCAGCAAACCCAGCACGACGCGGCGAAACGTCACATCGCTGATTCCCACATACAGACGGGCGCCCAGTAGCGTCGGTAACAGCATCGCGGGCACGATGATGGCGAAAAGCGGCAACATGTCGCTCGTCACCACACCCGTATAGATGTAGCCCGCCATCGTCACAACCAGCATCGACAGGTTGAAATTCTGGATTACCGAACGTTGCACGTTTCGGTCAAAGCCGCGCAAGGTGCACCACAGCGTGGGAATCACGCCTGTAAAGCCGCCGATGCCGCCCATGATGCCGCCTACCGCGCCCACCAGCCCATCAGCCGTCTTGCCGCCCGCTGTGATGCGGGGCAAGCGTGTGGCGAACAACATCATCGGACACCAGACCGCGAGCAAGCTACCGATACAAACCTTGAATATCACCGGATCCAGATGGGGCAAAAGCATCACGCCAACGGGTATGCCCACCAGCCCGCCCGCCACGAAGGGCAGCAGATGCGCCCACGAAAACCCTCGGCGCACGGTGAACGCCGCCAGCAACTGGCCGGTCAGCCCACCGAACACGGTCATCGCCGCCGCCAATCGGGGGTCTATCGTCCACGCCCAGAATGACATGGCCACCAGCCCGAAGCCGAACCCTGACAACCCTTGCACGAAGCCGGCCGCCACCGCGCCGACCACGACCAATACATATAACGAGTCCATTCTGCCGCGCACCTACAGGTGTTGCCAGGCCCCGCCCGGCGCACGACATTCTAAAGCGTTCTAAGACGGCCGCAGCGCAAGCGGACGCTTCATGCGCGCCGCCAGGGCGGAGGCCGCAACGCTTGCCGCGATCAAGGACAGGCCCAGCGCCAGGTCTGCCGAGATGCGTTCATGAAAGACCGCGGATGACACCAGCAAACCAATAAGCGGCACGCACAGCATGGCAATGGACGTCGCCACGGGCGGCATCTTTTGCGTCATGCCCAGCACCACGATAAATGTCAGCGCGGTAGCCAGCGGGCCGGTGTACAGAATAATGGGCCAGGCGTCGGGCACCGCCAGGAACGTGGGCGCGCCGTCACGTAGCCAGGCCAGCGCCGTTAACGGCAACGTGGCCAGCGCGGTCTGCCACGGGATCATGTCGGCGCCCAAGCGCACGTGGCGGCTGCCGCGCAGTTGGATGATGTTGCACGCCCACGCGAACGAGGCGCCCAGCAGCATGATCAGGCCGATCGCCGTATGCGCCTGCCACGGGCTGAACGCGGGCGCCACGATCACGGCTATGCCCGCATAACTGAGTGCCGTTGCCAGCCATTGGCCCGCGCTCAAGCGCTCTTTCAGAATCAATGCCGACAACGGAATGACCCATATCGATGTGGCATAAGCAATGACGGAAGCCCGGCCAGGCGCCACGTATTGCAGCGCCCACAGCGCCAATGCCGTGAACGCGGCCATTTGCAGCAACGCCACGCCCACCACCAGCGGCCATTCCTGCCGCGTGGGCAAGCGCATCCGTCCCAGCATCGCGAGCACCACCACGCTGATCAGCGCGGCCGATCCGAAACGGCTGGCCGCCAGCCAAAGCGGGCTCATGTGCGCCAGCCCCATCTTCATGACGGGCCAATTGCCGCCCCAGATCAGGACCGCGCCCGCCAAGGGCAAAAACCTGCGCAACGTACTTTGCTGACTCATCACTGCCCGATCTACCGCTTGAATATTCCGCACTTTTGCCGATTGGCAAAAGGAAGGAATAGTCTATAGGGTAAACCCCAGCACATTTCACCTGAATAGACTCCGATAAACTCCTGCCTCAGCATGAATGCACTGCCGATCGACAAAACTAGGTGACTTATGCCGGAAATCAACCTGGATGCAACCGACATCCGAATCCTGAACGAACTACAACGTGATGCCCGCCTGACCAATGTGGAGCTTGCCGCCCGCGTCAACCTATCGGCCTCACCCTGTCTGGCCCGCGTGCGGCGCCTGGAAACCGATGGCCTGATCGACCGCCGCGTCACCCTGCTGAACGCGCGCAAGCTGGGGTTGAAGGTCAACGTCTTCATCCAGATCTCGCTGGACAAGCAACGCAAGGCGGCACTGGACGTCTTTGAACGTGAAATCGCCGTGCTGCCGGAAATCATGGAGTGCTATCTGATGTCGGGCGACGCCGATTACCTGATCCGCGCGCTGGTGCCCGACGTGGATGCGCTGGAACGCCTGATCGTCGAACACATCACCCGCATCCCGGGCGTTGCCAGCATCCGCTCAAGCTTTGCGTTGAAGCAGGTGCTCTACACCACCGCCGTCCCGCTTGCCTGACGGACGTCGCAGCGTGATCGACGCGCTTGCGGGATAAGGCGGTCGCCCGCACAATGCTTGCGTCGGCGCCGACGGTGCGCCGGCCTCCCTCCCATCGCTTAGCAAGGAGCAACCATGCCCGAAACAGAATGGTCCCCCGGCAGCACGCTACCCGATCGTCAGGGTTACTTTGAAGTGGAATTTGACACAGGCGAAACCGAAATCACGCGCTACGGCATGCTGGGCTGGGAACCCGAGCCCGAACGCGGGCGCATCCTGCGTTGGCGCGGCCTGGACCCCGATATCGAAGAAGCTGAAATCCAGCGCGAAAGCGCTGTGCGCCATAACGGCGACAACCTTATCGGCTGATTTGCCATGATTCACTAATGGCCAGCCGAATATAAAAACGCCGCGGAAACGAATGATCCGCGGCGTTTTTCATGGGGAAAGATCTTACCAGTCGAGCTTGGAGATCTTGGTGCCCGCCAACGACACGCCTGCCATCAGGCCGCCGTTATTCATGACGAAGCCAACAATCGGCTGCTGCGCGGTGTTGGTGTCAATGCGGCCATTTGCGCCGATATTCACCACAGCCACCGTGGCGTCCGCGCCCACCGTCCAACCGCTGCTATTGCGGAATTTGGTCAAGGCGTCATCCGTCATGAACAACAGCACCATGGCCTTGGATTGCGCACCGGCCTGGAAGCCGATAGAACCGGCCGTCGTGCTGTAGTAGCCGGCATTGGAACCGCCCACACGCAACACCCCCTTGCCATGCTCGGCGCCCACAATGAAGCTGCCGCTCAACACATCAGGAAACACCAGTACGCCCTTTGCACGCGCCACCAGTTCCTTGGATTGGGGCGACGCCTCGTAGAGTTTGGTAAGCGTTGCGTTGGCCGCGCTATTCATCGAGTCGCGCTTCTCCGTGGCCGTGGCGGAGGATTGGGGCGTGGTAGTGGTGCAACCCGCGAACAGCAGGCCCGCTACGCCAATCGTTGCGGCCGCAAGGCCTGCACGACGCAGGACAGGAAAAGTATCAAGCATGGAACTCTCCTTTCTTGTTGTCATCCGCCACCAATGTACCGGCCAAACCCGTCGGAGCACGGCGTCGGATTGTGATAAACGAAACAAAACCTACCTGCTGCCGCCTCGACCACGGCGGGTATTTTTCAACAACCATGCGCCTGCGCACCTGAAAGCACGCGCATGGCCACTGCAACATTTCGTAGAGGAATCACTTCCCCTGCGACATGGCTACAGAATGCCGTAGCGGGGCTCGCCAGTCGCCGAGTCCACCGACAAAATCGCCGACAAGACCAGTTCAGCATGACGCCGCGCCACATCGGCGTCGGCGAACGTCACGAAACGCGGCAGCGACCAGCGTTGCTGTCCACCGTCATTGCCCACCCGGCTCACGATTATCTCGATGGCCAACACGCCTGCATCCAGGCTTACGATTTCACAACCCACTTGGAAACCATCGATATGCCGTTGAGGCACCGCGCCCATTCTTCTCGCTCCTGAAATCGAACTCACCGCGCGCAATATGCCAAAAAAAAATCGCGCTGAAAAGCAATGGTTTCAATGGGTTATGAAGCACTATGCCGCCTAGTACGGACGCATCTTGCGAATGGTGGAGGGCAACGAAATTTCCCCCGTTTTGTGCCATTTTCAGATTTTTTGCGACAGCGGAAAAAACACGCGATAGACCCGCGCCAGATACCCGGGGGTATATTGCAACGTTCAACAAGAAACCAACCATCCCCATGCAAACCACAGCTTTCGAACCCGACACCGCTCCCCTTGAGGTTCTGCCGCGCGACCTATCGGCATACCGCGAAGGCAACACCGGCATCCCTTATGTCCATCGCTTCGAGTCCGGCGTGCCCGGCCCCCATGTACTGATCAACGCCATCACGCACGGCAACGAAATCTGTGGCATGGTTGCCGCCACCCATTTGCTGGACACGGGCGTGCGGCCCAAGATCGGTACGCTGACCGTCAGCTTTGCCCATGTCGAAGCCTATGAAGCCTTCGACATCGACAACCCCTACGAAAACCGCCAGCTTGTCCACAACTTGAACCGCATCTGGTCCGCGTCCATGCTGGATGGTGCCGAAGACAGCCCCGAATTGCGTCGCGCGCGCGAGTTGCGGCCGGTATTGGACGCGGCCGACTTCGTCCTGGACATCCACTCGACCCGCGCGCCGGTGCAACCCTTCTGGGTTTACAACGAGATGGACCGCAACACAGCATTGGCCGCGGCGGTGGGGGCGCCGGCCATACATCTGGTGATGCCGCAGCACAAGTTTCCCGGCACGGGCGTCATGGGCTATGGCCACCATGGTGACCCGGCGTCTGACAGCGGCGGCGCGCTGGTGGTCGAATGCGGCCAGCACTTCGCGCGTTCGGCGGCCGAACTGGCCACCGACGTGACGCTGCGCTTTCTGGCCCACACCGGCTTGATCGATGCGCCCCAGGACGCCGCGCCCCCGCCCGTGCCGCAGCGTTACCGCCTGCTTGAAGTACACATGGTGAAGTCTGAAGACTTCCGTTTCACCCGCCCCGTCATCGGCTTTGAGACCTTCGACAAAGGCGAGCTGATCGCCATCAACGGCGCCGAAGAAATCCGCTCGCCATGCGACGCCTGCACGATCTTCATGCCCACCCGCATGCCCATCGTGGGCCGCGAAGCGGTTTATCTGACGGTTGCCATCTAAGCGTCATGACCAAGCGTTCAAAATCGGATCCCTGGGTGTCGTAAGCACCGCTCTCAGATATCCGGAATCAGGCGCTTGCCCAGGCTTACGACCTCATCAAGTTGAAAGCCCAGGCTTTTGTAGAAGCCCTGCACGCCCAGGTTGCCCGAACGAATCAGCAGGTTGATCTTCGGGCAACCCATATCGTGCAAGCGGCGTTCAAGGGCGTGCATCAGCATCGTGGCGTAACCCCGCCGTTGATACGAAGGCGACACCGCCAGGTAGTTCACCCAGCCGCGATGCCCGTCATAGCCGCCCATCACCGTCGCAACGATGGCGCCGCCAATCTCGCCCACCAAAAACAGATCGGCTTGCACGGTGAGCTTGCGCGCGATGTCCTTGACTGGATCGTTCCAAGGGCGCGTCAGGCCGCAGTCGCGCCATAACTGGATCAGGGCCGTCTCATCGGCGGAGTGATATGGCCGGATGGCCAAGGTTTGAATAGTCATGCTTCGTTCCTGTAGAGAGGAAAACGAAGACCGGACGAACCGCCTCGAACACGGCATTGCAAGCAAAGTGGGCACCACAAACCTGCAAACAAAAAGGCCACGAGGGGTATCGTGGCCTTCAGGGGACAGCGCCGCCTGCGCAGCGCCTTGTCGTGACCAGCCACTCAACGTAAGCGTCGAGTGACTCGTCGGTAATCTGCCCGGCCTGTCCGGCATTTCCGGCATTTCCGGCATGCGGGAGCTGAATGCAGTGAACTCATGCGAGCCAGCATACACGGGCCCCCGCGCGCAATCAAGATGGATTCAGCCCTGCTCTGGCGCGGGCAACGTGCCTTCCATCACCACCACCGCATTGCCCGCCACGCTCGCCCATACGCCATCGGCGCGGGGTTCGGCATGCGCCAGCAACAGGCTGGCCCGCCCCATGTCCACCCCCTGTCCTACGCGCAATTCCAGTTTCCCGCGCCCGCGCAAGGCGGCGCGTAACGCCGTGAAGGCAGCCGTGGCGCTGCCCGTCGCGGGGTCTTCCGTCATGCGGCCGGTAAACATCCGCGCCTGAATATCGGTTGGGGCGTCGATGGTATCGCCACGCGTGTCGGTGGTGTAGACGTAGATCGACTTCGCCCCATCCAACGGCAGCAGCGCCGCGTAGCCGTTCGAATCCGGCGATGCACGGCGCAAGGCGTCGCGACTGGCCAACTGCGCCACCAGGAAGATCAGCCCTACCGACACCACCTGCGGCGCGTGCTCGGACGTGTCGATGTCGGACGGCTCCAATTTCAGTGCACGAGCCAGGGCCTCGGCGGAAACCTCGCTTGCACGCATCAGCGGCTGCGGCGCTTGCAGCTCCACGCTTTCCACTCCCTTCGCGCCCGAGCGCAAGGCGATACGCACCAGGCCCGCCGCTTCTTCAAATACAAAGGCCTCCGGCGCCGGGCGGCCAGCCGCAACCATTTCGCGCGCCAGCACCACCGCGGTGCCTACGTTGGGATGCCCCGCGAACGGCACCTCGCGATCCGGCGTGAATATCCGCACCCAGGCCGTATTGGCGCGGTCTTTCGGCGGCAATACGAAGCTGGTTTCGGAGTAGTTGAATTCGCGGGCAATGCGCTGCATCTGCGCACTATCCAGCCCGTCGGCGTCCAGCACCACCGCCAGAGGGTTGCCGCAATAGGTTTGCGTGGTGAATACATCGGCCGTCACATAGCGGTAGCGCATCAAAGGTCTCTCATTGGCGTGTGAATGGAAACAGTATGCGCGCCGCTGCATGCGTGGCGACAGGCACAGAATGCAAGGACTTTCGCCATAACAGCGCGGCACGGGCGCGCAGGTCGAGTACCCTGTCTTCCTGAGCCGTCCTCGCGGCTCGCAGCGCGCTTACTCCAGCAAGGAATGCACCATGGAAAACCCTTTTGGCGACGCCGAAGAACCCGCCATCGGCCACCGGCAATATCTGATCTTGATCGCGGCGTCCAAAGACAACGCCTCACTCGCCCAAAAGCAGCTTGAAAACCTGAAGAAGCACGTAGATGACCGCGCCGCGCCTCTATGGATCGATGCCAAGGGTATTGGCGTTTTGCTCACGACGGATATGGTGGCCTCGGAAATCTGGCGCGCCATGTTCCAGAAGGAACCCGGCCAAGACCTTGGCGATACTCGCAACATGCTGGTGTTGGAACTAGGCAAGGACTGGGCAGCACGCCGCGACGACAAGATCGAACACTGGCTGGCCTCGCACGTCGGCACCCCGCTGGCGCCAATGCCGCGCGGGGCTGGCAAGAAGCGTTGAAACCAAGTCCTGTAGCGCTGAAGTCGGTGGCGCTGACGTCTGTGGCGCGCGGTCAGGCCTGGTTGGCGATGCGATTGATAAACGCCAAGATCTCGGCGGTCAGTTCGACCGGTCGATCCAAGCTGGGCAAATGGGCCGTGCCTGGCAACGCCTGACCGGTGCCCTTCGCCAGCATCGTCACCACCTGCCTGCTACGTGCCTGAATATGTGGAAAATCGCGGTCACCCCACATCACCAGCGCCGGCTTGCGAATCTCGTTCAGACGGTCGTAGGTGGGCAAATCATCTAGGCTTGCCCCACCATACGGCGACTGCAATATGGCGGCGTGCAAGAACACCACCGGGTCGCCGCTACCCTCAGCTTCCGCAAAAAGCGTCGCACGACCGCAACGGATTTGATGTTGCGTACGCATGGCTCACACAAGCACGCCGGGATCGCTCGAGGTATCGGGAGCCCGCGGCACGGACTCGCGATACGCCACTGCGCACATCATCGTCACGATCACAAGCATGCCGATGCTGATCAGCATGCCGGCTACGCTGAACCCAACGCCAGACGTCGTCGGGAAACGCGCCACGTCCGCCACCATGGCCTTGGTAAAGCCCACGGACACGAGCAAGACAAACAGCGCAGTCACCAAAGGCCAACGCTTGAAACGCATCGCCCCCCGCATTGCATTGAAGCCATATTCACCCGCCGCCACGGCGTGCACCCAGCTCAACGCCACCACCGCGCCGGCATACACAAACGGCACCCAAAGCAGGCCCAGCACAATGAACAGCGCGAGGAAGAACCCGGTATCGCCCACGCCCTTCATCGCGAAGTAAAGCAATATTGGAATATCAGCAGACGCCCGCAATATCGCGCCCACCACGACCACAAAGAGCACCAGCAAGGCCAGATGCTTGGCCTCGGCATTACCCCCTCGCGCAAGCTGTGTCGCTGCCTCGTCACGGCCGACAAGCATCGCAAGCCAAGTAAAGGTCAACCGCGCCAACGCCAGCAGGCTCACCATGGCCAGCAGTAGAAACACAAACTGCATCGTGCCCACGGAGGTGGACACCAGCAACGCGAAGGGCAGCGAAACAATGAATGCGGCCAATGACCCAGGCGCGACCGTCATCATTCGACGGCCTTGTTGGCGGATGGCCTTGAAGGTCAACGCGATAAACCGGGTTCCAGCGAGTTTGCTAGCCACAGGCTTGCCTTTAGGTGACTGAGATGGAGCAGTACGTTACACCAGAGTCCGCGATTTTCGTTGTCATGAACGCAATGGTGGCTCCGGCAGGCAAGACGCCGGAAAGGCTATCAGTCAATGAGGATCAAGCGCTTCAACAGCATCGTTGCCATGATCAGAAAGCTGGGCATCAAACCACTTATGCAACGCACCTACCAGATGCGCATCGTTCGCTTTGTACGTCAGTTGCGCTCCGCCTTTGACGTCTTGGTAGGCAATCTCGAGTTGCCCAGGGCTGGCTTTCTTTAGCTCAGCCAAGCCTGGCATGTCTTGGCCATGGATGTGGCTCGGACCCGAGAAGTCTCCTTTCAAGAACTGCGCCTGGATTTCCCGCAAATGCCGCCGAATCTGCTCGACTTGGTCGGCGTCTGACGCGTCCTTCACCACCACACGTTGAACTCCACCGTCCGCACTCTTGGTGAAGATATGGGTCGTGGCCGACAAGCTGAAGGGCATAACCTCTTTGCCTCGTTGGGAAACCTCTGTCTGACGTTGCGCGTCAGCCTTCCCTTTCATGTGAGCCGCATGGTCCATCTTGGAATGATCCATCGGCGATGAATCCGTGTTCTGCGCTTGAGCGAAACCAATCAAAGCAGAAAAAGCGAGCGCGACTGCAATTAGCTTCCGCATTCTTGATCTCCGGTTATGTTGCCGCGCAAATGCTCGACGCGCCAATGATCAAACGCCTGCGTCGACGGTATTGCGCCATCAACAATAGAGCAAAGCCCCCAGAACATCGCACAATGAGAAAGGGGGTTAGTGATTTTCATCACTAACCCCCTTAGGGTATTGCTGGTCGGGACGGCGGGATTCGAACTCGCGACCCCTTGCACCCCATGCAAGTGCGCTACCAGGCTGCGCTACGCCCCGAAAGAAAAAGAGTATAGCAGAACAAAAAATTGTTTGCACGGATTGGTGCAAAAAAAGTGCTGAATACTCAAAAAAATTTGCGCCTCATGATCGTCGCTTGCATCAGCTACATACAAGACGGCGCATGACGCGCAAAGGCACTACGACTTGCAACGCACGTTGCTGGATCAGCTTCGCGCGTTGCGGATATTGCGTGTTGTCGGAAGATCGTTGACGACGATGAAGCGATCGATACGCGCAGCGCTCAGACCGCGGTGCCAACGTTGCTGCTGCTTGCCGTATTGGCGCTGCTGGCTGCATTTGCAGGCAGGCCCAAAGCATCCGCCAACATCGTCGAGACGTTGGCGAGTTCGTTGCGCAAGCCTTGCATTTCGGCGCCAGACAAACGCACCGCTGCGTCTTGATCGTGCGGCATATCGCGCGCGTCGCCCAAGCGATTGCGTGCGCCGCTGATCGTGAAGCCTTGTTCATACAGCAAGGAACGGATGCGGCGGATCAGCAGCACTTCGTGATGCTGATAGTAGCGGCGGTTGCCGCGCCGCTTGACCGGCTTGAGCTGGGTGAATTCCTGCTCCCAGTACCGCAAGACGTGAGGCTTTACGCCACACAGCTCGCTGACTTCACCAATGGTGAAGTAACGCTTGGCGGGGATGGGCGGTAGCGTAACGGTGGATTCAGTACGTGTCATAAGCGAATTTTATGCCGCGAGTAAGCCGGGTGCCGATAACAATTACCGACAAAGCGTATCACTCCGCGGCGTCGGGTGCAGCAGGGGTGGCCTGCTCCACCACGCTCTTGAGTTTTTGACTCGCGTGGAACGTGACCACGCGGCGTGCGGCGATGGGAATGGTCTCGCCGGTCTTGGGATTGCGGCCCGGGCGCGGTGGTTTGTCACGCACCTGGAAATTGCCGAAACCCGAGAGCTTGACGGAATCTCCGCGCGCCAGCGCGTCGCGGATTTCTTCGAAGAAGGTATCGACAATGTCCTTGGCTTCGCGCTTGTTCAAGCCGACCCGCTCGAAGAGCAGTTCGGCCAGCTCAGCCTTGGTCAGGGTGCGTGGCTCGGCAGCAAGCATACTGTTCCCCATGGTTCATGTACGCTGGCGCGCGCCGTGGGCACTGACCAATGCATCCTTGATGCGGGACAGGCAATCCGCCACACGAGCTTCGTCCAGGGTGACCTCAGTGTCCTGTAGCCAGAAACGGAAAGCAAGGCTTTTCTCCGTGACGGGCTCGGCGCCCTGGGCCTTCTCGCGCCACACGTCAAACACACGCGCGTCTTGCACAACAGCCAGTTGCGCATCGGCCTTGACCGCGGCGAACACGGTGTCCAGCATCGATTGCGTCGACACCGCGGCGTCCACCCACAGCGCCAGATCGCGTACCACCACCGGCTGACGCGATAGCTCGCGCACTTGGGGCAGCTCGCCTTCAGACAGCGCGTCCACGTCAAGCTCAAACACGACGGGAGCATGCGCCAGGTCGGCTTGTTGCGCCCAACGCGGATGCAATTCGCCGATCCAGCCCACTTGCTTGCCGTCCAGTTCGATGCGGGCGCTGCGGCCCGGATGCAGTGCCGGATGGGCGGCGGCTTCGAAACGCAGGCGGCGGCCGCGCGCGCCGAACAGCGCCTCGACATCCATCTTCACGTCAAAGAAATCGACCTGACGCGTGGCGATGCCCCACTGCTCTTCAACGGCCGGGCCCCAGGCAGCGCCCGACAGACGCATTGGCTGACGTACGCCCGCAACTTCCAGGGGACCATCTTGCGCACTGGCGTCGCGCATGAAGACGCGGCCCAGTTCGAACACACGAACCCGCGACTGCTTGCGGTTGGCGTTATGACGGATGTTGGCAACCAGACCACCAATCAGGCTTGAACGCATGACCGACAAATGGCTGGCAATCGGGTTCACCAGGCGCACCGGCGTGTCGTTGCCAGCGTAGTCGCGTTCCCAATCGGCTTCGACGAAGCTGTAGTTGACGACTTCCTGGTAGTCCTGGGCGGCGGTCAGGCGGCGCAGCGCATGCGCGCCACGATGCACTTCAGGCTGCGAGAACATCTTGGCGCGCGCCATCGGTGGCACATCGGGAATGCTCTCGAAGCCGTAGATGCGAGCCACTTCCTCGATCAGGTCTTCCTCGATCTCAAGATCAAAGCGGTACGACGGCGGGCTGACGATGAAGTCATCGCCTTCAACCGTGAATTCCAGGCCCAGGCTGGCGAAGATCTTCGCGACCTGTTCCTGCGTGACGGGCACGCCCAGCACGCGATGGCAACGCGCCAGGCGCATGCGCACGGGCGGACGCGCCGGCAGGTTCACGATTTGATCGTCCAAGGGGCCAACCTGGCCGCCGCAGATATCAACGATCAGACGCGTGATGAATTCAATGTGCTCGGGGATGCTGGCGTAGTCCACGCCGCGCTCGAAGCGATGGCTGGCTTCCGAGCTGAACTTGTAGCGGCGTGCGCGGCCAGCAATGGCTTGCGGCCACCAGAACGCGGCTTCCAGATAGATGTTCTGCGTGTCGAGCGTGACCGACGTGGCTTCGCCGCCCATGATGCCGGCCAGGCTTTCCACCTGATCGCCAGCGACGACGACGCCCACCTTCGGATCCAGCGTGACGGTCTGGCCGTTCAACAGTTCCAGCGTTTCACCTTCGCGCGCCCAGCGCACGGAGATGTCGCCGCCGATCTTGTCCAGATCGAACACGTGCGACGGACGGCCCAGCTCAAGCATCACGTAGTTCGAGATGTCGACCAAGGCCGACAGCGAACGTTGGCCAGCGCGCTCAAGACGCGACTTCATCCAGTCGGGCGTTGCGGCACGGGCGTTCACGCCGCGGATCACGCGGCCGGCGAAACGGCCGCACAGATCAGGGGCTTCAATCTTGACGGGCAGACGCTCGTCAAGCTGCACGGGCACGGCAACGGCCGTGGGCACGGACAGCGGCGCACCCGTCAGCGCGGCCACTTCACGCGCCACGCCAAGGATTGACAGACAGTCGGCGCGGTTGGGCGTGAGCTTGAGCGTGAAGAGCGTGTCGTCCAGGTCGAGCGCTTCGCGGATGGACTGGCCGGGCACCATATCGGCGGGCAGTTCCAACAGGCCGGCGTGGTCTTGCGACAAGCCCAGTTCGCGGGCCGAGCACAACATGCCCGACGATTGCACGCCACGCATTTTCGCGACGCCGATCTTCATGCCGCCGGGCAGTTCCGCGCCCACGCGAGCCAGCGGCACCTTCAGGCCAGCGGCCGCATTCGGCGCGCCGCACACGATTTGCAGGCGTTCGCCGGAGCCATCATCCACTTGGCAGACGCGCAGCTTGTCGGCGTCGGGATGCGGCGCGATCTCGACGATGTGGCCCACGACCACACCGGTAAAGGGCGGCGCGGCGGGCGCGGTGTCTTCGACTTCCAGGCCGGCCATGGTGAGCCGGTGCGCGAGTTCATCGGTTGCGATCGGAGGGTTGACCAGCGTACGCAGCCAGGATTCGGGAAATTGCATGATCAGCCGTCTGTTATTCGTTGAACTGGCGCAAGAAGCGCAAATCGCCTTCGTAGAACTGGCGCAGGTCGTTGACGCCGTAGCGCAACATCGTCAGGCGCTCAAGTCCGGAACCAAAGGCAAAGCCGATGTAACGCTCGGGATCAAGGCCGAAATTGCGCACCACTTCGGGGTGCACCTGGCCCGAGCCGGAAATTTCCAGCCAGCGGCCACGGTTGGGACCCGAGGTGAACATCATGTCGATTTCGGCAGACGGTTCCGTGAACGGGAAGAACGACGGACGGAAACGCACGACGAGATCATCGCTTTCAAAGAAGCAACGCAGGAAATCGGTGTACACGCCTTTCAGATCGGCAAACGAGATGTCCTCGGCGATCCAGAGCCCTTCCACCTGGTGGAACATGGGCGAATGCGTGGCGTCGCTGTCGACGCGATAGGTGCGCCCAGGTGCAATCACCTTGATGGGCGGCTTGTGCATGCGGGCGTAACGCACCTGCATGGGGCTGGTGTGCGTGCGCAGCAGCAGCGGCAGGCCGTCGGCGTCGTTCATGTCGACGTAGAACGTGTCCTGCATGGAACGCGCCGGATGGTCCAGCGGGTTGTTCAAGGCGGTGAAATTGGTCCAGTCGTTTTCCACTTCGGGGCCGTCGGCCACGTCAAAGCCAATGGAACGGAAGATGGCTTCCACACGTTCCCAGGTCCGGATCACCGGATGGATGCCTCCAGGCGCGCGACCGCGGCCCGGCAGGGTGACGTCAATGGTTTCAGAGGCCAGTCGGGCGTCCAGTTCCGCCTGCGCCAATGCGGCGCGGCGCGAATTCAAGAGCTCTTCGACTTGTTGCTTAGCCTGATTGATCCGGGCGCCCATCTCGCGCTTCTGCTCGGGATCGAGTTTGCCCAGGCCTTTGAGCAGCACCGTCAGTGCGCCTTCCTTACCCAGGAATCGAGCCTTTGCGTTCTCAAGCGCGGCGGCATCCGTAGCCGCGGCGAACCGTTCTTGCGCCTGGGAGACCAGGTCGTCAACCAATAGAGTCATGAAATCCAGCCTTCAAAACGCAAACGGGGCTATTACAGCCCCGTTTGCAGCGATGCGCGATGAGTTAAAGCGCGCGATCAGGCAGCCAAGGCAGCCTTGGCTTGCTGCACGATGGCGGCAAAGCCGGCCTTGTCGCGCACGGCCAGATCAGCCAGGACCTTACGGTCGAGTTCGATCGAAGCCTTCTTCAGACCAGCGATGAACACGCTGTAGCTGACGCCATGTTCGCGGACAGCAGCGTTGATACGCGTGATCCACAGAGCACGGAACGTGCGCTTCTTGTTACGACGGTCGCGGTAGGCGTATTGGCCAGCGCGCATGACTGCTTGCTTGGCAATACGGAACACATTACCGCGGCGGCCACGGTAACCCTTGGCGGCGGCAATGACTTTTTTGTGACGTGCGCGGGCAGTTACGCCGCGTTTGACGCGAGGCATATTAAGACTCCCTTATCAAGCGAAAGGCATCATGGCCTTGACGGAGGCCACGTTGGATTCATGAACGGCCGTCGAGCCGCGCAATTGACGCTTGGCCTTCGTGGTCTTCTTGGTCAGAATGTGGCGCTTGAACGCCTGACCGCGCTTGATGGAGCCGCTGCCGCGAACCTTAAAGCGCTTGGAAGCGCTTTTCTTGGTTTTCATCTTGGGCATGATGATTCCCTAAACTTAAACTCGTTGTTGATTTGACATGACGCGAGGTGCTTGGGCGCTGGTGGCTGGCAGCCCGAGGGCTGGTACCGACACAACGGCAAGACTTGTAAACCTGTTGCCACTTCTTGGGGGTGTTGCTGGGGTATTGCTGGGGTAGTGCTAGGGTATTGCTACCGGCAACGCCTGACTTGAAGCGCCACCGCTTTCCTGAAACCGTTTTCCTGAAAACCGCTTCCCGGAAACTTCTTTCCGGAAACCAGTTCCCTGGAATTTCTTTCAGGATCTCTCCCCAGGAACTTGGCAAATAAGGAGCCCAGACCCGGGAAAGCCTTTGATTATATGGTGATTTCCGGGTTGTTGTCGAGCCGGAATGCGGAAAAACCCGGAGCGGATGCTCAGCCGGCTTCCCAGCAACCCTACAAACCCGGCCGGCGGTATTGAACCGCCTGCGCGACGTGACCGGCGCCCAGCTCGTCCGCCCCATCAAGATCGGCGATTGTGCGAGCAACCCGCAACGCCCGGTGCAGGGCTCGACCAGACCCGGACAGGCGGCGCATGGCCTGGAAAAGCAGCGTTTGGGCGTCTGCCTGCATCACGCAGTACTGATCAAGCTCCGCGCCGCTCAACGCGGCATTCAGCTTGCCCTGCCGGTCATGCTGGCGCTGACGGCACCGCCTCACCCGCTCCAGGACATGGCGGGAGGCCTCGCCCGCCGGCCCCGCCATGGACTCCGGATCGGAAGGCGGCAGCGACATGTGCAGGTCGATTCGGTCCAGTAGCGGCCCCGATATCTTGCCCACATAGCGCGCAACTTGGTCGGGGCTGCATACACAGGCCCGCACGGGATGCCCGCGCCATCCGCATGGGCAGGGGTTCATCGCAGCGATCAGTTGAAAGCGCGCCGGAAACTGTGCGGCGTGCAACGCTCGGGCGATAACCACCCTGCCCGCTTCCAACGGCTCGCGCAGTGCCTCCAGGGTACGCCGACTGTACTCGGGTAATTCGTCCAAGAACAGCACGCCATTGTGCGCCAGACTGATCTCGCCGGGTCGCGGCCGGCTTCCCCCTCCTACCAACGCGGCAACCGACGCGGAATGGTGCGGCGAGCGAAACGGCGGCTGGCCCATCAATGTTTGCGGCATGCCCGCCAAGGTGGCAACGGCCGCCGCCTCCAGCGCCTGAGACCGGTCCAGTGGCGGCAGCAACCCTGGCAGACGCGCCGCCAGCATGCTTTTACCCGCGCCGGGCGGGCCGACCATCAGCAGACTGTGTCCGCCCGCCGCAGCCACTTCCAAGGCCCGCCTGGCGCCAGCCTGCCCTCGCACATCGGACAGGCATGGCCCGGGAGGCGCTTGCGGCCACGCTTTTGGGATGGCGTCGGGCAGCAAGTGCGCGCCCGAGGCATGCGCGGCAACGTCCGCCAGGCTGCGTGCCGACAAGACACGCAAGTCCGGCACCCAGGCAGCTTCTTCGGCACTGCCCGTCGGCAAAATCAGCGTGGCGCCAGGGGCATCGCGGGCGACGCTCAGCGCAATGACCAAAGGCGCGGCAACCGGCACCAAAGCGCCTGTCAGGGACAGCTCGCCCGCAAACACCAGATCCGCCAGCGACGGATCTGACACAGGCGGCTTGCCCGCTACATCGTCACCCCCCACAGGCGCGGCCAGTTGGCCAGATGCCAACAACAAGCCCAACGCGATGGGCAGATCAAAACGCCCCGATTCCTTCGGGATGTCGGCTGGCGATAAATTCACCGTGATCCGGCCCGACGGAAAATCGAATCCGCTGTTCAAAATCGCAGCGCGCACGCGTTCGCGGCTTTCGCGCACTTCCGTGTCGGCAAGCCCCACGACGTTGAAGCTGGGCAGCCCCGGGCCCAAATGGGTCTCGACCCGGACGGCATGCGCATGCATGCCGCTAAGCGCGCGGCTGGCAAGTACGGCAAGCGTCAAGACAGTCTCCGTGAATACAAGACCGCCAGTATCGGCAATTTCGCGCGCGGGCCGCGGCCGACCGGGACATTGATGTCCCTTATCCAGACCCGTGCCGGCCAACGCAAAACGACCGCACGGGGCGGTCGTTTTGTCTGGAGCCAGCAAGCCGGCTAGCGACAGATCACTTATCCAGGGCGGACAAGCGCGACTCCATCTGCTGCACCTGGGCGGCCAGTTGATCCACGCGCGCCCGCGTACGGGCCAGCAAATCGGCTTGGACGTCGAATTCCTCGCGCGTGACCAGATCCAGCTTGGAGAACGCCTGCGTCATCATCGCGCGCACATTGCGTTCCACATCAGCCGCCGGGCTACGGGCGATCAGGTCGGAAATATTCTTCTGGATGTCTTCCATCCATTGGGTGCGGTTATTCATAGCGGCCTCTCGTGTTCTTGATGGCTCAAGTGTAGTGCTTTGGCGACCCGTCGCAGGCAGGCAGCCCAGCGCCCAGCAAAAAAAAGGGCGGGCCGCATGCGGTGACCGCCCATCAAAGCACAGGAGAAAACCGGGCTGCCATGGCGGCAACCCCCTACCAACATCGTTACGCGCAACCCATCTGGCCTGCCGACTTCGCGAACCAGCCAGACGACTGCCTTTTGTTGATTCTTCGTCAGGTGATGCTTCGCAACAAGCTGATGCGTGTAAACCCTGGTATCACGCAAAACCGTTATTTTGATCGTCCGAGATCACGCATCGGCCCCCGTTTTACGAGCCGTCGCACTCTTGCAGCGCCCGGCCCGCAAGGCTGCGCGCCACATCGCCGCTTGTCACGCAGACAGCCAGGGGAATGCAAAACGCAATACAAACAGCAACCGGTGCAGCATTAACTGGCTACAAATACCAAGCCTGAAACATATTTTGTTGCATACACCCGGATCCCCACGTTACGCACCACATTGAGGCCGCATCGTGGTGCACGACGCCCCGTATTGGTGCAAACAGGCACAACTCCTGCGCCTGCCACCCGTACCCCGGGCATCAAAAAACATGGCATGGATATTGCTTAGTAGCTGTAGCCAACGTGCAACCATGAGAGGAAATGCCATGAAACTCATCATCGCCATCATCAAGCCCTTCAAGCTCGACGAAGTGCGGGTGGCTCTATCCGGGATCGGCGTCCAGGGCCTGACTGTTACCGAAGTAAAGGGTTTTGGCCGTCAAAAGGGCCATACCGAGCTGTATCGCGGCGCGGAATATGCCGTCGACTTTCTGCCCAAGCTACGCGTCGAAGCCGCCGTGCCCGACCACCTTGTCGATCAGGTCATCGAAGCGATCGAGCAAGCCGCTCGTACCGGCAAGATCGGCGACGGCAAGATCTTCGCCGCGCCCCTGGAACAAGTTATCCGTATCCGCACGGGTGAAGCTGGCGAAGCTGCGCTGTAAATAAATAAATAAAGACTCATTGGAGCCTGAAAATGGATAAAGCAGATATCTCCTGGTTGCTCGTCTCTACCCTACTCGTATTGATGATGGCCGTACCCGGTCTGGCGATGTTCTATGGCGGCCTGGTACGCAGCAAGAACGTGCTGTCTGTGTTGCTGCAAGTGCTGTGCACGTTCGTGCTGGGCCTGGTTCTCTGGTTCATCTACGGTTATTCGCTTGCCTTCACCGAGGGCAACGCCTTCTTCGGCGGCCTGTCGCGCGCCTTCTTCTCTGGCATGTTCAACCCGGCTGATGGCTCGTACGCCATGTCGAACTCCCTGACCGAGCTGCTGTTCGCCTCGTTCCAGGCCACGTTCGCCGGCATCACCTGCGCGCTGATCGTGGGCAGCTTTGCTGAACGCGCCCGCTTCTCGGCGGTGCTGGTGTTCACGGTGATCTGGTTCACGTTCGCCTACGTGCCAATCGCCCACATGGTGTGGTTCGCCTCCGAAACGGCACCGGGCCTGCTTAACGCCGCGGGTGCGCTGGACTTCGCCGGCGGCACCGTCGTGCACATCAACGCAGGCGTAGCCGGCCTGGTGGGCGCCTATGTGGTTGGCAAGCGCGTCGGCTACGGCCGCGAAGCGATGCAGCCGCACAACCTGCCGATGACCTTCGTGGGCGCCGCCCTGCTGTGGGTGGGCTGGTTCGGTTTCAACGCGGGTTCGGCCCTGGCCGCCAACGAGAACGCCACCCTGGCCTTCTTCAACACCATGATCGCCACCGCAGGCGCCGTCCTGGCCTGGCTGTTCACGGAATGGGCCGTCAAGGGCAAGCCCTCGATGCTGGGCGCTGCGTCTGGCGCAATCGCCGGCCTGGTGGGCATCACCCCCGCAGCCGGTCTGGTTGGCCCGGTGGGAGCACTGATCATCGGTGTTGTCGCTGGCGTGGTCTGCGTCTGGGGCGTGAATGGTCTGAAGCGCCTGTTGCGTGCCGATGACGCGCTGGATGTGTTCGGTGTGCACGGCGTGGGCGGTATCGTAGGCGCCCTGCTGACCGGCGTGTTCAACGCCCAGATCCTCGGCGGACCTGGCTTGGCTGAACCCGGCATGATCGCCCACCAACTGTGGGTCCAGCTGGAAGGCGTGCTGCTGACCGTTGTCTGGTCCGGTGTGGTGGCGTGGATTGCCTACAAGATCGCCAACGCCCTGTGCGGCCTGCGTGTGCCGGAAGACCAGGAGCGCGAAGGCCTGGACGTCACCAGCCACGGCGAATCGGCGTATCACAGCTAAAGCGGTATGGCAGGCCCGCTGCACTTGCGGCGGGCCTTGCAGAAAAACGGCACCGGGGCTTAACCCCGGTGCCGTTTTTCATTGCACGTATCGACAGCAAGAAAAACGCCCCATCTCGGGGCGTTCAGCGTATGGCGGTTCAGGCTGGGGTCATGTCGGGCCTAGCGCATCCAGGTCGACAGGCAAGGCGCGGTTGAGCGCCGTAGCCACCTTGATCCGCAAAGCGTTCGAGTGCGCGCGGCGCACCTCGCGCTTCACGTCCAGCAGTTGCTGCGGATGCATGGAAAATTCAGTCAGCCCCAGACCCAGCAGCAACCGGGTCATGCGCGAATCGCCCGCCATTTCGCCGCAGACGGCCACCGGCTTGCCGGCGCGCTCGCCCGCGTTGATGGTGTTGGCCACCAACCGCAATACAGCGGGGTGCAGCGGATCGTACAGCGACGCCACGTCGTGGTCGCCACGATCGATGGCCAGCGTGTACTGGATCAGGTCGTTGGTGCCGATGGACAGGAAATCCAGCGCCTGCGCAAACGGCTCGATCGCGATCGCGATGGCGGGCACTTCCACCATGGCGCCCACCTCCATGTGCGGCGCATAGGCCTGACCGCGCGCGTCCAGTTCGCGGCGGGCAGACTCGATGGCGGCCTTGGTCGCCACCACTTCGTGCATGTGCGCAATCATGGGGATCAGCAGGCGGACCGGGCCATGTGCCGACGCCCGCAAAATGGCGCGCAACTGCGTGGCGAACATTTCAGGACGCGCCAGGCAGTAGCGGATGGCGCGCTGCCCCAACGCAGGATTGGTGGCGACGGTAGCTTCGCCGTCCAGCGTCTTGTCCGACCCGATATCCAGCGTTCGGATCGTGACGGGCCTGCCCGCCATGACCTTGACCACCGAGGAATAGGCTTCGTACTGCTCTTCTTCGCCAGGCAGGTCGGGCCGGCCCATGAACAGGAATTCACTGCGGAACAAACCAATGCCGTGCGCGCCGGAAGCCAGCGCCAAGGCGGCTTCCTCGGGCAGTTCGATGTTGGCGTGCAGCACGATATCGATGCCATCAAGCGTGACGGAAGGTTCGTCGCGCAGCAAGCCGAGTTCAGCGCGTTCATCGGCGTAGGCGGCCTGACGGCGGCGGTATTCCTGAAGAATCCGATCAGAGGGATTAACCACCACCGCGCCGGCCGCGCCGTCGATGATGAGCATGTCGCCGTCGCGCACCAGTTCACGCACATTGCCCATGGCTACCACGGCGGGCACACCCATGCTGCGCGCCACGATGGCGGTGTGGGACGTGGGACCGCCCAGATCTGTTACGAAGGCGGCGAAGCGGCCACCGCGCAAGCGCAGCATGTCCGCTGGGGAAATATCATGCGCCACGACCACCAGCGCGTCGTCACCGCCCATGTGCGACATATCGGGCAAGATCACCGACGTGCCGGACAGCACATGCAACACCCGTTCTATCACCTGGCGGACGTCAGCTCCGCGCTCGCGCAGGTACTCGTCTTCCATGGCGTCGAACTGCTGGCCCAGCATCTGGCCTTGCGTGGTCAGCGCCCATTCGGCGTTGTAGTGGCGTTCGGCAATCAGGCCCAGCGTTTGCTCAGCCAGCAAGGGATCACCCAGCAGCAGGCTGTGCACGTTCAGCATGGCGCCCAGCTCGCGCGGCGCGTCGGCGGGCAGCGTGTCCGCCAACTGCCGAAGTTCGTGCTGCGCTGATGCCAGGGCTTCCGTCAGACGGGCGCTTTCCGCGGCCACGTCCTCGGGGGCAATCCGGTAGTGCGCCACTTCCAGCGCCGCAGCGCCCATGACGACCGCGCGGCCGATGGCATATCCCTTCGCGACGCCCTTGCCGTAAAGGCAAACGACGGGGCTGGCGCCGCCAGCCCCGTCGTGGGCATTGTTCAGAGTCGTAGACCGGCCAGCCTCGGCGACGCCCAGGCTGACGGATTCAGGGGTTGTTCTATTCCTGCTCACCGAATTTGCTGTCGAACAGAGTTTCGATTTCGGAAAGTGCTTGCTCGGCATCGTTGCCGGAAGCGTCCAGTTTGACCGTCACACCCAACCCGGCCGCCAACATCATGACGCCCATGATGCTCTTGGCGTTCACGCGTTGCGCGCCACGAGAAATGAAGACCTCGCTTGAAAATTTGCTGGCCAATTGCGTCAGCTTGGCAGCGGCCCGCGCATGCAAACCCAACTTATTGCTGATGACGATGTCTTTTGTAGGCATAGGAAATATTATGACCGCGGATTAACGCCGCAGTGTTGATCGCAGCAAAGAGCCAAACCACCAACCGCTTTTCGACTCGAATGACCAGCCGACATATTAGGGCAAATTTCTGCCCGTCAGTCTACACGCAAGACGCCCTGCACTCCGCCTGCCAAGGCCTTCTCACGCGTTTCAGCCAACGGAAGATTGCGATAGGTCAATGCGCGCAGAAGCATCGGGGTGTTCAAGCCCGCCAGAACGCAGCATTGGATGCCCTGTGCCTGGGCGTCGGCCACGGCGCGCTTGGAGATGTTGGCGGGGGTTGCGCCGATCAAGTCGGTCAGCACGAGCACGCCAGCACCGTGATCCTGGCCCAGAATATCCTTCAAAACGGCGGGCGCCTGTTCGTCGGGCCGGTCTTCGGGCTGGATATCGTGAATGGCCAGCATGCCGTCAAGGTCGCCCATGACGTGGCTGGCGCATTCCCGCATCGCCGCGCCCAAGGGCGCGTGCACGACGATAACAATACCCGTGGTCATGACGGTTCCAGAAAGATCAGGCCGCGAGAGCAGTCGTCGCCACGGCTTTTTCAAGCGCCTGGACGAACATGCCCGCGACATCGAAACCGGTCTGTTCGGCAATCTCTACGAAACAGGTGGGGCTGGTGACATTGACTTCGGTGACGTAATCGCCAATGACGTCCAAGCCCACCAGCAGCAGGCCGCGAGCGGCCAGTTTGGGGGCCACGGCTTCGGCGATTTCGCGGTCGCGCGCGGACAATTCCTGTGCCACGCCGCGGCCGCCGGCGGCCAGGTTGCCGCGCGTTTCTCCGGCCAAGGGAATGCGAGCCAGCGAATACGGCACCGGCTCGCCGCCGATCAGCAGAATGCGCTTGTCGCCGTTGACGATTTCGGGGATATACCGCTGAGCCATGATGGTGCGCGCGCCGTTGTCGGTCAGCGTTTCCAGAATGGCATTCAGGTTGGGGTCTTTGGGCTGCAAGCGGAACACGCCGGTGCCGCCCATGCCATCCAAGGGCTTCACGATCACGTCGTGATGCGTGTCGTGAAAGGCCTTCAGGCGAGCCATGTTCCGCGTCACCAGCGTTGGGGCGGTGAACTCGCTGATCTCGGTGATAGCCAGCTTTTCGGGGTGGTTGCGGATGGCGGCGCCGCTGTTGAAGACGCGCGCGCCTTGTGCCTCGGCGTATTCAAGCAGGTGCGTGGAATACACGTATTCCATGTCAAAGGGAGGGTCTTTGCGCATGACGACGGCGCCAAAATCCGCCAGCGGCAGGTCTTGTGCGGCGGACTCGGTCCACCAGTCGTGGCCGTGCAGATCGGCATCCGCCACCAGCGCGATAGGCGTGGTGACAGCCTTGACCGTGCCGGCCTCGATGTAAAGGTCACCCTGCATGGCCACGCTAAGCGTATGGCCGCGCGCCACGAGGGCACGCATCATGGCAACCGAACTGTCCTTGTACGCCTTGAGAAGCGGCAAGGGATCAATAACGAACAATACATGCATCGCGACACCCTGAACGTACGCTGCCTTCCCTGACGGGAAGGCAGCTTTTTTACATCGTAGCGCAGAGCCGCCCAATAAGCGAACCCGCCGGTCACAGAATGGACGGCGGGTCGAATGGGAAGCGGCCAGGCCTTCAAGCGAAGGCCAAGGCAGGAACTTACGCCGCCGACTCAGGCTTGCCCGCGGCGGGCACAGCCTTCTTCTTGGGCGCCAGCACCATGACCATCTGACGGCCTTCGAGCTTCGGCATGGCTTCGACCTGGGCAAGTTCCAGCAGATCGTCACGCACACGTTCAAGCACGCGCATTCCCAGTTCCTGGTGAGCCATTTCGCGGCCACGGAAGCGCAGCGTCACCTTGGCCTTGTCGCCTTCTTCGAGGAAGCGGCGCAGGTTGCGCAGCTTGACTTGGTAGTCGCCCTCGTCGGTGGCCGGACGGAATTTGACTTCCTTGACCTGGATGACCTTCTGCTTGGAACGAGCTTCGGCTTGGCGCTTCTGCTCTTGGTACTTGAACTTACCGTAGTCCATCAAACGGCAGACCGGCGGCTCGGCGTTCGGCGCGATTTCCACCAGATCCACGTCGCTTTGCTCGGAAAGACGGAACGCGTCGGCAATCTTGACGATGCCCAGCTGTTCTCCGTCCAGACCTATCAGGCGCACCTCGGGGACGCGGATTTCACCGTTGATGCGATTGGCTTTTTCAGTGGCGATGTTGAAAGCTCCTAGAAATGTTAAGCAGCACTGCTATCAGGTTGATTGACGTCGCGACGGGCGGAGACATCCTCGGACAACCGCGCGACGAATTCGTCGTATGCGATGGCGCCAAGGTCCAAACCACCCAGACCGCGAACGGCTACGGTGCCATTTTGTTTTTCCTTGTCGCCGACGACAAGAATGTACGGCACCTTTTGCAGGCTGTGCTCCCGGATTTTACGAGTGATTTTTTCACCGCGCAAATCGGACTCTACTCTAAAGCCTTGTTTTTTCAGGCTTTGTGTTATTTCAGCCGCATAATCGGCCGAAGGTTCGGAAATGCAGCATACAACGGCTTGCACCGGGGCCAGCCAGGGCGGCATTGCACCGGCATGGTTTTCGATCAACATGCCGATGAAACGCTCAAGCGAACCCAGGATGGCACGGTGCAGCATGACCGGGGGACGACGCTGGTCGTTCTGGTCGACATACTCGGCGCCCAGGCGCACAGGCATCGAGAAGTCGACCTGAATGGTACCGCATTGCCAGTGGCGGCCGATGGCGTCTTTCAGCGTGTATTCCACCTTGGGACCATAAAATGCACCTTCCCCGGGGGAAATCTCGAATTCGCAACCCGTGCGGCGCAGGCTTTCCATCAGCGCCTGCTCGGCCGTATCCCACACTTCGTCCGAGCCGATACGCTTTTCAGGACGCGTGGCGACCTTGTACAGCACTTCGGTGAAGCCGAAGTCGCGGTAGACCTTTTGCAACAGTGCCGTGAAGTCGGCGCATTCGTCCTGCAACTGTTCTTCGGTACAGAAAATGTGGCCATCGTCCTGCGTGAAGCCGCGCACACGCATCATGCCGTGCAGCGATCCCGAGGGCTCGTTGCGATGGCATTGGCCGAATTCGCCGTAGCGCAGCGGCAGTTCACGGTAAGAATGCAGGCCGGCATTGAAAATCTGCACGTGGCCCGGGCAATTCATCGGCTTCAGGCCATAGACGCGGTTCTCGGACTCGGTCGTGAACATGTTTTCACGATAGTTGTCCCAGTGGCCCGTCTTCTTCCACAGCGAGAGGTCAAGAATCTGCGGCGCCTTGACTTCCTGGTAGCCGTTGTTGTTGTAGATGGCGCGCATGTACTGCTCTACCTGCTGCCACAACGCCCAACCCTTGGGGTGCCAGAAGATCAGGCCCGGCGCTTCGTCCTGGAAGTGGAACAGGTCAAGTTCGCGGCCAATCTTGCGGTGGTCGCGGCGCTCGGCCTCTTCCAGCATGTGCAGGTAGGCTTCCTGTTCTTCCTTGGTGGCCCAGGCCGTGCCGTAGATGCGCTGGAGCATCTCGTTCTTGCTGTCGCCACGCCAATAGGCGCCGGCCACTTTCATCAGCTTGAAGACTTTCAGCTTGCCCGTGGACGGAACGTGGGGGCCACGGCACAGGTCGATGAAGTTGCCTTCGCGATACAGGCTGAGCGGCTCGTTCGACGGAATCGACGCGATGATCTCGGCTTTGTATTTTTCACCAATGCCCTTGAAGAACTCGACGGCGTCGTCGCGCGACCATTCTTCGCGCGTCACGATTTCGTCCTTCTTGGCCAGCTCGGCCATCTTCTTTTCGATGGCCGTCAGGTCTTCAGGCGTGAACGGGCGCTTGTACGAGAAATCGTAGTAGAAGCCGTTGTCGATCACGGGGCCGATGGTGACCTGGGCGTCAGGAAACAATTCCTTCACGGCGTAGGCCAACAGGTGAGCCGTGGAGTGGCGGATCAGGTCGAGGCCGTCGGCATCCTTGGCGGTCACGATCGCCAGGCGGGCATCGCCTTCAATGCGAAAGCTGGTGTCGACCAGCTTGGAATCCGCGCCTTCAAACGTCACGCGGCCGCCCAAGGCGGCCTTGGCCAGGCCCGTACCGATCGACTGCGCCACTTCGGCGACCGTGACCGGCCCCGGATATTGGCGTTGCGAACCATCGGGCAATGTGATCTGTACCATCGGGAGTGCTTCCTGGGGTTCTGGGAACGAGAAAATCAAACTAGGGAAACGGAAACGAAAAACGCGGCTTGAGAGCCGCGTTTTTTGGTTGTCTTGCTGAGTTCTGCCGCTGACCTGACACGGTGGAACCCGACGCACGAAAAACTAACGCGACATAGGGCGAAAGTTCCGGGTCGTAGTTCGTGCCAGCGGGAAAAACATGATTCTAAACCTGTATATACGCGCCCAAGGCGGCGCGCATGAATATTGGGGCATTAATTACGTTGCCGATTGTAGCACCATTTCCGCTGAGCCCGCCCGCCTCCGGAAGCCTCGCATGGCCATAGCGAAAGCGATTGCTCGCACACAGGTGCAACGGTCTGATTTTCACGTGATTCCTATCCGGACAGCCGTCCAAAAACGTAACCTTCCATCGCAAATTTACGACTCACCACGGAGCGTGCTCCGGACTTCAACTCTGGCCGGCAGAACTCGCCACCAACGTTCTATTTACCGGCTCGTGGAGCATCGATGAAAGCTGTCCCAAAACGTGTGACCAAAGCGCCATCTCTTTCAAATCCGCCTCGCTGCGGCGAAAGCGGCGGCCGTTCGGGCGGGCGCCGGCACCTGCTGCTGTCGCGCCTGCCTTCGGTCATCAAGGTGGCCATACTTGACGACCATCCGGTCGTGGCGCTGGGTGTTGGCGCGTATCTAGAAAGCCGGCCGGGCTTTCGGGTGCTGCATCGCGAAACATCCGCCCGCGCCTTGTTGGAAAAGCTGAGCAGCGCCCCCTGTGACGTGGCCCTGATTGACTTTTACCTGCCGCAGGAGCCCTGGGATGGCGTCAACTTCCTGCGCCGCTTGCGCCGCTACCACCCTACGCTTTCGATCATCACGTTTTCAGCCGGAAACCGGCAGGAAACGCAATATGCCGCCTATCGTGCTGGCGCCAACGGCTACCTGGCCAAACAATGGGGCATGGTGCTGCTGCCCGAGATCATTCGAGGCGTGCTTAGCGGCCAGGATGGTTTTCTTTCCGTGCAGGACGGCAAGATCCGCCCGCTGCTGCCCACGCATCCGCATGCGATGCTGACGACATCAGAGGTCGAAATCCTGCGCCATATCAGCCAGGGCCTGTCGGTCACACAGATTGCGACGCGGCTCATGCGAAGCAAAAAGACCATCAGCACCCACAAGCGCCGCGCCATGCGCAAACTTCAGTTGGCTGATGACCTGTCGCTTGCGCTCTACCTGCGCGAAAAGTTCGCCGAATGAACCCACCGCGCGGCGGCGATCCTAAATGATGCGGGAATAGCTGGCAGTGCTGCTGACGCTGCCCAGATAACCGTCGAACACCATCGCGACAGCTCGCACAAAATACCAACCCAAGCCGGTCACCTGCACGTCACTCGTCCGCAGGTTGACCAGACCCAATTCGGCCAGATTGGCCATTTGCAGCAGTTCGCGACTGAAATAATCACCGAACCGCAGGCCATGGCGCGTTTCGAAGGCGGCGAAGTCCACGCGCCCCTGGCACATGATGTCCATGATGACTTCGCGCCGCACCAGATCGTCGGGCGACAGCACCAGGCCCCGCTCGACCGCGAAATGTCCGGATTCGATCGCGCCGTAGTACGCATCCAGCCCCTTTGCGTTCTGGCTGTAGGTGTGGCCGATTTGGCCAATGGCCGACACGCCCAGCGCGATCAGGTCACGGTCGGGCTGCGTGCTGTAGCCCTGAAAATTGCGATGCAATTCACCGCGCTGCTTGGCGATCGCCAGCGCATCGGTGTTCAGCGCGAAGTGGTCCATACCGATGTAGGTATAGCCCTGCTGCAGGAAGCCATCAATGGCGGAACCGAGCAAACCGACGCGCGTGGCGCGGTCAGGCAAATCCGCTTCATTGATGCGGCGCTGAGGCTTGAAGCGTTCGGGCAGATGCGCATAGGCGTACAGCGCAATGCGGTCAGGGCGCAGCGCCACCACTTGCTGGATAGTGCGAGCGAACGATTCGGTGGTCTGTAGCGGCAGCCCGTAAATCAGATCCATATTGACCGAGTCATAGCCCAGCGCGCGTGCGCTTTGCATCAGCGCCCGGACGTCTTCGAACGACTGCACCCGATGCACCGCCTTTTGCACGCGCGCATCAAAATCCTGCACGCCGAAGCTCAACCGGTTGAATCCCAATTCGCGCAAATGCGCCAGCCGCTGCGGTGTGGCCGTGCGGGGATCGACCTCGATCGAGATCTCGGCGTCAGGCGCAAACTGGAAAGCCGCCCGCAAGTCCTGCATCAGGCGGGTCAGTTCGTTGTCGGACAGAAAGGTTGGCGTGCCCCCGCCGAAATGCAGTTGCGACACGGGAACGCCCGCGCCCAGCTCGTTGACATGCAGCGCAATTTCGCTTGCCAGCGCATCCAGGTACCGGGCGGCGCGGTCGTGATGCCGGGTCACCACCTTGTTGCACGCGCAGTAATAGCAAACCGAATCACAAAACGGAATGTGCACGTACAGCGACAGGGGCTCGGTCGGAGAGGTGGCGCGCCGCTGTCGCAGCGCCAGCCGATAGTCTTCTTCGCCAAAATTGCCGTGATAGCGGTCAGCCGTGGGATATGACGTATAGCGCGGCCCGTTCTTGTCCAGCCTGGCCAGCAACTGAGGGGGAAAAAAGGGCGCGGCGACGACAGGCGCGGGCGGCGATTCGGATGGGCGTAGGGCGGCTTGCATACCCGGAATTATTCGCCCATGCCTGCCGACGCATCTTGATCTGGCGCAAACGCTGCCCGCACCCGCGCGCGGGACTCGCCCGGACCTTAAAATGCCCCCTTTCACGTTGCATAACAAGGACGCCTCATGGGCACTGAACTGGACGGCCGCCTGCTGGCCATGCGCCAAGCGCTGGCAATTGCCATTGCCCTTTCCACCCGCAGCAGCCCCCAAGCCACCGATATGGCGCTGGAACTGCTTAACGACCTGAAAGCAAACATGGACAACGCGCCCTCGGACAGCCCGTTCGAGCAACCCGAATGGGTCGTCGGCGCCCATGACGAACTGGACGGCATCGCCCGCCTGGTCCGCGCCTTCACGCAGACGCCGGAACCCGACGGCGACAACGGACAGCAATAGCCGGCTGCACGCTTCCTAACTGGCCTGACCACCAGATAGGAAGACGTGAAATCCCTCTGATCGTTTTCCCTGAAATAGCAATATTTCCCTTCTATTTCAATGGCAGCGTGCCTATATTGGTGGCCTGACCACCAGGCCATAGCGCCGCCCCATTGATGAGCACCTTCCAGGCTGTCGCCGCCACCCGTCTTTACCGAATGATTGCCGACCAGATCGCCGGCCGCATCCGGGCGGGCGACTTCGCGCGAGGCGGACGCCTGCCATCCGAGCGCGAACTGGCGGAACAACTGCAGGTGAGCCGCGCGTCGATCCGCGAAGCCTTGATCGCACTGGAAATCGAAGGCTACGTAGAGGTGCGGGTGGGCACGGGCGTGTTCGTCACCATCGCGCCCGATGGCGCCGCGTTTCCCGCCCTGCCCGCCGGCGGCGTAGCCGTACCAGCCGGCCAGGACGACATCGGCCCCTTTGACCTGCTGGAAGCGCGCATGCTGATTGAACCGGAATGCGCCGCGCTGGCCGCGCACCAGGCCACCCCCGCGCAGATTGCCGTCATTCGCGACGCTCACGCGGCCATGTCGCTGACCGACGCGCCCGGCGACCATGACCGCGCGTTCCACAGCGCCATTGGCGCGGCCTGCGGCAACGCCGCGCTGGCCTCGGCCGTGGCGCACTTGTGGAACCTCAGCCAGGCCAGCTCGGTGTACAGCCGCATGCAGGATTACTTTGTCACCACACGAGCCTGGGCCGCCGCCCAGGCCGAGCATCAACGCATTCTGAACGCCATCACGGCGCGAGATCCGATCCGCGCGCGCCACGCCATGCACACACATCTGTTGGGCATCCTGGCACGGCTGCGTGAAGACTTCGACTCACTTTCCGACCCTCGAGGCGCCCCATGACATCGTCTTCCCTGTCCATCAATGGCCAACGGCTGTGGCAGTCCTTGATGGATCTGGCGCAAATTGGCGCAACCCCCAAAGGCGGCAACTGCCGCCTGGCGCTTACCGCGCTTGACGGCCAAGGCCGCGATCTGGTCACCGCCTGGATGCGCGAAGCCGGCATGACCGTAAGGGTCGATCAGGTGGGCAACATTTTTGCGCGCCGCGCGGGGCGCAACAACGATTTGCCACCCGTCATGACCGGCAGCCACATCGATACCCAGCCCACCGGCGGCAAGTTCGATGGCTGTTACGGCGTGCTGGCCGGGCTTGAAGTGATGCGCACACTGAACGATGCTGGCGTGCAGACCGAAGCGCCGCTGGAAGTGGCCATCTGGACCAACGAGGAAGGATCGCGCTTTGTGCCGGTGATGATGGGATCCGGCGTGTTCGCCGGGAAGTTCCCCTTGGAGACGGCGCTATCGGCGCGGGACGCTCAGGGCATTTCGGTGCGCGACGAGCTTGCCGCCATCGGCTATGCCGGCACGGACCCTGTGGGCGGGCGCCCGGTGGACGCCTACTTCGAAGCCCACATCGAGCAAGGCCCGATCCTGGAGCACGAAGAAAAAACCATCGGCGTGGTGACCGGATCGCTGGGCCTGCGTTGGTACGACATCACGGTGACGGGCATGGAAATGCACGCCGGCCCCACCCCGATGGCGATCCGCCGCGACGCGCTGTTCGCCGCCAGCTTTCTGGTGCAGACAGTGATCAACATTGCCAACGCGCATCAGCCGCACGGGCGCGGCACTGTTGGAGAAATCCACGCGCACCCCGGATCGCGCAACGTCATCCCGGGCCAGGTCCGCTTTACCGCCGACCTGCGCCACGAAGACGAAGCCACCTTGACCCGCATGGACCAGCAATGGCGGCGCGCTTGCGATGACATCGCAGTAGCCCATGGCGTGCAAGTCGATTTGAAAGACGTGCAGTATTTCCGCCCCACGCCGTTCGACACCGACCTGGTGGACAAGGTTCGCCAGGGCGCGGCCAGCCGCCACCTGCCCGCCATGAACATCGTGACGGGCGCCGGCCACGATGCCGTCTATATGGCCGCGGTGGCGCCTACCGCCATGATCTTCGTGCCGTGCAAGGACGGCATCAGCCACAACGAAATTGAAGACGCGCAGCCCGAGCATCTGGAAGCCGGTTGCAACGTCCTGCTTGACGCCATGGTGGCGCGAGCCAACGCCGCGCGCTAGCGGCCACGTTTTAACTTGATCAGTGCGCCGCCCATGCCGACCACGTCCGGCACGCCGCGGTGCACTGCCGATTTCGCCGCAATGGTGCGCGGCCTGCCTTACCCAGCACCTGTACGAAGCATGGCTGTAGCGGCTTCACCTGTAGTACCCCTGAGAAACCCAGGTGGCACAAGGTTTGCTTGTCAAAGCACGGCATCCGCCGCGCAGCGGCGGTCACCTGTCAGTCCCTTTCCAGCCCGGAGGCTCGCAGTGAAATCGAAGAAATGGTTCTCCCTAAGCATCGGCGCATTGGTCCTTGCGGCCGCGCTCCCCGCCACCCAAGCCCTGGCCCAGACCAAGGGCGGCACCCTGAACATGATTGTTCAGCCCGAGCCGCCCGTGATTGTCACGGCCATCAACCAGCAGGGGCCCACGCAATTCGTCGCGGGCAAGATCTACGAAAGCCTGCTGACCTATGACACCAACCTGAAGCCCATGCCGGGCCTGGCCAAATCCTGGGAGGCGTCGGCCGATGGCTTGACCTACACCTTCCACCTGCAAGACAACGTCAAGTGGCACGATGGCAAGCCATTCACGTCCGAAGACGTGGTGTTCTCGCTGGCCGAGATGCTGCCCAAGACGCATGCCCGCGCCCGCGTCATCCTGAACAAGTTCGTCGATTCGGTCACCGCGCCCGACGCCAAGACCGTCGTCATCAAGCTGAAGACCGCCTTCCCGGCCTTCATGCTGATGTTCGAACCGGGCTTCGCACCCATGATGCCCAAGCATCTGTATGCCGGCACCGACTTCATGACCAATCCGGCCAACCAGAAGCCGGTGGGCACGGGCCCCTTCATGTTCAAGGAATGGAAGCGCGGCGAATACATCAAGCTGACGCGCAACCCCAACTACTGGAAGCCGGGCCTGCCGTACCTGGACGAGTTGGTGTTCAACGTGATCCCGGACGCGGCCTCGCGCGCGGTGGCCTTTGAACGCGGCAGCGTGGACGTGCTGCGCGGCGGCGACGTGGACAACGTCGACATCAAGCGCCTGCGCGCCCTGCCCAAGGTGGAATACACCACGGCCGGCTGGGAAATGTTCTCGCCGCAGGCCTACCTGCTGTTCAACATGCGCAAGCCGCCCTTCGACAATCTGAAGGTGCGTCAAGCGGTCATGGCCGCAATGAACCGCAAGATGGTGGTCAACAATATCTTCTTCGGCCTGGGCAAGGTGTCGACCGGCCCGTTCGTCACCACCGAAATGTTCTACGACAAGAACACGCCGCCCATGCCGTTCGACATGAAAAAGGCGCGTGCGCTGATCAAGGAATCGGGCATCAAGCCCGAGGACTACACGATTCGCCAGTTGAGCTTCCCCTACGGTTCCACCTGGGACCGCTTGGGCGAATACACCAAGCAGGCGCTGGAACAACTGGGCTTCAAGGTGAACCTGGAATCCACGGATGCAGGCGGCTGGGCCAGCCGCACCGGCAACTGGGACTTCGACCTGACCACCAACTTCACCTACCAGTACGGCGACCCGGCGCTGGGCGTGCAGCGTCTGTATATCTCGTCGAACATCGTCAAGGGTTCGCCGTTTGCCAACGTGCAGGGCTACAGCAACCCCGAGACCGACAAGCAGTGGGAAGCAGCCGCCTCTGAAGTGGATCCGGCCAAGCGCCAGGAGCTCTACTCCAAGCTGCAGACGACCCTGGTCAACGAAGTGGCCAACGGCTTCATGGTGGACATGGAATTCCCCACCTTGTATCGCGCCAACGTCAAGAACCTGGTCAAGACCGCCATTGGCCTGAACGAATCGTTCGACGACGTCTACATCGAAAAGTAAGCGCAGCAAGACGCCGCCGTGGAGATCCCCACGGCGGCGGATCCCGGCCGCGCGGCGGGCATGCCCTTGGCTGCCCACGCCAGCCTGAGAAGGACTTCAAGCATGAAATTCCTGTCTTTTCTGTTGTCCCGCATCGGCAAGGCCCTGGTGGTCGTGCTGGGCGTGGTAATCATCAATTTCTTCCTGATTCGCCTCGCGCCCGGCGACCCCGCCGCCGTGCTGGCGGGCCAGGCCGGCGCGGGCGATGCCGCCTACGTCGACCAGTTGCGCGTGGCCTTCGGGCTGGACAAGCCCATCATGACGCAGCTCATGCTGTATCTGAAGGGCGTGGTGCAGCTGGACCTGGGCTTTTCGTATCGCAACCACGTGCCGGTGCTGGACCTGATCGTTGAGCGCCTGCCCGCGACGTTCCTGCTGATGTCCTGCGCCTTTGTTTTTTCCATCGTGCTGGGCGTTTTCCTGGGCGTAGTCGCCGCCAAGGCGCGCTACCGCAACAAGCGCCGCTGGATCGACAGCTCGGTCATGACGGGCGCGTTGCTGTTGTACGCCACGCCCTTGTTCTGGCTGTCGCTGATGGGCATCCTGCTCTTCTCCGTGGTGCTGGGCTGGCTGCCCGCCTTCGGCATGGAAACGGTGGGCGCCGGCTTGACCGGCTGGGCCCGCGCCGTGGATATCGCACAGCATCTGATTCTGCCCACGGTGACCCTCGGCTGCTTCTTCATGGCCGTCTACGTGCGCTTGACGCGGGCATCCATGCTGGAAGTGATCGGCATGGACTTCGTGAAGACGGCGCGCGCCAAGGGGGTAAGCCCCAGCCGCGTGATCCGTGCCCACGTGTTGCGCAACGCCCTGCTGCCCGTCATCACCTTCGCCGGCATCCAGCTTGGCCAGATGGCCGGCGGCGCGGTGCTGACCGAAACCGTGTTCGCGTGGCCGGGCATCGGCCGCCTGATGTTCGACGCCCTGCTGCAACGCGACTACCAATTGCTGCTGGGTATCTTCCTCGTCACTTCCATCATGGTGGTGGTGTTCAACCTGCTGACCGACGTGCTGTACCGCCTGATCGATCCGCGCATTGGCGCCGGTGCGCAGCAAGGAGCCGCCGCATGAAGTCTTTTGCCCAACGTTATATGCGCAACTACGGCGCGGTGGCTGGCCTTGCCATCATGCTGATTGTTGTGATCGTGGCGCTGGCCGCCCCGCTGCTGTATGAAGAGTCGCCCTGGATGATGGTGGCCGACCCCTTGATTCCGCCGTTCACCAATGCCGCCTACCCCTTCGGTACCGACATGCTGGGGCGCGACATCACGGCGGGCCTTGTGTGGGGCGCGCGCGTGTCGCTGATGGTGGGTCTGCTGTCAACGGCGGTGGCGCTGCTGTTCGGGATACTGATCGGGTCGGTGGCCGGCTACTGCGGCGGCCGGGTGGACGACGCGCTGATGCGCTTTACCGAGTTCTTCCAGACCATTCCGCAATTGGCCATGGCGGTGGTGCTGGTGGCCATCCTGAGCCCATCGGTGTATTCCATCATGGGGGCCATCGCCGTGGTGTCCTGGCCACCGGCGGCGCGGCTGGTGCGTTCGGAATTCATGACGCTCAAGCAGCGCGAATTCGTCCAGGCCGCCATCGTCATCGGCCAGACGCCCGCGCGCATCGTCGGCACCCAGATCCTGCCCAACGCCATGTCGCCCATCATTGTGTCGGCCTCGTTCATGGTGGCGACCGCCATCCTGACGGAATCGTCCCTGTCCTTCCTGGGCCTGGGCGACCGCAACCTGATGAGCTGGGGCTTCATGATCGGTGCCGCGCGCACCATGATCCGCGAAGCCTGGTGGATGAGCGTATGGCCCGGCGTGGCCATCTTGCTGACCGTGCTGGCCATCAACCTGATCGGCGAAGGCCTGAACGACGCCCTCAACCCCCAACTGCGCAAGCGCGGCGAATAGGAGGCCGACATGACCGAAGCCACGCCTCTGCTATCCATCCAGAACCTGAGCATTGCGCTGCCCCGGGGCGGCGACCGCCCCTTCGCCGTGCAGGACGTTTCCTACGATATCCGCGCCGGCGAAATCCTCTGCATCGTGGGCGAGTCCGGTTCGGGCAAGTCCATGAGCGCCAACGCCATCATGGGTTTATTGCCCGACTATCTGACGCCGCAGCAGGGCCGTATTCTGTTCCGTGGCCAAGACCTGCTGCGGCAAGACGAAGCCACGCTGCAAGCCATGCGCGGCAAAGACATGGCGATGATCTTCCAGGAGCCGCTGTCGGCCCTGAACCCGCTGATGACCGTGGGCGAACAAATCAGTGAAGTGATGCGTGTCCACAACGCCTATCCCGGCGCCGACCGCATGCGGCGCACGCTGGAACTGCTGGACTTCGTGGGCCTGCCGGACCCGGCCACGCTTTACCACGTCTACCCGTTCCGCTTGTCGGGCGGCCAACGCCAGCGCGTGATGATCGCCATGGCGCTAGCCCTGGAGCCCGCGTTGCTGATCGCCGATGAACCCACCACGGCACTGGACGTCACCACGCAAGCGCAGATATTGGCGCTGATTGCCCGCATCCAGAAGGAAAAAGGCATGGGCGTGATGTTTGTCACGCACGATTTTGGCGTGGTAGCCGAAATTGCCCATCGCGTCGCCGTCATGGAAAAAGGCATCTTGGTGGAACAAGGCCCCGCCGACCAGGTCTTGAACCGACCGCGCCACCCTTACACCCAGCGGCTGATCGCGGCCGTGCCGCACCGCCGTGGAGAAGAACGCGTGCCAACGGCCGACGACGCGCCCGTGCTGGAAGTGAAAGACCTGAAGAAAACCTACGTGATCGGCCATGGCTGGCTGGGCGGCAAGCGTGAAGTGCGCGCCGTGGACGGCGTCAGCTTCGCCGTGCGGCGGGGCGAGACGCTGGGCATCGTGGGCGAATCGGGGTCGGGAAAATCGACCATCGGGAAATGCCTGCTGAAGTTGGTGGGCATCAACGGCGGGCAATTGATCTTCAACGGCCAGGACATCGCCAAGATGTCGGAGTCGCGTTTTCGCCCGCTGCGCCACGATATCCAGATGATCTTCCAGGACCCGTTCGCCTCGCTAAACCCGCGCCACACCGTGGGCCGCATCATCAGCGACGGCCCGGTGGCCAATGGCGTGCCGCGCGCGAAGGCCGAGGCCCGCGTGCGCGAACTGCTGTCGCTGGTAGGCATGGACCCGTCCGCCTTTGACCGCTACCCGAATCAGTTTTCGGGTGGGCAGCGCCAGCGCATCGGCATCGCGCGCGCGCTGGCCCTGGAGCCCAAGGTGCTGGTGGCCGACGAATCGGTATCAGCGCTGGACGTGTCGGTGCAGGCGCAGGTGCTGCAACTGCTGCATGACCTGCAACAGCGCTTGCAGATTGCGCTGGTGTTCATCACGCACGACCTGCGGGTTGCCGCGCAGATATGCAATTCGGTGCTGGTCATGCATCGCGGCAAAGTTGTCGAGTACGGCTCGCCGTCACAGATTTTCGACAAGCCGCAGCATGAATACACACGGCAGTTGATCGCCGCCGTGCCCGGCCAGCACTGGGACCCCACCCAGGCGACAATGGCCTGATCACATTCCCGACCTTAGCCAACACTTCAGGAGCATTCCTCGTGCAACGTCCCGCCGCCGTTCCCACCGTGCAGATCGACAACGAATTGGTAACCGTCACCGAATGGCGCTTTCCGCCCGGTGGCGAAACGGGCTGGCATCGCCATGGCATGAACTACGTGGTGGTCCCACAAACCACCGGTCCTTTGCTGCTGGACACGCCCACTGGCCAGGTCACCAGCCAGCTCACGACGGGCATCGCCTACTATCGACCGGTTGGCGTTGAGCACAACGTCATCAATCCCGGCGATACCGAATTCGTTTTTGTCGAAATCGAAATCAAGCAGGCCTGACGCATCAGCGAGGACCATCATGAAGGCGTTTTTCTCGGAAGAACAATTGCTGCACACTCCGCAGCAATTCATGCGGCTGGGCCGGCTCAGCGCCCCCACCGATCTGCCGTCCCGGGCGGAAAGCCTGCAAGGCGCGCTGGCGGCGCGGGGCATCCTGGTCGAGGCGCCTTCCGACTATGGCCGCAAGCCACTAGAGAGCATTCATAGCGCCGCATACCTGAACTACCTGGAAACCGCCTACACGCGCTGGCAATCGCTGAAGGCGCCCGGCGTGGATCCCGGGCCGGAAGTCCTGCCCAACCTGTCGCCCTACTACAACGGGCGTGTCGAACAGACCGGACGCGGGCCCTGCCCGTCGCCGTCCATCGTGGCGCAAACGGGCTACTACCTAAGCGACCTGTCTTGCCCGATCGGCCCGCACACCTGGCGCTCGGCCCTGCGGTCAACCCACAGCGCGGTGGCGGCGGCCGACCACGTCGCCAGTACGGGGGGCATGGCTTACGCGCTGTGCCGGCCGTCCGGCCATCACGCGCATCATGACCGCGCTGGCGGCTTCTGCTACCTGAACAGCAGCGCAGCGGCGGCCAGCCGCTTGCTGCAAACCTGGTCCAAGGTGGCGGTGCTGGATGTGGACGCACACCATGGCGACGGCACCCAGAACATTTTCTACCAGCGCGCCGACGTCATGACCGTGTCACTGCACGCCGACCCCAGCGCCTATTACCCGTTCTATACCGGTTATGCCGACGAACGTGGCCACGGCGCGGGCGAAGGCTACAACCTGAACCTGCCGCTTGCGCATGGATCGGGCAACGATCCCTTCCTGGCCGCGCTGGATACGGCATTGTCGACCCTTGCTGGCTACGCACCGCAAGCGCTGGTGCTGGCATTGGGCTTCGACACTTACAAAGACGACCCCATCAGCGTACTGAAGCTGGACATCGACGCCTACCGCGACATCGGCGCGCGCGTGGCCAGCCTGTGTGTGCCTACCGTCGTGGTGCAGGAAGGCGGCTACATGGTTCAGGCCATCGGCCCCGCGCTAGACGCCTTCCTGCAAGGCATGGGGCGGGCCAGCGCCTGACGCGCGCGCATCATTCCATGGCCTCCGTTCCCGACCTCGTCCTGCCCGCCCCCACCGCGTCGCGCAACGCGGGCATCCTGCTGTTCTTCGCGGCGCTGGTCGCGTTCGCCACCTTCGACGCCGGTTCCAAGCACATGCTGGAGCGCTACCCCGCGCCCTTCCTGAACGTGATGCGGTATTTGGCCGTCATTGTCCTTGCGGTCTACATGCTATGGCGCCACGGTCCCGGCCTGCGCCTGCGCGACGCGCCCGAGAAACCATTGCTGGTGCTGCGCGGGATAACGCTCGCCACGGTGGCCACATGCTTCATGACCGCGCTGATCTGGATGCCGCTGTCGGAAGCCACGGCCATCTATTTCACCTCGCCGCTCATCATGGTGGCGCTGTCGCCCTGGTTGCTACGAGAACGGGTGCGCCCCGTGCAGTGGGTCGCGGTAGCCGTGGGTTTTGCCGGCATGCTCTTGATTGTGCGCCCAGGCTCCGACTTGCCGCTGCTGGGCACGCTGTTGATGGCGGTGTCGGCCGTGTGCTACGCGATTTTCCAGGTGCTGACGCGCAAGCTGTCAGGCAAGGTGCCCGGCCCCGTGCAATACGCCTATACCGCGATCATCTGCCTGATCGTCACGGCCTTGCCCGCCCCCTTCTTCCTGCCAGACCCCTGGCCTGGCCCAGCCGACGCCACGCTCATCATCGCGCTGGGCGTATGCAGCGGCCTGGCGCAGGTGCTGCTGATTTCCGCGTTCCAACGCGTATCGGCCGCCACGCTGGCCCCTTTGAATTACTTCCAACTGCTGCTGGCGGTCTTGTTCAGCACGTTCTGGTTTCAGCGGCCGCCAGACGCCATGGCATTGGCGGGCATGGGGTTGATCATGGCTTCGGGCGTGTTCCTGGCGCTGCGCCGCGCGGCCTGACGCCGCCCTTCAACTGGTTTCGCGCTGCACCAGCGTAAAGCCCAAGTCCACATGCCGTTGGGCGACGGGTTCCCCGGCCAGGTGCCGCATCAACAGGTCGGCCGCCGACAAGCCAATCTGATAGCGCGGCGTGGCAATGGTCGACAAAGGCGGCGTGGTCCAGGCGGTGCCGGCCAGATCATGAAAGCCGATGATGGCCATCTGCTCGGGCACGCGCACGCCCAGCCTGCCGCACTGAAACACCGCGCCCTGCGCCAGGTCATCGTTGCAGAAAAACACGGCATCGCAATCGGGATGCTGGGCGCGCAAGGTGTCCAGCAAGGACGCCCCCAGGCTGATGGACGATTTCTCCGGCGTCATGATTTCCAGCGTGGCGTCGTAGCAGCCCGCATCGCGCAGCGCCTGCCGCGCGCCTTCGCAGCGGCGCAACGAGCGTGGGTCCAACTGAGCGCCGATGATGCCGATGCGGCGACGGCCGCGCTCCACCAGGTGGCGGCAAGCGGCATAGCCCGAATCAAACTGCGAAAAACCCACGCTCATGTCTTCGCCATCGGCCAGTGTTTCGATGGTGTGCACCGTGGCGATCCGCTGCGTTCGCAGCAACGCCCACGTGCCGGGATTGTGGTCGATACCGGTCAAGATCACCCCGTCCGGCGAATGCTGCAGATACTTGCGCAGCAAGGCTTCTTCAGCGTCAGGCGAATACCCCGTCACCCCAATCAGCATGTGATACCCCTGCTGATCCAGCACTTCCTTGATGCCGGAAATGATGTCCACAAACACCACGTTGCTCAGCGACGGAATCAGCACCACCACGGTTTGCGACCGCGCTGACGCCAAGGCGCTGGCGGCGTGGTTGGGTACATATCCCAATTCCTGGCAAACCCGGACGATATGCAGGCGCAGGGCCTCAGCCACCTTGTCGGGCGTGCGCAACGCGCGCGACACCGTGATGGCGCTGACGCCCGCGCGGCGTGCAACCTCTTGCATGGTGATGCGGCCGGCGTGTGAGCTTCGGGGTTTACGGACGGACATTGGGCCTCGTGGTCGGATGGGCAGCGCGTAGTCTGACGCAAAAAGAGGGGCTTGCCAAAGTCGAAATGTTAGCGCTAACATCCGCAAAAGCATAAGCGAAAAAAGCCCCGGAAAACGGGGCAGGAGACAAACATGCAAGCTTCCCGTTCCGGGCGGCCCGGCGGTTCACCGTTGGCCCGCGCCGCTGACTGGTGTTTCAAGTTGCAGACCTGGCTGATGGTGGCCTGTCTGGTCGTCATGGTCGTGCTGCTGTTCGGCAACGTGGCGCTGCGCTACCTGTTCAACTCCGGCATCAATGCGTCAGACGAAGTCTCCCGCCTGGCCTTTGTCTGGCTGATCTTCCTGGGCGCGGTCATTGCGCTACGCGATCACCAGCACATCGGCGTCACCATGCTGGTCGATCGCTTCGGCCCCGCTGCCCGCCGCGTGTCGCATGTGTTCTGCCAACTGCTGGTGCTGTGGGTGCTTTGGCTGATGGCGCAAGGCAGTTGGGTACAGACCGTGATCGGCATGGGCACCGTGCTGCCTGTCACGGGAATGCGTCTGGCGGTATTCAACAGCGCGGCGCTGTACGCGTCGGTCGCCATGGGCATCCTGACCGTGGTCGACATCATCCGCGTGCTGGCCGGTGGCCCCTTGCCGGCGGAATCCAGTCCGGAAGACCCCGCCATCTGATCCCGGCCTTCCCCCGCACCCGCCTCCCTGCCCCGCCCGGAAACCCGCAATGATCCTGACCGTCTTCCTGCTTGTGCTGCTTGGGCTGATTGCCCTGGGCATGCCGATTGCCTTCGCGCTGCTGCTCAGTGCCCTGGCAATGATGTTCCAACTGAATTTCTTCGACACCCAGATCCTGGCGCAGAACATGTTGACGGGCGCCAACAGCTTCACGCTGATGGCGGTGCCGCTGTTCATGCTGGCGGGCGAGCTCATGAACGCTGGCGGCATTTCGCGTCGAATCGTGCGCCTGGCCAGCATGTTTGTCGGGCACGTCCAAGGCGGACTGGGCTATGTGGCCATTTTCGCCAGTGTGCTGCTGGCCGCCCTTTCCGGCTCGGCGGTGGCCGATGCCGCCGCGCTCGGATCGTTGTTGATCCCCATGTTGCGCGAAAAAGGTTACGACGCCGGACAGGCCTCGGGCTTGATCGCCGCGGGCGGCATCGTCGCCCCCATCATTCCACCGTCCATCTCGTTCATTATTTTTGGAGTGGCCACGAATGTGTCGATCACCAAGCTGTTCTTCGCCGGCATCGCGCCCGGGCTGATGATGGGCATGACCTTGGTGGCCGTATGGACCTGGGTGGCGCGCAAGCACGGCAGCATTACGCCGTCACCACGCGAACCCTGGAGCAAGCGCTGGAAAGCGCTGCGCGAATCGCTGTGGGCGCTGATGTTGCCCGTGATCATCATCGGCGGCTTGCGTGGCGGCATCTTCACACCGACCGAAGCGGCCGTGGTGGCCGCCGTCTATGCGCTGATCGTCAGCCTGTTCGTCTACCGCGAGATCGGCCTGCGGGACCTGGTGCCGCTGTTCGTGAACGCCGCGCGCACCACGTCCGTGGTGATGTTCCTGGTGGCCGCCGCAATGGTGTCGTCCTACATGATCACGTTGGCCGACATGCCGCAAGATCTTATCGCGCTGCTAGCGCCCATCATGGACCAGCCCAAGCTGCTGATGTTCGCGCTGTTGCTTCTGTTGATCCTGATCGGCACGGTCATGGACCTCACGCCCACCATCCTGATTCTGGCGCCGGTGCTGATGCCGGTCGTCACCAAGGCCGGCATCGACCCCGTCTACTTCGGCGTCATGTTCGTCATGGTGGGCTGCGTGGGTCTCTTGACCCCGCCCGTGGGCACGGTGCTGAACGTGGTGTGCGGCGTGGCCCGCATCAATATGGAAACTATCTGCAAGGGGGTGTGGCGCTACGTCGTGGCCTACGCGATCTTGCTGATTCTGTTGGTGATCTTCCCCGAACTGATCACCGTACCCGCACGCTGGATGCACTAGCGGCATAGAGAAAACCCCAAGGAGGAGCACCATGACCATTCGATTCAAGACCCGTCTACTTGTGCTGGCTACCGCGCTGTCCTGCGCTGTGGCCGGCGTGGCCGCGGCGGCCGACGTCAAGCCGCGCCTGATCCGCTTCGGCTACGGCCTGAACGAAGAAAGCGTCCAGGGCCGCGCCGCGCGCTTCCTGGCGCAAGAGCTTGAAAAAGTCAGCGACGGCAAGCTGAAGATGAGGACCTTTGGTTCCGCAACACTGGGTTCCGATGAACAAATGCAGGGCGCCCTGGCTGGCGGCGCACAGGAAATGATGGTGGGTTCCACCGCGCCATTGGCGGGCATGGTCAAGGAATTTGGCGTGTTTGACCTGCCCTTCCTGTTCAACAGCGAAAAGGAAGCCGACGCCGTGCTGGACGGCAAGGTGGGCCAGGACCTGCTGAAGAAGCTGGAAGCCAAGGGCCTGGTGGGACTGGTCTATTGGGAAAACGGCTTTCGCAACATGACCAATTCCAAGCATCCGATCGTGCGCGCGGAAGACATGCAAGGCATCAAGCTGCGGGTCATGCAGAACCAGATCGCGTTGGGCGTCTTCAACACGCTGGGCGCGAACGCCGTGCCGATGCCGTTCTCGGAACTGTTCACCGCCTTGGAAACGCGCACGGTCGATGGCCAGGAAAACCCCATCACCACCATCCAAAGCAGCAAGTTCTACGAAGTGCAGCCCTTCCTGACCATCACGCGCCACGTCTACACGCCGTGGGTGGTGCTGGCCTCGAAGAAATGGTGGGACACCTTGTCGCCTGACGAACAGAAGCTGATCCGGCAGGCGGCCGCGGCCTCGCGCGATTTCGAGCGCAAGGACAGCCGCGCGGATTCGACCAAGGCCATGGCGACGCTTGAAAAGGCCGGCATGAAGATCAACACGGTCAGCCCCGAGGAAGTGGCGCGCATGCGCGAAAAGGTTCAGCCGGTGGTCGACAAGTACACCCAGGAGCTGGGGCCCGACCTCATCAAGCAAATGAACGACGAGATCCAGAAGGCGCGTAATTAAGGCCTGATGGTGCAAGGCCTGATGTTCGGGCCTTGATTACTGACGTCTCATCACTGACGCCCACGCGAAGCAAGCGAGTCACCCATGTCTCAGATACCCCGCAAATTGCGCAGCCAGAAATGGTTCGACGACCCCTCGCACGCCGATATGACGGCGATCTACGTCGAGCGCTATCTTAACTACGGCCTGACGCGGCAAGAGCTGCAGTCTGGGCGGCCGATCATCGGCATTGCCCAGACCGGCAGCGATCTGGCGCCCTGCAACCGGCATCACCTGGCGCTGGCCGAGCGCATCAAGGCGGGTATCCGGGACGCGGGCGGCATCCCGATGGAGTTCCCAGTACATCCGCTGGCCGAACAAGGCCGGCGGCCCACGGCAGCGCTGGATCGCAACCTGGCCTATCTGGGTCTGGTTGAGATCTTGCACGGCTATCCGCTGGACGGCGTGGTGCTGACCACCGGCTGCGACAAAACCACCCCGGCTTGCCTGATGGCCGCCGCCACGGTTGACCTGCCCGCCATCGTGCTGTCGGGCGGGCCGATGCTGGACGGCTGGCACGACGGCCAGCGGGTAGGTTCGGGCACCGTCATCTGGCATGCCCGCAACCTGATGGCGGCGGGCAAGCTGGACTACGAAGGTTTCATGACGCTGGCCACGGCATCGTCGCCGTCGGTCGGGCACTGCAACACCATGGGCACGGCGCTGTCCATGAACTCGCTGGCGGAAGCGCTGGGCATGTCGCTGCCCACCTGCGCCAGCATTCCCGCGCCTTATCGCGAACGCGCGCAGATGGCTTACGCCACCGGCATGCGCATTTGCGACATGGTGCGCGAAGACCTGCGACCGTCGCACATCCTGACCCGGCAGGCCTTTGAAAACGCCATCGTCGTAGCGTCGGCGCTGGGCGCGTCCAGCAACTGTCCGCCGCATTTGATCGCCATGGCCCGCCACGCCGGCATCGACCTTAGCCTGGACGATTGGCAGCGGCTGGGCGAAGACGTGCCGCTGCTGGTCAATTGCGTGCCAGCCGGCGAACACCTGGGCGAAGGCTTCCACCGGGCGGGCGGCGTGCCCGCCGTCATGCACGAACTGCTGGCCGCGGGCCGCCTGCACGCAGACTGCGCCACCGTGTCCGGCAAAACCATCGGCGACATCGCCGCCGCCTCCAAGACCCGCGACGCCGACGTCATCCGCACCTGCGAGGCGCCGCTCAAGCACCGTGCCGGTTTCATCGTGCTGTCCGGCAACTTCTTCGACAGCGCCATCATCAAGATGTCGGTCGTGGGCGAAGCCTTCCGCCGCACCTATCTGTCAGAGCCGGGATCGGAGAACGCCTTCGAGGCGCGCGCCATCGTGTTCGAAGGCCCCGAGGACTATCACGCCCGCATCGAAGACCCGTCCCTGAACATCGACGAACACTGCATCCTGGTGATACGCGGCGCCGGCACCGTGGGCTATCCGGGCAGCGCGGAGGTTGTCAACATGGCCCCGCCCTCGCACCTGATCAAGCGCGGCGTGGACTCGCTGCCTTGCCTGGGCGACGGTCGGCAAAGCGGCACCTCGGCCAGCCCGTCCATCCTGAATATGTCACCGGAAGCCGCCGCGGGCGGGGGCTTGGCGCTGCTGCGCACGGGCGACAAGATCCGCGTCGACCTGAACCAACGCAGCGTGACGGCGCTGGTGGATGACGCGGAAATGGAGCGGCGTAAACAGGAACCGGCGTACCAGCCACCGGCCCCGCAAACGCCCTGGCAGGAACTCTATCGGCAACTGGTCGGCCAACTGTCGACCGGCGGTTGCCTGGAGCCCGCAACGCTATATCTGAAAGTGATCGAAACGCGCGGCGATCCCCGGCATTCACACTGAACGCGTCAGGCTGAATACCCCGCGCCGTTTCGGCGCGGAACCTCTAGCGTTGCGACGGCTCGCCATTGGCGCTGGCACCCGTCGTTCTGGGTGCCGGGCGGCTCAGCACATACACCGCGCTGGCCAGAAAGAACAGGCCAACGCCCGCCGCCAGTGGCCACGACGGATGCGCGCTCCACCAGAAAATGCCGTAGCCCAGCGCCATGCCCAGACAAGCGTACGTCTTGCCCTTGCGCGACACGGCCTTCTGTTCGCGCCAGATGCGCAGGGGCGGCCCGTAAGTCGGACTATCCAGCAGCCATTTTTCCAGGCGTGGAGACGAGCGCGAAAAGCAGCCCACCGCCAAAATCAGGAAAATCGTCGTCGGCATGACCGGCAAGAACGCGCCGATGACGCCCAATGCCAGCATCACGCAGCCCAACGCCAACCATAGAGCTTTGATCATGATGGTCAGCAGAATATCGCAAATGCCGCCAGCGCAGCCGTATTCAACGCCATGATGGGCGGCCTATGTGCGTGGCTCCGGCATTTGGGCGCGTAGCATTTCCATGAATTTCGGGCCGGGCGATCCGCCCGCCGCTCGTGCCTTGACCACCATCGCCCAGGCTTGGTCGTATTGCCCCCGCCAGTAATAGGCGGTGGCCCACGCCGAATACAGATACCCCTTATCCGGCTCGACGGCCTCGCCTTTGCGGTACCACTCGTCGGAACGGGCGGTTGCCGCCACCCGTGCTTCAGGGGGCAGCGTCTTGTCTTCCGCCGCGCAGCGGGCCGCGATGCGTCCCGCGTCCGCATAAATGCCCTGAAAGGTGGGCGGATCATGGCTGATCGCCAAATCCATCATGCTCATCGCTTGGCAGAACTTGCCCTGGTCATGCAGCACGGCGGCAAAGCCGGCATAGGCCTCGGGGTTATCCGGATTCAACAGCCAAGCCTGGTTGAAACGGCGCATCGCCATGCCCAGTTGGTCGGCTTGATAGAAGCGGTATCCCTGGGCCACCCACGCCCGCGAGGCCTTGTCGGCGGAGCCGAACGCTTGAACCGCGTCCGCAACCAGCTTTTTGTCGCTGGCCTGAAGTGCCGCGGCGGCCGATCGATCCATGCCCCCGTACATGGGCAGCTCGTCGATGCGGGGCTGCGCTTGCGTTGCGGGCGGCGGCTTGACGGCGCAAGCGCCCAGCCAAAGGCAAGGAACCAGCAGTAGAGCCTTGATGGAGTTATGCATAGTGTGGCCGGTGGAGAAGATACGCCGGACCTTATCAGATATGGCGCGGGACTGGCGCACGCAGCGCCTGGCATGTCACTTGCTGAGTGGGAGCCAGTTTCTATTTTTGGGGGAGCACCATGAAATCCGACAACGTTGTGGAAATGGAACCTGTCGAGCACGGGCATCGCTCGCGACTTCGCGAATTAAAAGACATCGACGCCAGGCGGCCCGACTTTCCAGGCGAGCATGTGATCGTATTTGGCTTGGGCGCATTGCTGATGGTGGCCGGTCTGAAGGGCCGAACCCTGTTCAAGCGCACCGTGCTGACGGCTGCCGGCACGGCGCTGATGGGCCGCGCCGCAAGTGGCACGGGTGGCATCGCAAAACTGGCGCGTGTCGTCAGGAAACTGCGCTGACGCAGCAAGCGTGAACGAGAGCCGCACCATGCAAGCACTATGGGATTTTCTTCAATGGCCGGCGATGCTTACCTCGCTGGCGGCCGCATGGCTCGTGGCGTCTCAAGGAAAAGCGAAACGCCAATGGGGGTTTTGGGTCTTTCTATTTAGCAATGCCTTATGGATTGCATGGGGCATGCACGATGGGGCGTTTGCGCTGATCGCGCTTCAAGTCGGGCTGGCCGCGTTGAATATTCGTGGGGTGATGAAAAACAAACAAGCGGGCCGTGCGACGCAGGAAGCGGGAACCCCATGAATTCGCATCAACACCGCAGCCAATTCCACTTACATCTTTATCAATTCCTCCCCTACTCCAAAGGATTACGACCATCCTAGAATCGGTTCACTGCCACTTTTGGCTGACCAGGAGCCAATCCATGGATGCACCCGCTATCAAGAAATATGCCGCTGCCCTGATCTGTTGTCTGTACTTGGGTGGCAGCGCAGTCGCCGCTCCGCCAGAAGGAAAAGGAAAACCTGATAACGCGGGCCAGGGCCAGGGCAATAAGAACAACGGCAACGGCAACGGTAAAGGCAATGGCAACGGTAATAGTGGCAATAAGGGCGGCTCGCCCAAAGGGGGAGCCGCCGATTCCGGTGACACGAACGTGACGCTGCGCCACGCCGGCATCACGATCTCGGTCGTCAGAGGCTACGCGGACGAGTATGGGTTGTCGGGTTACAGCGCATTACCGCCTGGCGTCCGTAAGAATCTGGCGCGCGGCAAGCCTCTGCCTCCGGGCATTGCAAAGAAGATGGTCCCAGGTCCGATGCTGGCTCGCCTGCCCGCCTATCCTGGCTACGAATGGCGAGTCGCAGGATCCGATCTGATCCTCGTGGCGGTCGCGACCGCCGTGGTCGCCGATGTGCTTTTTGACGTTTTTGATTGACACGGATCGCAGGCGTAGGCACCCACGCAACAGCCGGCATGCAGAGCAGAAGCTGAAAACAAAAAACCGCGAAGTCTAAGATTTACGCGGCTTTGCAGGGCTCTAGAACCATTGCGAACACCAAGGGCCGTCGTCCACCAGCAGACGAGGAGCGCACTTCCATGTGCGGGTCCGCGCCGATCACCACTTCGTCCAGCTCGCTGGCCGGGACTGGTTTTCCAAAAAACCAACCCTGGCCTACGGCCTGCGGCGCTCGTTCTAGTATGTAGTCAACCTGCCTGCGCATTTCTATGCCTTCCACGACGAGTTGAATGTCCAGTTGATTGGCCATTTCGATTACTTGATCCAATACCGGAGTGGCGCTGGAAACGTCTCCAATTGACCTGACAAAAATTCTGTCCAACTTGATCCCGCTGACGTCCCATTGGAGGACGTTCCCAAGGTTGGAATACCCCACGCCAAAATCGTCCAGGAAGACTCTGAAGCCCGCTTTGCGATAGCGCTTGAACAGTTCTGCCGGTGAGGTGGTTGAGAACCTCGCAGACTCTGTCACTTCAAGCACAATCCGCGCGGGCGAGACTCCACGCTCTGCTACACAATGAACGAGAAATTCAAGGAACAAGTCGTCTTCCAAATCTGCGGGAAAGACATTGACACTCAAATAGAATGGCTGTGCGGCGGTCAAGCGTTCCCGCACGCCGTCAATCGCATTGCGGATGATGTATCTCGTGAAAAGTCGACGGAGTCCCATCGACTCAACCCACGGAATGAACGTGTCCGGAGGAATAGGCCCCACTTCATCGTGCGTCCAGCGGGCAAGCGCTTCAGCGCCAACCATTTTGCCTGTTGCTAGAGAACAAAGCGGCTGATAGCGAACGTGTATTTTCTCTTGACGTAGAGCACGGGCCATACTCACTCGCAAACCGTTTGAGCCTCGCCACCAGAGGAACAGCGCTATGCCACTGGCCGCGCCCAGTACTATCCCGATCAGGGCTGACACCAGGACGGAAACGCGCGCATTCACCCTGGTAAACGACTCAACACAGACGTCGGGTTCACCCGCCGACGAACACGTGGCCCCATGCCGAACTATCCCAAGCCAGCTCTCTAGCCGCCCCTTAACACCCGAGTCTTTCGTCGCATGTGGCTGAGAACCGAATTCCTGGATTGTGCTTCCGTCTCTTGAAAATGCCCGTCCCCACAAACGGCCAGAGTGCTCTTCCACCTCGCCAAGTGCATTAGGGATAATAAATACCGCCACGCGGTCATTTGCCGCTAACCCGCCAATGAACGATGGCTGAACCGGGTTTGTCAGATTTCTCCACAGGGTGATGCCGTAGCGCACGCGCTTCCCGCCAGGAGGAAGCGCATACGGTTCCTTCCAGCGTCCCCACACGGCCGAGCATCTCAATGCCCCATCGGAAATCCGAGCGATGTCGCCGGCATACCTCGACTTAAAGAGGCGCGTCCTCATCCGGGCAAGGTCCTCGTCCGAACATGATTCCGCCGGAGCGCTCAGCTCAATAATCGTGGCGATTTGCTCATTGGCAATGTCGAGCGAACGTCGAAGTAGATGGTCATTATTGTGATCAACGATCTCGTCCGCGTGCGAAGCTTCAAGCGAATAGCCGATTGCCCCACAAAGCACGGTGAGCACCACAGTTGGCACAAGGACCAAAAGCAACCCATACCGGCTTGGGAGACGGCCTGTCGTCATAATCATCCTTAGGAACTAAGGAGATTCTACGATCAGCGCAGACGGCGGCAATCATTCCATCAAGGCCACTTTCCTCGCCGTCCTTTTTGCGCAAAATTGATGCACGGCAACAGGTCTTGCTTGATGCAGGCGCTGACTGCGTCACGCGTTCGCCCCCTCCGAGCGTTGGCGGGCAGAATGCAAAAAAGCCGCAAAGTCATAGACTTATGCGGCTTTCATGTCGGTGCATGGCACCTCTTGCAAGTATTCTGGTAGGCGGTATTGGCATCCAACTGCGCCCCTAGGTCATTGATCTGTAAGGAGAGAGCGACTTCACCCGTGGATTCTTACCCTCAAACTTACCCTTATTCTATACCGCTTAACCGGTCAAAGCAGCCGAATTCGCGTGTTCCCACGCAGCTTGCGCCCTACCTAGCACAAGGTCCGACCATCGCAAGAGCCGCCCTGTACTCCTCGCGACTCACGTCCTTCAGTCGCAGCAAGCCTCTGCTGCTCAGTGAGACCAGCTCGTATGCGTTTCCCACACCTCTATACGCTGGAAACAGGATAACCGTGTCCCCAATTGTTCGAAAAACGCGAGTATAGGTAATACAGCCATTGTCTAGAACGGTGTAAGTCTCCCGTGACCGTTCGGCGATCATTCCCGCGCCTGCCGCAAAGAAAACGGCAACCAAAGTCACAACCCCTATTGCGAGCAGGTTTCTTATCGTTGGATCATGGTCGTCAAAGAACTTTGTGACTCCAGGCGATTTCCTCACAACATACAGGAGGACTACGGCTGCAAACGTAGCCCCGCTGGCCACACCGAAGTATAAGGCGCTCGCATCGTCTTTCCAGATCCCATAGACAACAAGCGGGCTATATCCAAGCATTGAAAAAAACAGAACATTCAGAGCCCCACTCCAACCCCTATCTATAATCCGCCTAGAACTCTTGGACGAAGCATATCCCACACTCAAAAGGGGTACCACCACGCTCATACATCCTAGAAATATGTGGGCAATTGAAACCACGATGAAAATCGACGGGGCGTCAGCAGCTTTGTATGCACCGGCCTCATACGCATACGCTAATGCATATCCCAATATTGGGACAAAGAACAGCAACTCTGGTTTGAATGCTGTGGGCATTGCTGGCTCGCTATCCCGCTTACTCACTAAATTCTCCTGATGGACTCGGGCTGGCCATTATTAATCGGAAGCACGGTGAACATAACCTATGCCCCCATCCAATGTTCACCGATCCCAGATCGCTGGACGAGGATCTCGCCCAGCTTGAAGGCTTACGCGGCGCGCCTACTAGCGGTCGGAGGATCAGGCGCCCGGTAGGCCTCAATAGCGACTCCTACGATGATTTCATGAGTGGTCTGTGGGAAGAATCCTGTGATCGAACGCGTCAAGACGTCCAGGAAATGATGGAAACGTCCAGGGAGCTGCGGAAGGGGATGGCACCCCGCTAGGGTTACAGCGCCAGGCTCGCCGTGGACCTTGGATCCCGACTTTAACTGCTAGAACGCGATCACGCGCCGCAGGAGCTCACCACAGGGAGACTCGGCCCAGGCACTGAGCGTGGATGTTGACGTCGCCGCCAATTTTGAGTAAATTCCACTTAGCCCTTCGTTCAGCGAACGCCCAAGTTCCACTTGGGACACTTATGTAGCTGGCGCGGGGCTTTTCTATTTTCGCTTGGCAAATTGGGGCCGAATTTCGAGGTCCGCAGGCTTGAAAAGCCAATGACGGTACGGATGCTTCCAACGCATCTCCGGCTCCCCACCAGTGCTTATTCCGATGTTGAAATTGGGATACAGCTCTCTGATTCGGCTGTTAACGTGCTTGTAGACAGCCTCTTTTGCCCTGGTTCGCTTTCCTCGCACTCGCGCGCCCTCTGGCTTCTCCTTGTGCTTTTCGTTAAGACGAAATTGCATCGCGCCGAGAACGACGTCGAGGCACTGCAATAGCACGTGCTCCTTGGAGTCCACCTCAGCCAGCTGATCCTCAGCGATCGTCAGTCCGGCTCCCCGGAAAGCTTGGCTTCCATTGAGCCCAGACACATAGCCCTTAAAGGCGAGGCATTTTTCGTCGGTGTCCGGTAGTTTATCAAAATAAATGCGGACCTTCGCTGGCCCAAGATCGCCTCCACAATATCGGAAGCCAAATGCGTGTTTGACGAACTGGTAGTAAAGAAGGAAGAAACTATTTTCCCGCTGCGCAGGCGTAAGCTTCTTGGCTCCAAAATAGTTCTGGGTGAACATAACACGCATTTTCAGCTTGCCGGCATGCATTAGCGCGAAGGTTTCGTCCATCAGCTCCATGTACTTGCCGGCATAGGCCTCGGTAATCTTCTGCCATTTGACTTCAGCCCCCAAGTTGAGACGATTCTTGGCTGCCTGCAGTGTCGAAACCACTTCATTAAGGTGGGCTGACTCGACCAACACGCCTCCATAAAAATTCGCAAAATGCTTGCCTGAAATATCAGACTCATCGCAATAAAGAATCAGCTCACGGGACATATTGTTTGTTCTAAGCCGCTAAATGGGATTGCTCATTTTACCCAATGCGTACAATTCCAGGCACGAGAGCATGCCAAGCCACTGGTTTCATCTTCCCATGCACCGATCGAGTCTACGGTGCGACACCCAGGCCCGAATGTGGCTCGGCACCCGGTCCGCCTAATCAGCCCATCAGGCAGCACCTTTCCCATCTGCTCCTACAGGCTGTCTACTTGGCACTATCCTCTCCCATGGCCCGGCGCGCCCAGCCTTGGAGGTACTTTAGCTTCAATCGAGTTTCGTCTGCCGTTCTTGCGGCCGCTTGAAGTGAAGATTTAGTTCAGCCACCCAACACCGAAGTCCGCCGTTAGTCCTCGGCGCGAGCTAACGTTCGATAAAACGAAGCCCCGACGGCGATCAATCGATCGCACTCATCCTGGGTCAATTTTGGACCGACTTCAACAACACAGTTCGCGTGCGGGCGCATGCCCTAGGCAGCGCAGAACGAAGCGGTCGCTCACTGTTGCGAAACTGTGACAGCCAGAGCGTTCCCGAATTGCGCGCACAACGACCGACGGGTAATTTTCCTTCTAGAGCAGATCCTGGCTCCGATCGGATATCCATCTGATATCCGGCGACTCTCGCTGCCGGAAGAATGATGTGTGCCCGTAGTTCTGCTCTGTGCTTGGCATGCCGTACGCGGGTCCGGAATCCAATTTTTGATCGTTGATGTTGCTATTGCAAATCCCATGACTGCGGGAGGAACTCGCAATGGTTAGTGGCTCACGACTGTCTGATGTAATCGTAAAGCTTCCAGATCGTTCAACGTGCCGCATTGAAAGGAGGCTGGCCGTGACACGCAATGGGAGCGAAGCGCCGACCCATCAATACATATGCACGCTTCCCACAGGAGAGCCTGTTATTTGGCTGGCCGATGGCAAGTACAGACTGCCAGACGGAACCGTCGCAGTCACCGTGGCTCATAGGCCGCCTGAAAAGCGAAAGCGAAACGAGAATGGGGACGTTCCAGCGGCGTGAGTTTGAAACACAAACGGAGCCACTGAAATGCGCCCCGACATTCAGGAAGAGGGAGCAGTAGCTGCCCGAGCTGGATTGAGCTTGTGGGATTGCCCTTACTATCGCGCCGGTGCCTTGACTGGCCAGGCTCGAGAGACGCTCATAGAACGCCGCCTTAAGATGAGGGCCTGGGAACTCGGGTGGTTAAGCGAAAAAACCTACCAGACTTTGAGTGACTGTAGCGCACTCCGGATCCTCAAATGGTCAGGAGGGCTGTCCTGGCGAATTTCCAAAAAAAATCGGGGATCGGCCAGAGGCCTGTGGTAAATTCTGCCGCCCGCAGGCGAGTCTGCCGGTTCGCGTACGGGCTCTCGCCCCCTTCCCTATAGGGGGTGGGGCATTTTTTTTGAGTCCTCCTCGCGTTGCGTAGTAGTACGTAGTAGCCATAAGCGACTTCAGAACCTGGATCGGCTCAAGTACTGAGACTTAGCGGAGCCTGGCCTGACATGCAGCAAGCTGCGCAGTCACTCGCTGGATTCCAGCCCGGAGGGCGAAATAATCCGATCGAGCAGCAGGATCAAGTTCGGGGCGGGTTCCATCACCCAGGCGGGCGGCGGCGCCGGCTGCGGGCACTCCGCTGCTGTTGCTGGGACAGACGGCACTGACGCGCAACCGCTGGCGCCCAGCATCAACATCAGCCCGTAGGCCGTCATCCTGTACTTGCGCATTGCGCATCCCCCCATAAGCGACCCATTCGGCCTTGGCATTCCGTTCGTTAATCTGACCGACTTCGGCCACGCGCCGCTCAAGGATCTCGCGCGCCTGGCGCTGCGAATCAGCGACGCGGTCCGACTGATCGGCTCGCATCTCAGCGATTTCGGCCGCAGACCGCCAGCTCTGCACTTTCCAGACACCGCTACCAGCTACAAGCGCGCTGGCCAGCGCCGTTGCGGCGTAGCCTTTCCACCCACCCAGCGACTTCACAAGCGCGGCGATCATGTCCGCCCCTTCCAATCGCGCGGGATCTGGAAATGCGGGCCGTCCTTGAACGACTTCCATCCACCGCCCCACTCCACCGGCACGCCAAGCTCTGCGGCGCATGCCTTGACCACGTCGGCCAGATCGGCGAAGGCCTGCCAATCGTTCCAGGGAATCGCGCCGCGCACCAGCGGCGCCAGGTCGACGGCGTGGCCGAAGCCATCTGCCTGCGGCAGGTGGTAGCTGCTCATCGTTTGGCTGGCGCCCTTGGTCACGTACTCGCGCTGCTGCGCCAGCGTCCGGACGCCCTCCACCACCATGAAATCGACGGTGGTGCGCTGAATTGCCAGTTTGACGATTTCGACAAGGTCAGGGTGCACACCGATGAGTCGTGTCAGGCTTCGCTGCGAAAGTTGGAACTGGCTCATTTCGGGTCACCTCCCAGCTTGAACGAGATGAGCCGGCGCACCGCCAACTCCAGAACTTGCTCGCCCAAAATTCCCATGGCCGCGGCTGCCCCCACTAACACGGGCTTGGGCGCATCCGGATACGGAATCAAGAGCAGCGTCACGACCGTCGACAGCGCACTGCCGAGGATCACGCGCCCGACCACTACGCGCCATGACAGTGCCTCCTTGTTCGTTAGTGCGCGGCCCACTGCGACCAACGCGCCGACGCCGGCCAGCCATGCAAGCGTTCTTTCCCAATCGTTCATAACGTCCCCTGAAGACGAAAAAAAGCCCGCACATGCGGGCAAAGTAAAAAACAAGAAAAACGGATGTGCGTTACAACTCGGGCCTTTTGCCCATGAAACCTTGGTCCCGCCGTCAGCCCCGCCGCAAATCCACGCCTACCTTGGCTGAAGCGCTGACGCGCTATCTGGCCGAGGTTTCATCCACAAAGAAGGGCCACGCGGCGGAACAGTCCATCGCGCGCGTTTGGCGCGCTACGCGCCTGGCCATCCGGCCGGTTGACCGGATTCGCAGCTCAGACCTAACCGAACTGCGAGACGAGTGGCTGAAGGACAAGGCGCCCGCCACCGTCGTACGGCGGATGGCCTTCCTGTCCCACGTCTATACGGTGATCCGGAAAGACTGGGGTTTCGACCAGTTGGCCAATCCGGTGCAGTTGGTGCGTCGGCCAGCGGTGGACGACGCGCGCGACCGCCGGCTGTTCGACCGCATCACATTGCGCGGCGTCTCCGAAGACCACTGCCCCCGCAAGGAGCTGGAATGGATCATCCGCGCCACCCGGTCGATCGAGCTACCCACCATCCTCACTGTCGCCAAAGAAACCGGCATGCGCCGCTCCGAGGTGGTCGGCATCGTGCGCGAACACCTGGACCTCATGCACGGAGTGGTGCACCTGCCACATACAAAAAATGGGCGTGCGCGAAATGTTCCGCAGAGCCACGCGCGCGCGAGGCTCTGCGACGGTGGGTCACCGGCAAGCCCCTGCGTGGCCGCATCTTCACAATGCAGCCGGGCTCAGTCACGCGCGCCTTCATTCGCGCACGGCGGCGCGCTCGCTTGTGCTATGAAAATATGTGTCGACGTTATGGTCGCCGGCCGAACACCGCATACTTCCGCGACCTGCGATTTCACGACCTTCGGCACGAAGGCACCTCGCAGCTCGCCACGGTGTTCCAGATTCATGAGCTGGCCAAGGTCAATGGCAACGTGGACACTCGAATGCTGCTGCGCTACTACCACCCACACGGCCGAGAGTTAGCCCAGAAGCTGGTTCGCAGCCCATTGGGCCGGCGCCAACTGGAAGAAATGCGCCGTGAGCGCGATATCGAGGCGGAGGCTCTGCCTCTGGCGGCGTAGAACCTAAGTCTCGTTCGAATCCACTTCAGCTGGTCGCGGCGGCTCGTCCGTGGTCAGCCAAGCCGGCAGCGTGCCCCAACCCGGGTAGCTAACTTTGCCGCCAGCGCCGTCATGCTCGGCACCGACAGAGTACGGCGCGCCAGTCTCCACCACCCACAATGGTGTAGTTCGATAGTCGTCGACCATGATCCAAGCCTCGCCTACTCGTCGCGGCCATTTTCCTGCGTGCGGTTCCGGCGGCACATCCTCGTAAGCACCATAGGGGATGTTGAACACGCGCGGCGTAAACGCCAGCTCATTGGCGACGGACTTGTACAGATAAAGACCGTCGTCGCCAGTCTGAAATACGTCTTTCTGCATACTGATCTCCTAGTAAATGGAATTTGCACTGCAAATGCGAGAGGGTTGGGAAGCCGACAGGCCGATGCCCTGCAGAACATCGCTGGCCAGTTCCAGTTTCGGCCTGATGATTCTGGCGGGGCACCCATTCTGAACGCACCCAGTGGCCCCTTCAACGTAACGGTTGCATCCGGGACCACGGGCGCTTCGCGGTTGCTGGTAGGAACCGGCTTGTCCCAGAACACCCTCACGTTCGATGCGTCCCGAGTAGCCCGTACATCGAGCGAAAGCCGTGGCAAAAACGTGGCGTTTCACCCAAGGATCCATGCATGACGTCCGCCTCACTGCAAATGCGAGGACACTCGGAAGCCGCCAGGGTGACAGCCTGCGTAGCCACGCCCATACGCTCACAGCAGGCCCCAGCAATTTGCAAACGAGCGCAACGCCCAATGCTAATGATGTCGGCCGCTCGGGCGGAAGCCCGAGCGGCGGGGTCACCCTTGCTTCCGGCGGCGCGGAAACGCGCGGCGTGAACGTTGCCTACAACCCTCGCATTCATGCGTGATCTAGGCGTGGATCCTCGGGTGATACGCCGTGTTCATCGGCCGGGTTTCTGCCCCGCCTGTAGCCAAGGTAGTTAAGCCCTCCCCGAGATTGCGCACAGCCAGCAGCGTGCCGCCCGCAGCATTGGCATTGCCGCTCCGGTCCAGCGTGGCCGCGTTCTGCGCGTGGCCGTGGCTTCGAAACTGGTCGGATTGCTTAGAACCCAATGCCCTTGCATTTGCAGTGAGGCAGACATCAAGCATGGATGCGCGGGTGGTAAGCAACGTTCACCGGCCGGGTTTCAGCACCACCAGCAGACGTGGTCGAACGACTTATGACAGTGCCCGATGAACCGCTAGCGGAGCCCATAGACGACGTTCCGCTGAACGCGTCCCAGGTGGCATTAGGCAAAGTGTGCAGATGGCTGCGCAATCCATCACCTTGCCTGCTGCCCAACACTCTCGCATTTGCAGTGTCAGCGTCAGTCCCAGTGAAACGACGGAACATGTCGCGCAGGTCTGGAACGCGAAACGTGTTCTCGTCCACATTGACGAAGTAGTGGCCGCCTCTCCGCGCCTCCCAGTTCGCCTGCGTGACTACAAGGCCATTTTCTTGGGCATAGCCCCAGAGGCCGGCATAGGCCGCTTTCAGGAGGACGCCTCCCACAGCATCTATCTCGTTGACCAATGGAGCCACCGTATGACCGTCAAGCGGGCGGCCACAAAGAGGAGACCGGTAGCCGGTAAAAAAGCTGGTGGCCACCCAGATCCACACCTCGGCAGCTTCCGCCACCAGAATCGGGCCGACGTTGGTGGCAGGCAGCGCCGCAATCGAATAAATCCGGGGGAAGCTGCCCTCGACGTAAGCCGCAATGGCTTGGGAAACACCAATATCGCTGAACACTTGAGCCGGCGTCCGCTGGACCAAACTGTCGGCGCCTGCGCCCATTAAGTACGAGCCAGCGGCTACGGTGCCCAATCCGGTGCCGCCCCGTGCCACAGGCAACGTGCCGGCTGTAGCTTTGGACACATCTAGCGCTGTCACATCCAGAGCGACGCTGCCCGATCCGTCGAAGCTCACGCCAGCCGCTGTCGCTCCCCCCGTTACAGAGAACTGGCGCGTCGTGGCCAGCTTCGTCGCGGTGGCTGCGTTGCCAAGCGCCACCTCGCCGGCGGCCGACACGCGGCCTTTAGCATCGACGGTGAACGTCGGCAAGGCGTTGGCGTTCCCATAGGTGCCCGCGGTAACGCCGCTGGCCGCCAGGGTCAATGACAGGGATGCGTTGGCCGAACCGTCGAATGTCGTCGAACCAGTGGCGTCACCGCTCGCGGCGATTGTGCGCGCCGTTACCCATTTCGCGGCGGCCCCGGAGGTAAGTGACGACGCCGTACCCGACAACCGCGCGACGGGAACCGTGCCGGACGTCAGATTGCTGGCATTTAGGTTCTGCTGCGCATAGCTGAGCGCGTCCGAGCTGGTGGCGACCAATGGCCGACCCGTCACCGCCGCCAAACCTTCAAGCTGCTGATACAGCCAGGCCAGCCGCTCATCGGTGACCTGCTGGACCTTATTGAATTGCTCGACCGACGGCGGCACGGATCCGATGTAAGCCCAGCCGGTTTTGTATTGAAGGTCGGTAATGCCTTCAGTCAGGCCGTTTTGCGCCCAAGTGGACTTGAACAGTTCGAAAAAGGTGGGATCAGCCATAGTCAAATTCCTCGCGCCAGCACGCCGACGCCAAAGCCATAGAAACCTTGCTCACGAAAGCCGAATGGCTTCTCCGTTGAGCCGGTAATAAGTTGCACACCGACACCGGCGGCTTGAGGCACCCACTTGTAGGGGTTGGCCATAAGCGGATCGTTGGGGCCGGGAATCCGGCTCACCCAGATCCGAATCTTTGCGTTGCCGGCGTTCTGCACGACCACGCGCGCCACATCGAAGATGGGCTTCAACGAACTGGCGATTTCTGGCGCCGTACCGTGACCATTGTTCAGGGCGATCTTCCAGTACAGAAGCTTGCGGTACTCCGCATCCAGCAACGTGGCAGACCCCGCAACGGGGTTTTCATTGGCACGACGAAACCGCGCTTGCCCGAAGCCCCCGACATTCGGCTGCCCCTGGAATCCGAAGAACTGGATGTAGATCGCCTCGTCGATGACGCGCGGCAGGCCGACGATTTCGCCGATACCATCCAGTTGCCTGCCGACTGCCGTATCCAGCCAGCGGTCTTCATAAAGCGCCCGCAGCGCGCCCTGGATGCCTTCGGCCGGCTTGAGTAGCGCCTTCACCAGCGCCTGCAGGCGTGGCTTTGCCTGGAACTGCCCCAACCAGTGTCCCCAGGCGACGCCCGCGTGATCTTGGCGAAGGTCCATCAGATCACCTCGATTCGTGACAGGTCGAATGCGGCAACCTGGAAATCCTGGATGCTGATGTTTGCCGCGGCGAAATCGGTAGGCTGGGGCACGAAGGCGGCGCTGGTCGAATGCGCCAACCGCAGGTCGACCGAGGCTAGGCCCGCGGTGCGATAAATGGCGCCGTACAGCCGCTGCAATATGACGTCCTCACCAATGACGAATGCCTCGCCGGCGGCGGCCAAGTTGTCCGCGATTTCCTTGAGTCCACCCGGCGGGAACGCTTGCTCCGACGGCGGCAGTAGTGTGGTCACGCAGCGCACCCAGACGTACACACGCTCCGGCCGATCAAACCGGATGGGATGCTCGGCGCCCTCGTCGTCTCGAACCACGACGAGATGCTGCCCATAGGTATCAATCCCCGCGGCGACCACCCGAAATATCGCTTCCGCGACTTCATCGTCAAGGCCGCCGTCTGCCACCACATGCACACTATGAGGCGGTCGTCCTAGCTGGTCGGCCACGTCGGTATTGTTCATGAACACCTTGACCGTGCGCACCCCTGCGACTCGATCCCGGACATTGGGCGCAATGCTCGGCAGGGTCGCCGCGCCTAGTCTGAACAGGCCCGTCGAATAGCGCGCGCGTAATTCTGCGCCGTTCTCTGCCAATCGCCCCGCCACACCCGCCTGGAGATTCGAGACAGCACTCCAACCATCGACCTGTGTCACGATTCCATCCAAGTCGCCCTCTGCCGCGCCTTCCGTGGAAGCCTGCAATGTGAACGCCAGGGCGGGCGAGCCGAGCTGGATTAATGCGATCGACGCAGACCAGCTAAATGCCGCCGCCACTCGTCCGTCAGTTTGGATCCGCACAACGACACCATCGCTCGACACTTCAAAGCCGCTGGGAGAAAGCGCGGCGACCAGGCCGGCAAGCACCTGTGGCAGATTGGCCGTCGGCCCCGTGGCGTAGACGTAGGGAGCGCCGTCGATCGAGATCCGGTATTCGGTGTTCGGGGCGACTTCAGGCTTAAGCGTGATATCGGCGGCCGCACCAGGGAGGATTGGTGTCTCGCTCGCGATCGCCCAAAGATTCTGGCTTACCCGATGGCGGATCTGTGCGCCGGCCGGCACCGATGTTCCCGCCGATCCGTACAAGACCACGTATGCACGCGATGCCTCGTCGCGGTACCGCGATACGCCGGTGAAAGACACCGCCCGGTCCAAAGAAATACCGGTCGCTGAACCGGGGTACATGGCGTAATAGACGCCCTCGGCTTGCTCCCATAGCGCAGCTTCGCGTTCGGCAAAGGTGTCGATCAAAAGACCCGTCACGCTGTCAGGGCGGGTTTCTACTGTCCCGCCAAAGCCGGCCGCTTGCATACGTGCGCGCAAGTCCGCCACGATCTCCTGCCGGATTTCGGGCAGCCGCGGGCGCACGAACCCATCCGGCGTTACACCGTAGGCCATAGATACCTCAATAGAAATGGTTTAGGGGGTGCCCAGCTCGACAACCCGTTGAAGTCGCCCCGCCGTCGTGTCGGCGTCAAAGGCGACGCGAAGGACGCGCAGTTGCCGTTCGATCTGAAGATCCAGGCTACGAACACGCTCCACTCCGGGCACGGCCTTGATTCGGGAGCGAAGAATTCCTTCGATACTCGCGCGGTCGGGTGCCTTGACCAAAATGTCCTGCAGATACGGCACGCCGAACGTCGTATCGAGGAACCACTCGCCCATAAATGCCAGCAGCGTGACCTTCACCTGTTGCGCGATCCGGTCGGCGCCATCCACGAAGGATGTGCGACCGAGCAAGTCCACGTCCAAGTCGTGATCGGACGCAAGTGCGAGATCCAAAGCCATCAGGTGGGGCCCTCCGTGATTCCGCCGGCATAAGGGTGACGGTGGCTGTCGCCGATGTTCTTGCCGTTGTGTGTGATCGCGCCGCCTTCATAGGCCACACCGCCGCGGATCCGCATGGATGCCCCGCCTTCGCCGCCCTCGCCTGCCATGCCCTGCGTATAGAGCAGCGGGCCATTGACGGTCAGCGGCGTGTTGAAAGTTGTTTGCTGGGCTTGAACCGTCCAGGTTTTGACCTGGAATGTAAGGTCGCCGGAGGGCGACAGCTTCATCGTCGCCGGCCCGTACTGAATGCTGACGTTTTCGGTATCGGCCGCCATCGTGCCTGGACGAACCAATGGCGATGCGAAGGCGTCAGACAAGTCGAACTGCCGGGGATCGTCGGGCGGCCCGTTGTCGCCCGCCAGCCAGTTCTCCAGCGCGCGCGCAGAGAACGACAGCTTCACCGCGTCACCGGGTTTCAGCGGCACCGAGATAAGTGCCTGCGCGCCATTCACATCGCCTACGGGCCAGCACACCGGCACGCGGACGACCTGGGGCGGTGCCAGGGCCTCGCCGTTGGCCAGGCGCTTGGCTAGTGCCGGCCGCGCCGTCACGAATGTCCCGTCGTAGGCAACCACCTCACCCGGCAGAGTTGTGTAGACTTCGGCGAGCTCGGACGCGATCACCGCGCGCATCATCTTGATCATGTTGCTCATGTCTAACCCTTCTTCCTCGGCGGCGCCGACCTGTCCACCAGTTCCAGTTCGGTTTGCCAGTCCCCGCCCTCGCTGTCACCGGTGTGCCGCACGGCCTCGACGCGCTGGAATGCCTCCACCGACCGGCTCTCCAGCTTGACCAGGTCGCCCGGATTGATGGTTGGCAACAGCAAAGACGTCACCCGCCAGCCGTCGCGTTGCTGGCGCGCGCTGACCAGGTTGACGTCATCACCGGTGGATTTGTCCTTGACCTTCGCCTTTTCCCGCGCCGCCTCGCGCGTGCGCTCCGGATACCCCAGCAGCCCAGTGTCGGCGGCCAACACCACGGCCTGGCGCCGCGTAGTGCCTCGACGCTGCACAACCTGAAGCTGCTGATTCTGGATCGACCATTCAAGGCCGGTACCCTGGGTGACCTTGTGCAGCGCCGTACGCGCAGCTCCATAGAAAGAGAAACCCTGCTGCCAGCGCCGGTCCGGGACATCATCGGCCATCACGAGAGGCAGACCCATTTGGCGGGCAATATCCCGAATGATGACGCTCGCCTGCGCGCCTGGCCCCAGGCCTATGGATACAGCGGTGTCTCGAACTTCGGCAAATCCGTCCTTCACGATCAGCTCGGTCACCACGTCAGGCTGTTCGAACCTCGTGTACGCAAAGACCACACTGCCGGACGCCATCAGCAGCGGCCCGCCCTCCTCCGCGTAGCCCGCGTACAAGACGCATCGCAAATCTGGCTCTTCCAGCGCCTTACGGGTGGCGGCCGCCAGGTTATATATGCAGATTGTGTGATCGTTCGGCTCCTCATCGGCATCCTTCGAAATATCGAATGTCATCCGAATCGGAGGCAGAATTTCCAGGCCTTTTGCGCCGCCTTTGCCCACAAGGAGCCGGTAGACACGGTTAAACCTGGCCATCAGCGATTTCCTCCGCGTCGACGTAAATGAGCGCGACATCGCCCGCCGGCAACGCCGCCCGGCTTACCGTGTCGCGCCGGTCCGGTGCCAGCGCCACCAGTTCTCCCGCCGGCACATCCAAATGCCGATAGCCGGCGAGCAGTGGAGTGTCGGGCACCACCGCCACGCCCGCGACGATGACCTCGTTGTAGGCGTTCTCAACCGCGAGAACCCACAACTCGGCCTCGCTATTCCAGGACAGGCGCAGGAAGTAGGTCAGGCCATTCAACTCCACCTCGGTGAGGCTGTCATTCGCGTCCAGCACTGGCATGACTATCATTCGCCCCACCCCGTCATTTTGCTGAAATCCGTCTTTTGCTTCGGCGTCGCCTCGACACCGTTGGTCTTGCCGGCGTTGGCCTTGGTCTGTCCAGCTTTGCCGGTGGCGCTGCCCGAGGTTTTCTCAGGAGGAATGTCAGCCTGCCGCAATGTCACCTTGCGGATCCGTTTGAAATCAGCGGATATTTCGAATCGGTCCCCGCCCTCATTGGTCCGGCCGATCTCACATCGCTCCATGACCACGTCCACGTACACGTCCAACCCGGTCGTCACGGTGATGGGCAGTCGGTCCGCGTGGATCTTGCGCAGCGCGTCTTTTGCGCTGATCAGCTTGGAACGGCCTGCCTTTGCGGAAAGTCCCCCTAGCGAACCGCCGGTGCGAAGCGCACTGACAGCGCCTTCCACAAGCCCCCCGAGCAGTGACACCTCCGCTGCTGTGACCCAGCCATCAAGGGTCAACAATTCCGATTCCTGCACCACATGGTCAGTCACAGGCGGGCCATCTTCAACGGCGTAGTCGGTGGCGCGACTGTTGAGTGACGTCTTCTCACTCACCAGCGCGTCCAGCGGCACCGCGCCGATGCTGGTGCCGCCATTCCAGCCAAAAATCATTGCCACAAAGCTCATGCTCAGCCCCTTCTTTACCGGCCCTCTTCAACCCCGGTGACGAAAAACCGCGACATGGCGTCGACCGTGCGCTGGCGTCCGACGTTCATACCGCGTTGCGTTGCATTCGCCACGCTGTCCGGATTGGAATTCGGAGCGTTCACGGTGATGTCCGTGTGGTTCTCGACCTTCACCGCACCGCGCCCTGCGGAAACGCCGGCTTGCGCGACCGTTCCGCTAGAGACGATTGGCAATGTGCCACCGTTGATCAGCGCACTGAACGCCGGCTTGTCTACCAAAGAGGGTGCGCGCCGGCGACCCGTCATGATTGCCCGGGTTTCCTCGTCAGCGTCCGGGGGCAGCAGCCCCTTGAACCAATTTTTGGCGGCCTCGACCTTGTCGTTAATCCAGGTCTGAATTGCCCCGCCGATTTCCTTGATTTTGGCGATCATCTTGCCGCCGATGTCGTCAAAATAGGTCCAGACACCGGTGAACGCCTCGCGCCAGTGCTTTATTGCGCCGTCCCAATCACCCTTGAACCCTGCGATGACACCCTTAAAAATCTTCGCCCAAAAGGCCCAAAGCTCTTCGAAGTACTGCAACACCGGTTCCAGGAATGTCCCCTTCACCTTGGCCTTCAGTGCTTCCCACGACGCCGCGATGCGGGCTTTGATCTGATCCCAGTTTTTCCAGATTTCCCAGAGCGTAGTCGCGAGCAGGACGACGCCCGTGACGATCCGGCCGATGGGCGTCATTGCAAAAGCCCGCCATAGGAGTGGCACCGCCGTACGGGCGAGGAACATGATCAACCCGCGAACGGGTGACAGAATTTTCCACAGGCCGTAGGCGAGCACGGACACCGTTCCCCACTTCTTGATCCACGGCTCCAACTCTTGGCCTGCGCCACCGAGCAAGTCCTTCACATCGACCAGAACAGCTCTTACCGCGTCGATCTCCTCGCGCCATTCCTCCACGCGGCCGATCAGTTCACCGGTCACAGAAATATCACCACGCAGCCAACCGGCAATGTCGTCGCCAATCAGGTAAATGGTGGTGAGGACCGCGGCCATGCGCAACAACGGCGCCAGCGACCGACGCCAGAGGGCAAGCATTCGAAGAGCGCCAGCAGGGCCGCGGCGCAATGCCATGGCGCTATCCAGCCCGATCGCAGCCCTAGCGGCGCCGATCAGTGATCGCGTCAGCCCGCCCGATTGAAACGTGGCCAGCCGCAACCAGCCGCGCAACTTGACCAGGCCCCAGGTCGCGCCCGTGAGCGCGAGAAGTTTGACCAACGTGGCGATGTGATCGGCCATGAACTCGATCGACTTGGTCACGCCAAGCACCACCGTGCGCCCAGCCGTCAGAGTCTTGCCGAAGAACCGATCAAATGCGTCATTCCACACCGTCATGGCGTCCGCGACGGTAACCGGCATGCTCTCGGCCTCGATTCGCATCTTGGCCAACTGCGTTTGCAGCGCCGGCAGGAACCGATCCGTCGTCACTTTGCCCGCTTTCACCTGCTCCAAAAGCATGGCCGTCGTGATGCCCAGTCCATCGGCCAGGGCAACCTGCAGGCGCGGCGCCGCACGCATAAGCGTGCTGTACTCGTCCATGCCGACCTTGCCCTGCATGATGGCTTTGGTCAGCGAAGAAATGACTGATTCTTGGTCCTGCGCCTTAGTGCTGGAAAGCGCCATGCCCAGCGACAAGCTTTCAGTCACGTCAATCGTGTCCTGAGTCGTCTTGCCAAGATCGGCCATCGTGCGCCGGGTGCGCACGAACAGTTCCGCGTTGTCGGCGTAGGACTTGTACGAAACGCGGGAGATCCGCGCCAGGTCCTTGTCCACCTCGGCATATTCTTGCGCCGAGGCAGTAGCCTGCCGCATCCGCGCTTCCATCTGGCCCCACGCGTCGATACCGCCAAAGATCCGCTTGACCAAGGAAACGCCTAGAACCGCGCTGATGATCCCTCGCAGTCCGGAAAACGCGCTCTGCTGCTCCTTGATTGCGCGCACGCCCTGCCATTGCGCCCGCGTCATACGGTCCTGCGCTTGGCGCGCGTCCTGGATCCCCAGGCGGATACCCTGCCACGTTCCAATACCGACCTCGCGCACGGTATGCAACCCGGCCCGCACGCGCCCCATGAGGCCGTTATACGCACCCTGGATCTGCGAAAACTTGCCACGCGCGCCGGACGCGTCCACGGGGAAGGACACAGGCCGCCCGCGCCGTGCGGTATACACGGGCATGCGGGGCGCCTGCGGCGCAGCGCGAGGCACTGCCGGCGTCGGCGCGCTGACAGCCGGCGCGAGAGGAGCCGGCGGACGCTGAGACACTACAGGCGCAGGCATCGGACGCGGCGCCCATACACTTGGGTGCACACCGGCGCCGACGACTGCCTGGCGCATGGCCCGAACAGTCTTCGCACTGGCCGCACCCATGGCGGCCTGGGCCGCTTGATAGGACTGCTGGTACTTTTTCAGCCCAGACTCATCCACCTCGTAACGCAGCAGCGTCACCAGTTCGCGTACCGTAGTCATCGCTACCCCATTTTCCTCTGCGCCGCCGCCTGAGCGGCCTCCTGGGCATCCATCAGAGCGTTCAGCTTCAGGATGTCCAGCAGATCTATGTCGCCGCGCTTAACGGCGTCCAGGCTGACAAGGCGGGCCAGAATGGGCCGCCAGATGATTAGCTCTCGTTCGAAGCCTGGTTCGAACCGGCCGACAGCTTCGCCAGCGTCTCGCGGGCCGGACCAAAGCGGCCGGCCCAGCGCACCAAAGGGCCGGCGAAGTTGTGCTCAAGGACGTGAAAGAGCAGCTCCAGGATTTCCGAAAAATCGGAAAACGCCATGCCCCGATGGGCGGCCGTCAGCTTCTGCGGATCGCGGCCGGCCAATTCGAACGTGACCAGCTCGGCGTCTATCAGCCGATCGGCCCAACCCGCTAGGGCATCGCCACCGAGCCGGGCGGACAGGTCGCGGAATGCTTGCAGCATCGCCTGCTCGTCCTTGGCTTGCGCCTCGCCCTCGCCGCCAAACACGGCGGCCATCATCGACCCGGCGGCCGGCAGGACTTCCTTCTGAAGGTCGCCCAGCAGCTTCAACTGGCGAAACGGGTCGAATCGGGAAATGCGAAAGATAGTGGTCCCGATCGTGACTTCTTTGATGGCGCTCATCAGGTGTTACCCCCCACAACGTTGATTGCCGGCCCAGTTTCGATGGTCCACTCGCGCGTGCCCACCTTGGGGCCGTAGCCCGCGTCCGGCGTCTTCACAATCCAGGCGGAATCCGATGCGTGAAGCGAGGTGCCGCGCAGATCGGTAATAGCCACCGGCACGGCGCCGTTGCCATCGGTCGATTTGTCGGCCTGGTGGAGTGCGGTCAGCGCCGCATTGCTGGCGCTGGTTTGCATCAGCGTGACGGTGATGCGCAGGCGGGAATCCCGCGACATGGAACGGGCCACCTCGCCATCGACGCCAGCGACGGACGAAATGCCCTCGCCGATTTCAGCCACCGTCACAAAGGTGTCTTCGGCCAGGCCCGACAGGGGCAGCGCGCCCATGACGATCTTCACCTGATTCGGTGCGTAAGTTTTAACGGACATGCTTTTGCACCCCGATTACAGTTGTTGATAGGTCAGGTTGCCTTTGATTTCGGCAACGTGGATGGCACCCGCGAGGCGCGCCGTGAACTTCAGGTCGCGCAAGATGCGGTTCGCTTTGTCGTTCGACGAAATGCTGGCCGCGCGCGGCACGGTAATGACGAAGCCCGGAATCTTCCGGCCGGCGTCATCGATTTCGTCCGGGGCGATCAGCCCCCGGGCCTGGCCCAGCATCAGCGCCTGCCGGATGCCGTTGACAATGACCAGGATGCCGGCGTCGGTGTACGGCACCTTGCCGTCGGCGTTGATCAACTGGGAAGCAACGTTGATCTTGACCTGCTCGGCCAGCCAGTCACGCCCGCGGATCACGTCGATCCACTCGCCCGCCGCGACCTTTCCGTTCTGCGTCACCGCGAAATTGCGCATCTGCTCGAAGGTGTTGGCATTCTTGGCGTGCGCAGCCAGCGCTTGGCCCTCGGCCAAGTTGTCATAGGTGACGCCCGCCAGCCGCGCGTTCGCCCACGTTTCACCACCGGGGTAATAGGTAAAGCGATTGGCCGCGATCGCCGCTTCAAGGGCTTCCGTGCCCGCCTGACCGTGGTACCAGACGTGCGTTCGGAAGTACTGCTTCTGCTGGCACTTGGAGGCGATGTCGTTGGACACGGCGGCGTCGATGATGCCGGCCTGGTCGCTGGAAACGCCAAACAATCGCTCGTTCGACTCGACCCAGTCCGCGGCGTCCAGCACGTCCGCCTCGACGCGGCTGGCCAGCGCCACGCCGTACCAGTCCGCGCTTTCACGCAGGCATGCATTCAAAGCTGCGGACGGCGTTTCAGTGCTTGCCGGTGCCGCCAACTGCAGGTTTCCTTTAACCGATACCCCAACCGCCTGGCCGGTTTGGTTTGCGGTGATAGATACTTCCGCGCCCACCGCGACCGCCGTGACCGGCGCATTGGCAGCGGTCACCGCGGCCACCAGCGCAGTCGCGATGGTCTGAGGCGTGCTGCTGGCGTCGCCCGAAGCCGCCGCCTGCGCTATCTTGATTTCGCCCGTCTCATCGCGCCAGGTCAACGTGACCGAATAATCCGATGGCGAAGCGGCCGTGACGGTAAGCCGGGACGTGTCCACCTGCCGACGGCCGACGAAGACGCGGGTCACCGTGGGGATCTGCTTAAAGGCGTCGCGCACCGCCACATACAGCGGATCGTTCGAGGCAATCCCCAGGTCCAGCAATTCACCAGGCTCGGTCACCACCATGATGCGATTCACGCTCATCGCGTGGGCACCCAGGACGAGAAGGTCAGAAAAGCTCTGCTCTTTGATCGCCGTGGTGTTTAGGGAGATCGCCACGTTGACGATCCTATTGAGTTTGGCCATGTGCGGCTCCAATAAAAAAAGCCGCCCAGGAGGCGGCCAGATGGCGATTGCGCGTCGCAGCCGCTATGGCGCGGGCACGACAGTCGCGGGAAAGGGGGTTCGATGGCCGGCTACGGTCCACCGAAAGTTGTCACCGTGCCGGTGACGGTTTCGATGATGCCGACGAACTCGGAATGGACGCGGGCGTATCGGATTCCAAGTTCCAGAAGGCCACGCCGCTCAAAGCGCACGGTGTCGCGCAGAATTGGAACGTTCTGCAAGCGCCCGATCTCAAACAAGGCAAGGCCCAACGCCTCGGCCCGATCCTCGTAGACGGGATGCCGAAGTTTCAGCACCAGTTCGTCCAGCGCGTCATACGCTGCGGCGCGAAAGCTCTGCAGCTCGACGACGGCGTCGGCGTGGTGGTGCACTGGCTGGGCGCCCTCATCGTCCACCCGCCCAGCCTCGGCGCCGCTGACATTGGCCCAACGCACAGCCAAGCTGATGTACGGTCCGGTGGGCAATGAGCCGTTTTCGCCTGCGAAGATCACAGGCATACCGCCTGCAGCGGCCTCGATCAGTTCGAAAATCGCGTCTTCTGGGGGCATGGCAATCCGAAAAATTGATAGTGCATCGATGGGACTATCGGCTACCCCACGCCTATGCGCGCGCCGACTCGATGCTGCCCTACCCGGTAGCCTGGAATGCCCAGCCGGGCCTGGGGAGTCCTCCGGACGTTTAGCCCCGTCCGGCCCCGGACCAGGCGGCCGGGAATCCTTGGGCTTACTGCATTTCGGAGGCGGCCAGCAGCACGGCCAGGTATCGGTAGTGCGGAATCACACCCGATTGCCATGGCGCGACGCCCACCACAAGGTACTCACCCGCCAGCGGGCCGGCGCCCCAAACCAAGCGGTCGCCGTTCGTCCAATCCTGGCCGGCGACATCCAGCACCTCGGACGTGTAGATCCGAACGGCGGCGCGCATGCGACGCCCTTCCGGGTTCGCCTGCAACTGGTCGTAGTCGCCAGTCTTGGCGGGCTGTACCGAAGCCTGGATCGTCTTGTCCGAGCCAGGCTCGCCCTCAATCCAGTGCCCGCGCTCACGGCGGCCCGGCAGCCGCGTGCGGATCACGTGGGGTTTCCGAAAGCTCATGCGCTACACCTTCTCGTAACGGACGGCGCCGACCAGCAGACCATCGTCGATCAACGGCACGTCGCTGCCCTTCTTGGCGACGGTCGACGGCGCGTTCGGCTCCGCCCATTTCTTCGACTGCTGGAAATGCGCCTTCTGATGCTTCTCAGCGAAGGTTCCCAGCTGGTCCAGCGCCGAGTCCACCGTAATCCGGCCTTCCTGCACTGCGGCGGCAGCGCGGTCTATGGCCTGGCCTAACACTTGGCCATTCTTCTCCGCAAAATCCCGCAGAGCCGGGCGCGCAGGGATATGCTCGGTACCGAACTCATTGATGATGGCGATATCAAGCAAGTCCGCGCCCGTTTCAGGATCCTTTCCGGCATTCGCCTGGATCCCGAATTTCACGCCGCGCCCATGGATCGCCTTTGCCAAGCGCACGTGAGCGGCTAAGCCTCGATCGATAGATTTAGCAGCCACGGGGTGTGCTCCTCACGGTCGCCGCGCCAACGCTGCAGAGACGTGCCAAGCGCTCATATCGCCCGTAAAACCCTGCGGGGTCTTCCGCGCCCGCGACCTCGCCATATGTGCGCTGCAGGTCGCCTTCCTTCTCGCTCACGACGCCGGGCCTGACCAGCACGCCGTCATCCTCTGCAGCACGCTGCTGCTTGATGCTGTACAGCAGCCAGGCCGCGTACCAGAGCTGCGCCTCATCCTGCTTCTTGGCGGGCAGGCACGCCGGACGGTACTCGGCGGCCATCGCCAGTGCACGCTCCTTGTCCGGGCGCGCCATGGAGGCCACCGCCGGCGCCAGGAAGTCCAGATCGTCGACCGTGGCCGCCATGACTACTGCCCCGCGCCGGCCTTCAAGGCCTCGTAGATGCCCTGCAGCTCAGCCTTGTTGGCCGAGGCGTCGTACTGAGCGCCCTGCTCGTCCAGCCAGGCCTTCAGCTCATTGACCGTAGACGGCTCCTTGGCGCCGCCGGTGTCATTGCCGGCTTTGCCGCCCTTCTTGGCCACCGGCTGATCGTCCTTCGGCGACTCGGCTTCAACCAGCATGCCGCGCTTGATGAGGTCCTGCACGCCACGGATCTCCGGGTCTACCTTGGCCGTCTTCGTCGGGGCGATCACAGTGTGGCCTCCGATATTGATGACAGCCTTGGTTGCGTTGGTGTAGTACGACATCAGATTTCCCCCTTCGCCATCGAGAGCGGGTAGTACACGACCACCCCGCCGGCGCGCGCCAGGCAGGGCACCACCAGTTCCAAACCGCGTGCTTGTGCGGCCAACTGGTTGAACGGCATGGGCAGTTCCATGGCCAGGTTTTCCTCGCTGTACTCGTAGGCCAGTATCAGATCCTTGCCACCGCCGCCGGCGCCCTTGAACTCGGACGCGCCCATGATCTGCAGACCCGGGTGCTTGTCCTGGAAGAACTGCCCCACCGTCTTGCCGTTGGTGTCCGGCACGCGCAGCGAAAAGATGCGGCTGCGCTGCTCGGTGGGCATGACCAAGCGCGTGGGCGTGTGGACATCCTTCGACTGGTTGGGCACCGCGTCGTAGATCATGTCCAGGTCGGCCAGGATCTGATCCGCAGTGGTAGTCGGGTTCAACCAGTCACCGTGCAACCCCACGACCAGCGGCACGTTCGGGTGGTTCACCAGGCCATAGAGGCCGAACTTCGTGTCGCCAATCAGCGCCATTTGGTTCAGCTTGATTTCGACCGCCTTGCGGGCTGCCATCGACTTGCGCGTGGGCAATTCGGTGCGATTGGCCGCGGCCGCGCGCAGTTCCATGACGCTGTAGCCGTAGGAATCGGCGACGTTCTTGATCTGGGCGACTTTCTCTTCGCCCTTGACGTCAGCGCGCGGCAGGTCAGCAGCATAGTTTGCGACGATCTGCGCCATGCCGACCTCGTCGTACATGAAGTACGTGAAGGTTTCGGCCCATTCGGGCACTTCGGTGGAGATCGGCACCAGCTGCAGGCCAATCATCGGCGGCAGCTTCTTGTCATAGGTGCGCGTCTTGACGTAGTCCAACTGGCGCGCGGTGAAAAGACCTTCATCCTCGCGCATGCCGGCCAGCGCCACGACGATCTTCTTGACGGCCGGCAGGTCGGCCTCGTCGTAATGCTCGTGTTTTTCCATGGTGTTCCCAATGAAAAAGGCCCCTTTCGGGGCCTTGGGTTAATTGATTGTGGGTGCCGGTCAGGGGGCCGTGGGCGCCACGGCAAACGGCGCGTGCAGTTCGATCAGCGCGATCTTGCCGCCGGACACTTCGACGGCGCCCGAGCGAAAGACCGCGTTCGGCACTGCCGTGGCACCGTCGTCCGACACCGAGCCATCTGCGGCGCACTTCACAGGGCCGTCCTTGGTCACCTCACTACCGGAGGTGACTAGCGCCCAGCCGCGGCGCACGCGCAGCACGCTGACAGCGTCAAATTCGCGGTAGCCGCCCTCACGCGGAATGGTGTGCGTGTGCAGCGCCAGGCCCCGAACACGCGAGCCGGGACCGGCGACGATGCGGTCATTCGTGGTGTCGCCCACGATCACGCCGGGCCGGATGTTGCCGGCGGCGGCGCAGGTTTCGACGTCGTCATAGCCCAGGTCAGCCTTCATGCCGGCGTAGGCAACGTCCATGCGATCGTCATAAACGGGGGGCATCATTCGCCTCCTTTTTTCAGGTTGGAAAGGTAGGCCGAGCGCGCGCTGCGCGCGGAAGTCGGCTGATCGGCGCCGTCCGCGCGCTCCTTCGCTGCGGGCGGCTTCTGGGTGCCGCCCATCTGCTGCCGCTGCTGCGCCAGGGCGTCCTGGCGGGCCTGGGCATCGGTGACAGCCAGGTCGAATGCTGCCTCCACATAGCCGTCGGTCTTGCCGGTCAGGTCAAAAGAATCGCCGCGAACGGCCTTGATGACGCCCTCGCGCAGCGCGCGGTCAGCGGTGTCGGCCTTGAATTCGACCTTGTGCTGGGCGGCGGTCGCTTCCAGCTTCACGCGGGCCAGCGCGGCGCCGTGGGCGTCCTCGCGGGCCTTGGCGATGCCCGCCTCGGCCTGATCTGCACGCGCCTTCTCGCTGTCCGCGCGGGCTGCTTCGGTGTCCGCCTTGGCGGCGGCGGTCTTCACCTCGGCGCGCAGGCGCTCCAGTTCGTTCGCCACTTCCGGAGCCGCGTCATACGACAGGCCGGAATCGAGGCGGATTTTGACCATGGTCATGTCATTTTCCTCTTCGGTTTTCGTTACGGCGTCTGCCGCGTCAAGATTGAGCCGCGCGTTGCCGGCGCGACCGCGTTTCACCACCGCCAGGTGGTTGTATCGGATGTTTCGCTGGACGGCGTCGTACCGCTCACCCTCGGGCGAGACGCCGGGCGTCTCGTCGAGCTCAAGCTCGTAGCCCAGGGACAGTTCCTTGTTGCCGGCATCGACCGGCCCGGTGTCGAAGATATGGATGTCCCCGACCATGTTCTCGTCGGCGTCCTGGCGGCCTCCGGACAGTGCAGTACCGATCATGTGCTGGCGCACGTTCTTGGACGTCACCTTTCCGGGATGACCGTCCGTGATCGGCTTGCCGCGCAAACTCGCCATCGAGTCGGCGTTGAACACCTCCTCTGGCGGCCGGTACTCGCGTCGAAGGCGGCCAGCACCGTCGCGGTATTCAAAAACGCCGGTTCGCGTCAGCACCGGCGTGTCGGTCAGGTAGCCCTCGTCCGTCCGGGTCGCCTTCAGAGGCACCCGGTCAAATCGCATCACCATGATTTTTTCCTCAATGGACGATCAATGCGTCCAGATCATCGAAGAGCGGCAAAACCGCCTCGGCCCAACACCGGCAACGAATGGGCTTGCCGGGATGGCCGTCCGGCGGCGGCTTGTCCCACTCGAATTCCTGCCCTTCGCGCGCGACGTGTTCATCGCGCTCGCGGTCATCCAGGATCCCGCGCCACCGGTATTTCGTGACGCCAATGTTGGTCTGTCGGTATTCAGTCAGGTCGCTGTTCAGCTTGCCGATCTGGTCACGTGCGATCAATTCGGCACGCTTGCGCGGTAGGTCGTAGGTTTCGCGGATCTGCTTGGTCATATCGCGCAGCGACGTGCCATTTCGCACGGCGGCCACCACGCGCCCGTGCAGCGTGTCCAGATACTGCTCGGGGATCGACTTGATCAGGCCGATGTTCTCTGCCTCCCAAGGCCGCAGGAGCCTGGCCAGTCCCGGCTCAGACTTGAAGACGTCCACGCCGTAGGCCCGGCGCAGCAGCCGGTGAAACTGATCCTTGTTGTATTTCTCGACACGCTGGGCCACCAACCTGACCAAGCCTTCCGCCTGGCCATCCGCCACCGTTGCTGCGCCCAGCGCCTGCATGAAGGCGCGCCGCAGCGATTCAAACCACCCCTCGTCGCCTTCCGGGGTGTTGCGCAAGTCATCTTGGCGCAGCACGCGCGGCAGCGCGGGCAGCACATGCCGCTCGACCGCCAGAATGGCGGCTTCTGCCTGAGTGCGCAGCGCGCGCAGATAGTCGCGCTCGTCACCCAGGGGATAGCGCCATTGTTTAGGTGGACGCGGCGTACGACGTGGCCGACTCGCCGCGGGCATCAGGGATGAGGCCATAGAGTCCTTCCTGCTTCATGTACTGGAACGCCTGGTCCTGGCTAAGACCGTTGTCCACAGCAGCGCTCAGCGCGTCCATCTCACGGGCCTGGGCCTCGGCGTTGGCCTTACGGACTTCCGCCTCTTCTTTCGCGGTGGCCGGCTTCAGCGGCGGCCATGCGATCGACCAGGCCTCGCCTTGCGCCTCACCGCCACCGGCTAGCGTGCGCTGGGCGCGAATCAGCGAGACCAGGCGTTCCAACGCGGGATTCACCTTTGCGGCGCGCCCCATTGCCACGCCGTTGTAGAAACCTTCCAGATCGCCGTCGCCGGTAGCATTCAAACCAGCGGCCGAACGCCCGAAAAGCAGCGTCACAGCAATGCCCGTCTCGGCGGCCAGCGCAATCTGGAATTCCGCTAGGGTGTCTTTGACGCCTCCCATGTCGGAACTGAGGATCTGATAGTCGTCCTCGGAGTCCACCGCCACGCCGTTGAGCGCATTGCGCACCGCGTCGACCATCTCCACCCGTTTCCGAATGGCGGCCTCCATTTCCGCCGCGATCGCTTCGGCCAAGCCCTTCATTTTGTGCACGGCCTGCTGCTTTTTCTCCAGCAGGCGCAGCGCCCAATGCAGACCCTCGCTGTATCGACGGATGGCCCGGAAGGCCCGGGCCACTGCTGGCCGGCCCGCCCAGGGGATCCCTTTGCGGTTCATCTTTGCCGGCAAGGGATCCCCCGGCACCTCGATCAGACGCGATTCGTGCACGAAAAACTCGGCCGCGACCGCCCCTGCCGTCTGCGTGCGGACTCGATAAACCTCGGGCATGCCGAAGTTGGCCTCGTTCGGATCCGAATACCGCTTCTCCGTCGCCGACACGTCATCCAGCGTGAACACCTTCAGCTCCAGCAACTGATCAAGGGCCTCAAGGTTCAGCGGATCCCGCAGCGCGCGCCCATCTTTGGCAACGACGACAATCGCGCCGCCGCCTGTCAGCCGCGCCCAGCGCCAAGCGTCGGCAAGCGCCGGTAGCGCCTTCAGGCGGTCCAGCTCGCCGCGCACCCGGTCGTCGCCAGTGATCTCCACGCCACGCGATACCGCCGTGTCAGGGATCATGTCCACCACGCGCGCCGGCAGCCCGCCTTCGGCATACATCGCCAGATCATCCAGCGTGCCGAGGCCACCCGCCGAAGCGTCAAGCAGGGCTTGACCCAGCACCGCGCTCAAGTAGCCGTCTTGGTTCATCATTTGCTTGCCAGCGCCAAGAAGCGCCCTAGGTTGCTGCCCGCTGTGGCGAGCATGTCGTTGATTGCGTCGACCAAGGGATCGACCTGGTCGTCATGCGCGTGCGTGTCGTCCGCCGTGAAGGCCTCGCACTCGGTCACGAAGTCGGCCACCCAAGGCGCCTCCTCCGGGATGCACACCAGGCCCGCCTCGATGTAGCTCTGCACGTCCATGAGCCGCGTGAGCTTGTCCCTGTCGCGCTCCACGCCCTTGACGGGGATCTTTCCGTCGGCGCCGATGTCCTGGATCAAGCCGGTACCGCTCGATTTGTCCTCGATGAGCAGTTGCCGCAGCGGCGCCGACAGCTTCGGGTTGAACGGCTTGTTCTTCGCCCAAAAGTCCACGGCCCGGCGCTTGAGCTCGGGCGCTTGCCATTTCCCGCGCAGCAGGTCCAGCAGGTAAATCTTGCCGTCGTCGCCCAAGCCCCAGCATTCGAAAACGCTGTAGTCGTTGCGCTCGGCCGTCTTCTGGGCGGTGTCCGCGAAGACCTTGCGCGAGACGATCCGTGGGGGCACGACATAGCGCCCAAACCACGCACCCTTGATCAGGTCGCCGCCGAGCGGTGCCGGACGCTGCTGGTACTGCGCCGAGAACACGTAGCGGCTGACCCGCGCGCCGTCCTGATCAGCGCCCGCGCCGGCCTCCATGGCGAGCAGTTCCGCCAACGGCTCCTTGTACGGCCAGTAGCTGAAACGCCCCTTTTCGTCTCGGATACTGCTGTCGATCTTCGCCTGCACGGAAGCCGGCAGGCCGGCAACGTAAGCGTCATCGATCAGCGCCGGGATGACGACCTGTTCCCAATCCGGCCCAAGGTTGCCGGCCTCAATGAAGCCGGTCACGTCCTCCTGCGCCAGGCGCTGCATGATCACGATGATCGGCGTGTCGGGATTTGCCCGACGGCTTTTCACCGTGGCGATCAGGTCGCGGTTGGCCTTGGCGCGGCGCGGCTTGCTGTAGGCGTCACCGACCTTGAGCGGATCGTCGATGACGATGGCGCCCTGCCAGCCGTCTGCCATGTGCCCGGCGCGAAAGCCGGTGATCTGGCCGCCCAGCGACACCGCGTACACGCCGCCGGCCTTCCGGCCATCGACCTCGATGTTCCAGCGCTTCTTGCTTTTGGCGTCCGCCGCCACCTTCAGCGGCCACAGTTCCTGGAACTCGTCAGACTGGACCAGCTCCTTGGCCGTCTGCGAATTCAGCAGCGCCAGGTCGTCGGAATAGCTGATGTGCAGGAACCGGGCGCGCGGGTTCAGCGCAAGGCCCCGGGCCATCAAGTTGATGGCGACCAGCTCGGTCTTCGACGAACCCGGGGGCACGTTGATGACCAGGTTCTTGATGCGACCGTCAATGACGGCCTGCACTTTTTCCGCGATCAGTTCATGGTGCCAGTTGACCCGGAACTTGATGGCCTGGCGGTGCTTGAAAAAGTACCGGCTGAAGAACAGGTGGTCCTGCTCGCACATGGCCTTGGCCGTGGCGCGCAGGACGGCAGGGTCAGTAGTCGCCTTGGAGCTTGGCGACGGCGGCGGCGACTTGTGTTTCATCGACCACCACCGTTTTCTGTTCTATCGGGCCGCCGCCGGCGCCCGTGTGCTCCCGTCTGTTCGTGAAGGCGCCGCCGGCCTCCTTGGCAGCTTGCTCAAGGACCGCGGCGGCGCCGACGACGTTTCCCCGGCTCAGATGCCGTTCGTAGATCTTGCCCAAGGCGCGCAGCCGGAAGGCCTGGTCCGCGATCGGGATCTCGGCCACTTCCTGCCGGAACCGATCGCGTGTCACCTCGAACAGGTCCCGCCACTTCTTGGCCAGCTTCTGGCCGGCTACCTTGGTCGGGTCGTACTGTGCCACCTGCACGCGCGGTACGTCCACGCCGAACTCGTCCTTCACGGCCTCCGCGACCTGGCTGGGGGTATCCCAGCAGGCCAGCGCCTGGACGATGAAGCGCTTGTGGGCGTCGGTGAGCTTTGCCATAAGGAGGTACTGCCAGAGAGGTCAAGTAGACCTATGGGGTCCCAGGAGATGCTTCGCGCAATGACCGAACTTGGTCAGCTGCATCACCTAGTAGCTTGTCGTTTTGTGCAAGAAGTTCAGCTTGCAACGCTAACATTGCGGCTTCATCCGACGGGATCTCGAGCTCCGTCCGCAAAGCAACGATGCACTGCAATGCAAGCTCAGCCAGAGCGGGCAGTTCTTCGCGAAATCGCTGAAAAGACAGAAGCATGGCATCGTGTAGCCTTTGCGCCGCTTCGCTTTGTCGCTGATTCATGCTTTCGAAATACAGACTCGAAGCCTCGAAAATCCGCGTAATCCGCGCGACGTCTTCCTCTCGGTAACCATTCTCGCCATGGGCCCTGCGTTGATCCGCGTTTGCCGCCTCCAGTTCACGATTTGCCACACTCGCCTGCTCCCGCGAGTACTTTAGTTTCGAGTTCTCCAGTTCAATCGGGGCACGCATCAAAGCAAGTTCCGATTGAACTTTCGATATCGCCATTTGAAATTTACCGATCTTCGTCCACGTGTCCATCGACCCCATAGCGGAGGCTGCGCCCATCTTGATACCAGCGTTCGCAATTCCCTCATTCACCTTGATTGGATCGATGTCGGCTCGACACAATTCCGCCAAGAGTGCCACGGCTTGGTTTCCCGCCTCGAGTGCAGGCAAAATCACCTCGCGTTTAACCTCGTACTGCCTCTCGCGCAGCCTCTCTTCCGCTTGAAACCTGAATTGGTCGCGCTGCATTTTGCGCGCGTGAGCATTGCTCATTTTGTTGGAAAGAGTGGTAAGCAGCCAGATTAAAAAGCCGCCGACGGCAGTCCAGAATGTACTGGGAAACGCCTCAATAAATTCTTTGACGAACAAGCTGAACTCGCTCATTTGACTCTCCATAAGTTGGCAGAATCATAGAGTCAGGAACACAATTTGGGTACGGCTACGCCGCCTTGAGGCAGCACCCGCACGCCCAGGCGATATCCAGCCGTGGCACAGCCGGCGCAGCACCAGCGGCCGCCACCAGGCGCCGCACGTCCGACGACGGCCCATACCGCGCCACCACGCCAACGAATTCCTCGGCGTCGTGCCCGACAATTCGCAGCTTCGGCCGGCCCTCCTTATCGAAGGCAGGCGCGCCGAACTCGTCCCGGCGTTGACCGATGTGGTAAAGCTCGTGCTCGACCAGCGCACAAAAGTCTGCGTCGGAACAATCGGCGCAGTAGTCGGCGGCCAGCGTGATTAGAAAGGCCGGCACTCGGCCGAACCACTCCACCATCTGCTGCTCCTGGCGCGCCTTCTGCCAACCGCCCGCTCGGAACATGACCTGTTCGGCCTGGCCCAGGACCACGCGGCCGGCCTTCTCAAAGGCGTTCGGCGCCCACAGGAACGCCAGATCGGCGTCGACCAGGTGGGCATGATCGGGGTTGTAGAGCGCGCCACCCTCGGAGAGGATGACCCGCTCAACCCAGGCGAGCAGCTCGGGCGCGGGACAAAAGCCCAAGCTCTCCCCCGCCATAGGTCGAGGACGTTCTGCCTTGGTTAAAGACATCTATGCCACCGACAATCTGCATTGCTGAAACGCCAGCGATGACCGCTCGTCCCACATCCGGCCAAAACAATAACTTGCTGGAATTGGTAGGCCGGCATACAAGTACGGACGCAGCCCACACTGGACACAAACCTTTGTCCAGATCGAACCCGCGCAGCAAGGAGAAACGCCGATGGAATTTGACCTTGCTGCACTGCAAGCCGCCTGCCGAAACTTGGCAAGAGGCACCCTATGGTCAGAACAGGGCACGCCCGAAATTGCCGTAGCAGAGCTCGCAGGCGAATTCATTCGAATCGCCGCTGCGCAAGCTGCAGATGTGATCATGTCAGGTCGAGATCCCAACATAACCACGCGCGCGATCAGATACCTCACCTATTCGCACGTCACACCGGTCGGCGTTGATCCCAAATGGTGGTTCAACGAGATGTTGACGTGCCTGCTGGAACTTGCCGTCCCATCAATGATTCAGACACCCGAATCCAGCGCCTTCCTACTTGATGTGCGTGAAGGAATTGCTGAATCGATGGGGCCGGCCTAGGTCGAAAGGCTGCGACGCCTAAAACAGTCCAGCCGGGGCCGCGGCTACATCCCAACTGAATATCAAGATTTCGCCCCGCTCCACGCCGCGCCCTCCTCCCACCGTATAGCGGATGTCGGTGGCCTCAATGTGGAAGCCTTCGAACGCCCGGCGGATGTCAGGGTGATCGTTTAGGCTGACGATCGCACGGCCCTGCAGCTTGCGCATGCGCGCCGCCATGTCCTCGTACTGTTCGAACCCGAACTGCACTCCATAGCCTTCGGTCGCCCAATACGGCGGGTCCATATAGAAGAGCGTATGCGGCCGGTCGTACATCTCCAGGCACTTCTGCCAGGGCACGTTTTCGATGTAGGCGCCGGCCAGGCGCAGGTGCGCCATCGACAGGTTTTCTTCAAGCCGCAGCAGGTTCAGGCCCGGCGGCGCTGTCGTTGCAGTCCCGAAAGTTTGCCCGTCCACCTTGCCGCCGAATGCGTTCTGCTGAAGGTAGAAGAAGCGCGCAGCGCGTTGGATATCGGTCAGCGTCTCCGGCTTGGTGATCTGCAGCCACTTGAACACGTCGCGGCTGGTCAGCGCCCATTTGAACTGCCGGACGAACTCTTCCAGGTGGTGCTGCACCACGCGATAAAGGTTCACCAGCTCGCCGTTGACGTCATTCAGCACCTCGACCTTAGCCGGAGTAGGCCGCAAGAAGAAAAGCGCCGCACCGCCCGCGAAGGGTTCAACGTAGCACTCATGCGCGGGGAAAAACGGAAAAATGCGATCGGCCAGGCGACGCTTGCCGCCCAGCCATGGAATGATTGGGGATGCCATAGGTTGTGAGGATGTGTTACCGTTGCCCCCGCCTGTACAGGTGGGACGGCCTCGGGTCGCTCACGGCCTTAACCCGTGGGTCGGCTGTCGGTCGAGCAGTTACAGCTGCTCGACCGTCGCCGTCTTTTGCTTATTGCTCGGAGTCGATACGTGGAAATACCGAACTTCGTTCTCGATGCATGGACAGCACTTCAGGGTCTCGATTGGCCCCGCATCGTCCTAGGAAAACACATCCCCTTGACTCTGCTTTTGGTGCTCCAAATCCTGGCGCCATTCGCACTCCTAGCGGCAATCCGATTTGGCGAGCGCCGCGCGCGTCCTAGTCAATTTCGGCGTCAGCCCATCTTTGAAATTAGTCAATCACAAGCAGTTGACATTTGGTACCAGGAGTCCTGTCGGGCCGCGGATGCAGACGCATCGTTCATCAAGTTCATCTCAACGGGAGCTGGCCTTGGGATCGCCGCAACAGCCACCTTGCTTGCTGTTCCAGGCGTGCCCCCAGCCCTTCTTGTCGCCGCCGCCGTCGTCTGCATTGCGTCACTCATACACGCCTTACTCGCTAGCGCTTGGACGGCACAGGCGCATACGCAGCGAGCAAGACAGTTCTTGCGCAATCTGCGAGGCTCTAACGCGGAAGACAACATTCCGGTGCGTATAAACCACCTCAGGAATGACCGTTGGTTCCGCGATTCCAGGGACCTGTCGGGCCTCGCCATGCTTTGGCTAGTATTGGGTTGGAGCGACATCCTTTTTGCCCTAACCATGAAAGCAGGCTTCGCACCCACCTTGGAAAGATGGCTGCTCCTCTAAGCAAAACGCCCCGGTTTTCGGCCGGGGCGTTTCTTCAGGTCGTACTTGCTACGAGTCTGGGCGAATTCTGCATAATCTGATTCACCCTGTCAAGACCCGAACGCCCCCGCTTTCAACACCTTCAAACATCCCTATAGCTCGCCATGACCGACGAAAAAGAGTTTGAACCGAGTCAGTTGCGTTTCCGCCCCCCCGAAATCGAAATCACGGACGCTGCGCCGTTTGCCAACGACAGGCTTGAGCGGCAACCCTTCGTTGAGGCGGTCACCGACCTCCTCAACGCAATCCGCGAACCGTTCGTGGTCGCTCTAAATGCCCCCTGGGGTAGTGGCAAGACCACGACCTTGGGGCTGCTGAAACCCGAGCTAGCTCGCGCCAACATTACGACCGTGAGCTTCAATGCGTGGGAGGTGGACGATGCAACCGACCCTCTGGTGCCGCTTGTAGCGGCGCTACATGATCGTCTACTTGAGATCAAAGGGTTCCCTCGCGGGCTTGACCCTTCAAAGATCGACCGCTTCAAGAAGCTGGGCAACTCCATACTGAAACATGGGGCAATTGCAGCAGTAAAGGCCGCGACCGCCGGCTTTGTGGACATCGGAGCGACGGCGGAAGGAATCGCCAAGGCAGCCGGCGAAGCGGCCTTAAAAGCCAGCGAGGACCTCACTGTCGACTTCATTGAGAATTTCAAACAGGAGCGGAAAGCTGCCAATCAATTTCGTCATTTGCTTGAAGAACTGATTGAGTATGTCCGGGTTTCAACGCCCGACGGGCAGGAATGGCCCCCTCTGGTGTTGGTAATTGACGAGCTCGATCGCTGCCGACCAACGTTCGCTATCGCCATGCTCGAGAGAATCAAGCATTTTTTTAGCGTGCCCGGATTGGTGTTCGTTTTGGCCTTAGACCTTGAACAGCTAAAGGCGAGCACCCGTAAGGTTTACGGCGACGACCTGGACGCAACCGAGTATTTGCGCCGCTTCGTCGATCTTGAACTGAGGCTGCCGCGTGCAGACCTTGGCAACATGGTCAATGCGATGTTGACGAGTTGCGGCGCGGACTCCTTTTTCAAGGCACGATCAAACTACACAATCTTGCGGGAAGATCGCGAGTGGATTGTGACGATTCTAAAAAATCTCGCCCACCACTTTGACCTATCGCCGCGAGTGATCCAACGCATGGTATCAAGGCTGATGCTCGTAGTCCGTCAAACCGCCTCAAACGGGCACCTAGACCCCATCATCGTCGTTTTTCTAATCTTCCTAAGGATGCACGATGAGCAAATGCTCCGCAGGCTCGTGACGGGCAAAATTCAGGCAGACCAAGCAATGGCAGCGCTTCAAACAGTCAGCCCAGGAGGGGAGGCGTTTTACAACTCCCACGCGGGTATGATGATCGAGGCCAACCTGTTATATGCCCACTACAGCGCTCACCATGAATACGTGGCGTCTCTGATGGAGCGGGCCAACACTGCTACAGCCACGAAAAGCGCGGAGGACGTTCGGCTATTGGAAGTCTGCCGACGGTATGAAATTCTGCGCAATACGTATTTCAGCCGTTCGTGGATTGATTTACGAGAAATCGACAGGCGCATAAACCTCGTTGCCACGGATCTGAAAGAGGACAGGTGATTAGGCACGAGCGGCTTTCTTGGTCTGCTCGTCTTAGTTCACATTGTCAAGCGCGGTGGGCGCCACGTCGCCTTCCAAGTCCACCACGATGTCCGCCTCCCGCATCCGGATATCGAGCCTCTTCAGCGCAGCACGGCGCGCACCTTCCACCAGCACGCGATATGCACTCGCCGGCCGCTGCAGTGCGGAATATGGCAGGTCGAATCTGTCGCACATGTCCCGCAGCCGCGGCCTGCCCCGCAAGATGTGCGCCGTCAGCATGTCGGTCACCTCCCTCTCTCGGCTGTCTGCAGGCGCTTCCGGATTCAGCCACTCTGAGACCCGGCGCGCGCTGGTGGCGCCCTCTTCGCCCGTGCCGTACTGCGCGTGCAGGATGTGAAAGCCAATCCCCTCGCCCAGCGTGCGCTCCATCACCTTGACGGTGAACACCGCCTGCGCATGCCAGTCGTGCGGCGTTAGGCCCGACAGCGCCTTGCGCTCGTACTCGACGTCAAAGCGCTCCTGCAATGCTTCGCAGATCAACTGCGTCGGGTTTTTCGGCTCGATGGGCATGGCCAGCATCAGGTAGGCCACGGCGATCGCGTGTTCTGCACATGCAAAGGTCCCAGCTTCACGCCGCATTTTTTTTCACTCCCTGCGCGGGTTCCATGTCCAGCACGGTCAGCACCACTGCCACGCCCGGCACCAGGCCGTAAACCTTGCGCTTGCTGGCCTGGACCACCTGGGCGTCATCGCGATATGCGACCCCATTGCATCCGTCCTTGATGGCCTTCTCGACGTTGTCGCCGTCCGGTTTCACGGTGGGCGCGATCTCGCCCGCGATCGCGCGGCGCTGCCGCACCCTGGACCAAGATTGCGGAATCGGCAGGACAATGTCCAGGTCCATCCGTATCGGCCCGGTATAGGCTTCGCGCCCGGCCATGGCCTGCGCTGCAACCAGCTTGACCAAGCTTTCATAGGCCACTGTCGCCTCTGGCGTGTAGTGGCGCGTGAAGACGCGCGTGGCTCCCGTTTTGACGTCGCGGCCTATACGCGAACTGGACTTTGCGCGGCCCTTGCCCTGCGGCACGCCCGGCACGGTGAATGTGATCTGGTTCGACATCATGCTCCCTCGCTGCGCACGTCGCACAGCCATTCGATACGCGCGGCCGTCTTGGCCGCCGGCGCTGGTTGGTGGTCCCGACACTGGCGGGGGTATTGCGGGCTGACGAAGGTGCCCGGGCGGTCAGTCATCGCGGCGCACCGACCCAAGCCGAGTTGGGCGTATTTCGGGGCTTCGCGCAGCGTGAACAGCACGCAGCTGACGCACTCGACGGTGGCGGTCATATGTGGACCCCAAGGTCTGCGCGGGCGCGAGCTTTGTCGTCTTCGCTCAGGCCCGCGGCGGCGATCACCCTGGCCTTGAACGACGGGAACGGTTCGCTCTGCCCCTGCACAACGCCCAGCTCGGCGCCCTTCCCTTCCAGGCCTGACGCGGTGGTGAGCCAGGCCAGCGGATCGGACTTCGACACGGCCGGGCGTACGCCCTTGAGGGCACTTTCTGCCTGCGGCGGGTTCAGCACCTTGGCGACGAAGATGTCCAGGAATCCGGGCGTGATGGGGCCCGGGTCACCTGTCGCCTCGCGGTCCAGCACGGCCTGGTTGTAGGCGTCCAGAAGCTGTAGGCCGCTGGCGTCAGCGTCGATCCATGCCCTGATGCGTGGATCGCTGGCGTTCGTGCCACGCGGCTGCTTGCCTCGGGCTTGCTCTCTGCGGCGCAGCCAAACGGCAACCGACATGGCGCGCTCTTCGGGCGTCTTCCCGCAGTCCAGCGGCGGCGGCGCAGGGTCGTCATCGTTCGCGGGCGTGTGCGCGAGAGACGCCGCCGCTGCTTCTTTTTCTTTTAAATACTGTCCCTGTCCCTCTCCCTGTCCCTTGGAGTGCGTGTCTTTAGGGACAACCGGGGGGTGTCCCGGCGGACTGGCGCCGCTGTCCCTTGGGACATTTTTTCTTGTCCCAGGGACACCAATTGGTTGTCCCTGGGGACAACCAAGGGACAACCACTCATCCAGATCTGGGACAGGCAAGTTTGTCTCGTGCCGCTGGTTGTGCTTTTTGACTCGCGCGCACTCCGTTTTCCATCTCTGTATGAGCTTTGCGCGCCACGCCTCGTTCGCCTTCTCAGCCACCACCGGGTGATACAGCCGTCCATCTGAGCATTTCAGCCAACCTCGCAAGGCGCCCGCACGATGGCGCAACCACTCTTTGGTTACGCGGCCGAAGCCGGCCAACTGCGCCAGCATTTCGTCATCGTCGGGAAGGCTAGCTGCTGGCACTTGGTGCCAAGCTGCACACCACAGCAGAACGGCGCAACGAAAAGCCTCGCCATCAGCTTTCACCGCCAAATCGCTGTCGCGCAACCGCACCACGTCTAATGGCAAGAAATGGAAGTCCCGCAGGTCGCAGTCTGCGGGAGTTAGAGGCGCGGACGTCGACTGCGTATCAGTCATGCCGCATCCCTCATTTCCAGGAGTGCATAGGCATCCCACATCCGCAGGCTGGCCAGGCGCGCAATATTCACCGCAGCAGCCAGGCTGATTGGCAAGGCGTCACGATTCGGCGTGGCGCTCGGCGCACATTCCACACGTATGGGCTCGTTGACCGGACGATGGTATGCAGCGGATTGGGCCAACCCGAGTTTCCGCGCCTGCCCGTGGACCTGCGGCATGGGCAGGCCAAATGCGGCGCTGATCGCCGCCGTGGGCGCGTCAAGGTAGAACGTGCGCAATACCACACGCTCGATATCGGGCCACGGGCGCCGTGCCTGCTCTCGCGCGCTTCTCATGACGGATCCGCTTCTTTGGCAGGGATCTGCATGCCCGCCGCCACCATCTGACGCTCCACGGTTGCTCGCGCCTGGCGCAGCGCAACGATGGATTCCGATGTTTCGCGGTGGGCCTGAATCAGTTCTTCCTTGGTCGCCTGGCCATCGAGCAAGGCCGCAAGCGCGGCGCTTGCCTCGGCCTGCTCACGCAGGACGTTGGCCAACTGCCCGACGCACAAGGTTTCGGCGCCTTCGGTGGCCAGCGTGCGCACCGCCAAGTTGAGCGGGCGCAAAAGATCGTCGACGCAATGCCGGCGCCGATCATGTGGCATGGCCGCAAGCACGGACGGCAGGAAGTTGGCCGGCAGGAGGTTGTTCTCCTTGCTCTCGTCATCCAACCAGCGCGACACCCGGTCGGCATTGGCCTTCATCCGCGCGAATGCGTCCTGTGTGGGCGGCTCGAATCGAATGCCGGTCACGGCGGGCCCATTGCGGGCTTCGTGTTCCCGCACTATCGTTTCAACCATCGTTTCCCGGGACCAGTCGAGCGACTTGCGCCAGGCCGAGGTGTGATCGCGCAGGACGGCGATCAAGGTTTTGTGCGATTCATGTCGCATGCGTCAAATACTCCGGACGGTTACATTTCCACCAGATGAGCAGACCGAGGAATGCAAGATGGGAATGAAGATGGAAGACGGCGCCGCCCAGGCCACGCTGGCGCTGCTGAAATTGGCCAAGGAGATCGCCGACGCGGTAGTGGGCGACGCGGACCAGGCGACAGTGCGGGCGGTCTTCGACCGCCTGTGCCTTGAGACGGACTACCGCGCGGATACGGAGCCACCGCCAGTGGCGGCTACCGGGGTGCATTAGGCCTTGGCGGCGCAAATGGGCGACCAGCTCCAGCCCCTTAGAATGGGTGCTCTCACACAGCCCTACTTTGGGAAAGGAACCGGCCATGGAAATTCGCGATATGCAGACGCGCATCGAGTTCGGAAAGCAACCCGAGTTCATCGAAAAGTCCTTTACCTTCGAAACTGGCGAGACCATTACGTTTCGCCTGCCGTATGGTCCGATGCATCAGCGCGATCAGTCACTCGAAGAGCTCCACACGCGTTCCATCGAGAGGGTGATTTCGCTACTGGAGGGCGTGATTCGGGACGGGAACTAGCCTCGGCACTGGCGGCTTCACGTTCAAGAGGAACGTCCATGCGAGCCAGTTCTGAGAGCTGCTCGTCTGAATGCATAGGGAACGAGCGACGGAGCGCCTCCCGGGCTTGAAGGCGGTCCCGCTCTTCCAAGTATTGATCCAGGTGCGGAGCGATAAGCTGGAAGATGATCCGAGAAAGGAACTTACGCATGGTCGCCCTCCCCGTTGCTGTTCCCGCGCCACGTAGAATCGGGAGTTCTCACACAGCCCATTTCTACGTTGGGGGAACTCGCATGGATTTTTCGCTGATCACAAGTGCCGTCAGCGCCATCAATGGCGCGATTGACCTCGGCAGAGGAGCCTTGTCTATACGGGACGAAGCCAAGGCGATGGAGATAGTTCAGGCCATGAACGAAAAGCTGCTCGATGCCCAGCAACGCCTTTTCGAACTCGGGGCTGCCGTTAACGCGTTGCAGCATGAGAACTTCGAAGCCACACGAGAATTGCGAGAACTGAAGGAAGTCCTTGCAGAGCGCGGCCGATACTCGCTTGTCGAGATCAGTCCCGGCCAGTTCGCATACAAGACAAATCCGGCGCCAGCACTTTTCGGGACCAGCGACCCAGCTTTCACGCAGCCGGATCACTACATCTGTCAACAGTGCTTCGACGGGCCTAGTAAGACCAAGGTTGTATTGCAGCGCAGGTTCTTTATGGGTGGCGTCTATCAGTTGACCTGCCCCAGTTGCAAGTCGACCTGGGTCGGGCCACAGTGACCGCATCGACATCACGCCGCCTCCCGCTGGGCAGCCGAGAATACTTCTGGCCGCACCATTTCGAGGAACATGCGTCTCGCTGCGGGAATACCAGTCTTACGCCAGTCCGAAACGGAGGGATCTTTGACCTTGCACAAGCGGGCAACAGCCGCCGTACCGCCCAGGGCGTCGATGATGTCGGAGTCGGGGTGTTTGATGTCCATGCCGGGATTATTAGGCATGCCTTATTTTTCGTCAAGAACCTCCTAACTCCAAATGCAGGCATGCCTACTGGAGTTCCCATTAGGATTGCCGAATGACGACACTTGCAGAACGCCTACGTGAGGCAATGAGTGCGGCCGGCGTAAAGCAGGTCGAACTGGCGCGCGCCGCTGGCATCAAACCGCCGTCAGTTGCCGATTGGCTGAACGGTAAAACAAAGAACATCAGGGGCGCCAACTTGGTCAGTGTGGCGCAGCTTCTAAACGTGAGCGAGGCGTGGTTGGCGGATGGCACGCTGCCGAGGGAAAGGCGTTTGGAGTCGGACTGGCCCTTCCCACGTATATCAAAGCAGCACTTCTATGAACTGTCTGATGCACAACGTGCCGGCATCGAAGAATGGGTATTGGGCCAAGTGATTGCTTACCGAGGCAATCTTGATGTCAAAAGCTCCACCGGTACGAAGGCCGCCTAATCAGCGCCATCTCGCGCTGGTTGCCCGTTGCGGCAAACTTTTAACGGATGTGTGACCAAATGAGAAAAGTGCTTGTGAGTCTTTCAGTTTTGGCGGCCTTTGCTGGCGGCCCTGCTCAGGCGAATTGCGTCGGAACGAATGCAATGCAGAGCTGCTTTGACGACAAGGGCAATAGCTACCAAGTCCAGCGTTTTGGAAACACCACGACGGTACAAGGAAGCAACGCTCAGACCGGAAATACCTGGAACCAGACTAGCCAGACTTTTGGAAACACGACCCAGCATTTCGGCACGGCGTCGAACGGGAATACGTGGAACTCCACCACGCAGACCTTGGGAAATCAGACCCACACCTATGGGACCGACAGCCGAGGCAACACGTTTTCGAAGACGTGTAACCAGTATGGATGCTTCTAAATGACCGATGAACTTGAGAATCTGCGAATGCAGTTACTCAATGCGAAGACGGCCCACGCAGATGCCGTGGACGCAGCCCTAGATGCCGTAGATATTGGGTTAGGTCTGACAACGCAGCGATTGTCCGTCGTTGAAGCCACTGACCAATTGAAGGAGGTTTTGGCTGCCATCAAGAAAACATGGAAAACCATGGAAGGCGAGAATGATTCAGGAAAGTGACGACATCCGCTCAACGCGAGAGCACCTTAAGCAGCGAGCGGACGAAATGTCTAGGGCGCTTGCCTTGGGGAGTCGATCGCACGAGAATACCCAGATGGACCATGTACCACGCCCCGAACTCGATGCGAAGCTCGCAACCATCGAAGCGAAGATGGATGGGCGTCTTTCGCGGATTGAAGACGCCTTGCGTGATATCAAGGCACAAGGCGCAGAGCAGAAGAGCACTGCCTGGAAGGCGGCTGCCGCCACGATGGGTGTAATTGTGGGGGTTGTAGCGCTGGCCGTTGGCAGCTTCGATTCTGGCCGAGAGACTGAAAAGTTGATCAGTGAAGCTCGCAGGGATCTGCAAACCGCGGTCCAGCAGACAGAGCAAAAACAAGTCGCTCTCCAGCAGCAGTTGAGTGAGGCTACGAAGCAGCAAGTGGCGGTGCAAGAAACCGTAGCGAAAGCCGTTAGAGCCTTGGAGTCATCCAACTGGTGGACGCACAAGGATAGCCCAGGCTTCCAACCCTATACCCTTCCACCAAAGCAATAACCGCGCACAATCTCCAACCGCCTCCGGGCGGTTTTTCTTTGCCTGTTACAACTTAAATTAGGCATGCCTATTGATGAGTTATTAGGCATGCCTTATATTTCTCCTATGCCCTGAATCCCCGGGGCAACAGGGAGAAGATCATGAACAGCAATAAGCAGGCGGCCACGCGCGTCGTCGCCCGCACCGAGGCCCTGCATCGCCTCCCCGCCCTACGCGACGGCCCCAACCACATCCCGTCCCACGGCGCCTTTCCTTGCGAAGCATCCGTCGGTCCCTCAGAGATGAACGACGCCGACCTCCTAAGCGTCCTCTTCGACTTGTTTGCCGGTCGCACCACCGCCGCCTTTGGCGAAGGCCTGGATTGGTGGAACGAAACCCTGCAGTGCGACCTGGCACCCCAGGCTGCCGCCGGTGTCGCGCTCTCAGCTCTCAGCAAATGGCCCTTCGACCAGCGCGCCAGCGCGCCTGGCGTTAAGACATTGCAGGACGAGCTGCTGAAGCGCGCGCGCATGCTGATTGAGCGCTCCCCCGGCACCATCAAGGAGGCCGTCTGATGGCGGGCTTCCTCACCGTCGGCCTGGTCGTTCTCGCCACCGAACTGCGCGCATTTTTCAAGCGCCGCAAGAGGCCGCGCAAGTGATCGCCGCCCTCCTCCTTTTCCCCCTCGCCTACGCCATGGCGCGCGCCATTGATGAGTTCGCCGCCTATCGCCGACGCACCGATCCGTGGGGACGCGCATGACCGCCGCCACGTTTTGGGTCCTGCTGGCATTTCTGCCGCCCGGCGGTGACCGGCCGCCCGTGATGGTTATCGACCGCTTCACCAGCCAAGCCGAATGCCTCGACGTGCTGGCGGTGTTCCCGTTCGGCACCCGCATCGACTTCACCTGCATGCCCAGCCGGCAGATCCGCGCCAGCGCGGCGTCAACTTCGGAGAACCGCCAGCTATGAACGCCCCAACCCTTTCACCCGAACGCGAAGTAGTGCTGCATGACGCGCTCGACCACATCATGCGCACCGCGCGCGCCAGCTCGTCGCAGACCCGTCGCCTGCGCTGGATCGCCAGCCGTGCAGAAGCCGCGCTCGCGGGCCGGCCGTTCGTTGCGGCCGAGCACGATCAGCCCAAGATGGTGACCGAAGCCGCCTTGCAATCGAAGAACATGGCGTTGCGCCTGGCCAATTCCCGCCTGCGCAACGCACTGGCGCAGGTTGCTGGCGGTGCTACCGGCTACGCGGACCGCGACACCGAACTGGCGCAGATCGCCCAGGCCGCCCTGGACGACGAGCAAGGGGGTCGGGCATGACGTCGACCCGCAAGCTGATTCGCGCCGATGGCGCCGAAACCGTGCTGCACGGCCCACATGCCATCCAAGATGTCTGCCAAATGATCGGCGCCGATGCACTGGACACCGTCAGCCTCGCTGACCGCGTGCACGTAATGCTGGTTGACGACGACGGCATCAGCAAGGGTCTGCCCGTCAACCCGGCGGCCACGCGCCTGTACCAAGAAGCCCGCGGCATCCCTCACCAGATCCGCGGCGACGTCGTGATCGTGCCCGACTCCGACTACGCGAGGCAAGCATGAGCGCCCAGCACACGCCCGGCCCCTGGCTCTGCACGAAGGCAAAGCACGGCGTTGATGCCGACCACTACGTGATCGCCACCTTGGCCGATGACCGCGGCGACCGGTGTCTGATCATCCACGCCGAAGTCGGCGACGACAGCCAGGTCGAAGCCAACGCCCACCTGTTGGTTGGCGCGCCGAACCTGCTTCAAGCAGCGCAGCGCTACCTCAATGCGCTCGACACCTGGGACGGTTCGGGGAAAGCAGAACGCCACACCAAGCGGATGGAGCACGACCTGCGCGCCGCTGTCGCCAAGGCCAAGGGGGAGCAGCAATGACCTCCACCGCCCGATACCAGTGTCAAACGTGCGGCGGCACGTTCACCGCCAGGACGGCCGACCGCGCCCGCGGCTGGGCCCGCTTCTGCTCGAAGTCCTGCAAAGCCAACAAGCAGGCGGCCCGCGCCGGACAGCACCGCGGCTATCTGGCTCGCCGAGACAGCGACGAGAGCTTCCCGTCGCTTGCCGAAGGGGACGTTCAATGATCCGCCGCTTCTTTCACGCCCTCGATCGCGATCACGCCGTCGGCGCCATCGCCCTGGTCTGCGCCGTTATCTCCTATGGCTACGTGCAGCAGGCCGACGAAGCCGCCGCCCTGCGCGCCGGCGCCCAGCAGCAGGCCTCCAAATGACCGGAGCCGCCGCCATGCAACCCAACGTTTTCACCGTCCGCGCCTCAAGCTGGGGCCGCCTCTTCGACTGCGCCCACGCCTGGGAGGCCACGCACATCCTCGGCATGAAGAAGCCCTCCGGAATGCGCGCATTGCTGGGCACGGCCGTCCACGCCGGTACCGCTGCCTATGACCGCGCCCGCCTGGATGGCACTGAATGTTCGCCGGACGATGCCGCCGGCGTGCTGGTGGACGAGCTGCACAACCCGGCCTTTGAGGTCGACCGTGCGGCGGACAAGCTGTCTATCCGTGACGCTGAACGCATTGCGTTGACGCTGCTAGTGCGCTACTGCGCCGACGTGGCGCCGCGCTTTCACTACATCGATGTGGAGACGCAGCTAGAGCCGCTGTCCATTGATTGCGGCAACGGCTTGACCGTGCGCCTGACCGGCACGATGGACCGCGCGCGCGTGGCCGAAGCCGAAGGCGGGATCGTGATTCCCGACGTCAAGACTGGCGCGCGGATCATCGCCGACGGAAAGGCGGTCACGCGCGGCCATGCCGCGCAGACGGGCACGTATCAGCTCATGTACGAGCACACGAAAAATGTGCGCACCGTCGGCGCCCAGATCATCGCCCTTTCGACCGGCGCCACCGCTGAGACCGCTGTCAGCCCGGTCTTTGACGCGCGCCGCGTCATGGTCGGCGAAGACGACCGCCCGGGCTTGCTTCAGCACGCCGCCGCCATGTTTCGCACTGGCCTCTTCCCCCCGAACCCCTCCAGCGTCCTTTGCAGCGAGAAGTATTGCGCCCGCTGGTCCACCTGCCTTTTCCATCAATAGGAGCCCACATGTCCTTGCACCCCGTCAGCCGCGACGTGTTCGTCCGGCGTACCGATCCCAACGGCAAACGCCCGCCCGTCATCACCCAGCACCTCGCTTGGGATCCGGCCGAATTTATGGCCAGCCAGGTCAAGCAGTACGACACCGAGGCCAAGCCGCACGAACGCCAAACCATTTCTATTGCCACCGCCGCGGATTACCGCGCTCAACAGACCAAAGGACGTTGAACATGACGACCCAGACCGCAACCGTTCAAACCCTGCGCGCCGCGCCGGAGGCGCAGATGCCCATTGTGGCCCCCGGCTTCGGCAGTCTTCAGGGCTTCGAACTTATGCAGCGCGCCGCGCGCCTGCTGTCCAGCAGCACCCTGGTGCCGGTGGCCTATCGGCAGACCATTGAGAAGCTGGACCGCTTCGGCAACGTCAAGGAAAGCCGTGAGAACCCCAACGCGCTTGCCAACTCCGTTGTCGCTCTGAACATGGCGCAGCGCATGGGCGCTGACCCGCTGATGGTCATGCAGAACCTGTACATCGTCGAAGGCCGACCGTCCTGGTCGTCTCAGTGGATCATCGCCGCGATCAATGGTTGCGGCAGGTTCTCCCCTTTGCGGTTTCGCATCGAGAGCCGCGGCGAACGCGAGATTGAATACAAGTCGACCTATTGGGAGAGCAACCAGCGGCACACCAAGGTCGAGAAAGTCAGGATCAACGACAAGGTGTGCGTAGCCTGGGCCATCGAGAAAGAAACCGGCGAGGTCATCGAGTCGCCCGCCGTGTCGATCGAAATGGCGGTGCTGGAAGGCTGGTACACGAAGAATGGCAGCAAGTGGCAGACCATGGACGAGGTCATGCTGCGCTATCGCACCGCGTCGTTCTTCGGAAAGCTCTATGCGCCCGAATTGCTGATGGGCTTGCAGACGGTCGAAGAGGCACAGGACATCATCGAGGCAAGCACCGGTCCGGATGGCACGATCAGCGTGAACGTGGATGAACTGCGCGGCAGCGCTGCGCCGACCCAGCGCCAGCCGGCGGCCGCCGACGTCACTGACGTCGAATCCCGCGATACCAAGGCCGCCCAGGCCGCCCCGGACACAGCCCTTGCAAAGGCGCAGGCCGAGACTGATGACCCCGCGCAAACCGCAGCGCCGGATGTGGCAACCAATGCGGATCCAACTGCCGGCGCCAGTGAAGACGACGGCGGTGAAGCCCTGGACCCAGCCAAGGTTGAGGAACAGTTGCGCGCGGCGAAGTCGCTTGACGTCCTGGACATCGCTGCCGACTACCTGCCCGGCATCGCAGACATTGAAGAGCGCGATCGCCTCAACCGGCTGTACCAGCAGTTGCGCCTGACCCTGACCAGCGCCCAGCAGCGCGCGCCGCGCCGCCGCGTGGCCGCGCCGGAATAAGGGAGCAGCCATGTTCAAGAACGCAAAAATCTACCGCATCACGTCCGCCGCGCCTTTCTGGAACCTTGACGAACTGAACGAAGCACTGGAGGCGCATGCTTATGTGCCCGCCGGCGAATTGCAGCGCCAGTCTATCGGCTGGGTGCCGCCACGCGAGGGGGCCGACCTGGCGCACGCGGTGAGCGGCAAGCTGCTGCTGACGCTGCGCATTGAAGCCAAGTTGCTGCCGGGCAAGGCGATCGCCCAGGCGACCACCGCGCGTGCGCTGCAAATCGAACAGCAACAGGGCTACAAGCCCGGCAAGAAGCAATTGAAGGAAATCCGCGAAGCGATCATCGACGAGAAACTGCCCACAGCCTTAACGCAGTACGACGATATCCGCCTGTGGATTGACACTATCGAACGCTGGCTGATCATCGACACCAGCACGCCCGCGAAGGCCGACATCGTTATCGGGCTGCTGGCCAAGTGCGTCGACCCGTTTCCGATCGAAAACCTGTACGTGGCGCAATCGCCGGCATCCGCCATGACCGGCTGGCTGGCAGCCGACGAGCCGCCGACCAGTTTCAGCATCGACCAGGACGCTGAATTGCGTTCATCTGGCGAAAGCGGCGCGGCCATCCGCTATGTGAAGCATTCCATCGACGCCGACGACGTGCGCCGCCACATCCAGTCAGGCAAGCAATGCACGCGCCTGGCCATGACCTGGTCGGATCGGATCTCGTTCGAACTGACCGAGGATCTGGACATCCGCAAGATCCGGCCGCTGGACCTGCTGAAAGAGAACCACCCCGCTCAAGACACGGATGCCGAGGTCTTCGATGCGGAGTTTCTCCTTATGGCCGGCGAGATCGTCAAGCTGCTCGCCGAATTGGTCTACGCCCTCGGAGGCGAGAAGCAGATCCACGAATCAGCGGCAGCGGCGGCGCCTGGCCAACTTGCGCTCGAGGGCGACGACGGTGACACCGACGACGCCGTCGACCCGCTGTACATGGACGCCGTCACGATCGTGCGCAAGCACCGCCGCGCATCCGTCTCCCTTGTTCAACGCCATCTGCGCATTGGCTACAACCGCGCCGCCCGTCTCCTTGAATCCATGGAAACGGCCGGCCTGGTGTCCGCCATGGCGTCCAACGGCAGCCGCGAGCTACGCGCATAAGGAGCAACCATGCGAATCAACCGAATCACCACTGAGAACTTCCAAGGCGCGCGCGCCGTGGACCTGGTGCTGCGCACGCCGGCCGCCTTGATCGCCGGTCCGAACGGCGCCGGCAAGTCCAGCATCGCGGAGGCTGTGCGCCTCGCACTGTTGGGCACGCCCGAGCGCGTGGGGCTGAAAAAGGAATATGGCGCCCTGGTCAGCGATGGCGCCAAGCTGGGCGCCGTGACGTTGGATCTGGACGAAGGCGCCGTCGGCATCAGCCTGCCCAAAGGGGCGCAGTCGGGCGAAGCCCTGGTGCCCCAATCGCCCGCCTTGCCGTATGTCCTGGCGCCTGAGCGCTTCGCCGCTGCCAAGCCCGACGAACGCCGCAGCCTGCTGTTCGCGCTGACCGGGACCAACGTCAAGGCAGACGGAATCGAGCGCCGCCTGTTCGCGCGCGGCTGCGCCGCACCGCTCGTCACCCAGATCAAGCCCATCCTGCGCACCGGCTTCGCCGGCGGCGCGGAATTCGCCAAGGGGCAAGCGACCGAGGCCAAAGGTGCCTGGAAGGTCGCCGCCGGCGAACAGTGGGGTAGCCAGAAGGCAGAAGGCTGGAAGGCAGAAATCCCGCCCTTCGACCCGGCCGCGTTGGACAAGGCGCGAGCCGACTTGACCGCACTGGACAGCCGTATCGACGCGACCGCGCAGTCCCTGGGCGCCCTGGAGCAAAAGGCTACGGCCTACGCGGCTGCCCGCGATCAGTTGGCCGCGCGCCAGGCCAAGGCGGCCCAATTGCCGGCGCTGCGCCAGAAGCTGGAGTTTGACCAGGAAGAGCATGCCAAGTTGGGCGCGCGCGTGGATGAGCTGCAGGCGAAGGCCGGATCCGGGCCACGCGTCGGGCTGGTGCATGCGCTGGCTGAATGCTTGAGCGAGGCTTTCGACACGCTGGCTGAAGAGCACTTCTCGGTGCCCCTTCACGGCAAGTCGCTGGTCGCTATCACCGAGTATGAGCACCAGTACGGCAAGATCGGCGCCGCCGGCGACGCCGAGGCCGCTGGCGCGCTGCCCAAGGCCATCGAGGCCCGCGACCTGATGGCGCGCAGCGTGGAGAACGACCGCCGCGACATCGCCACGGCCGAAGCGGCCGTCGCCCAGCTACAGGACGGCGCCGCGCCCGAGGCAGTCCAGCCCGCCGACGTGGAAGCCGCGCGCGCCAAGGTGGCCGCGCTGCGCGCCGAACGCAAGGCAATCGATGAGCGCGTCCAACTGCTGCTAAACGCCAAGCGGGCCGCCACCAGCGCCACTGAGCGCACGGCGAACGCCGCACGCTACCACCAGGATGTAATGGCCTGGTCCGCGATTGGCGACGCCCTGTCGCCTGACGGTATCCCGGGCGAAATCCTGGCCGAGGCGCTGCAACCGGTGAACGACAAGCTGGCCGATCTGGCCGACCTGGCCGGCTGGCGCGTGCCCGCGATCGGCGCCGACATGGTCATCACCTTCGCCGGCCGCCCCTATCGCCTGCTGTCCGAGTCCGAACGCTGGCGCGTGGACGCGCTCGTCGGCGCCGCCCTGGCTGAAATCTCCGGTCTGCGCTGCCTGATCCTTGACCGCTTCGACTGCCTGGACCTACCGGGCCGCGGCGACGCGCTCGGCCTGGTCGACGCGCTCGCCACCGACGGCCGCCTCGACACCATCCTGGTGCTGGGCACGCTGAAATCGCTGCCCGCCGCGCCCACCGACGCCTTTACCACCTTCTGGATTGAAAACGGCACGACCGAGCAGCCCAAGCTGCGCGCGGCCGCCTGAAAAGGACGACAACATGCAAAACCTGGGATTCTTCTACGACACCGAAACCAGCGGTCTGCCCAAGTTCGGGATGCCGTCTGAACACCCCGATCAGCCGCATATCGTGCAATTGGCGGCCGCCCTGGTGGATCTGGACTCGCGCGAAATTGTCGCCAGCTTGGATCTCATCGTTCGGCCTGACGGCTGGACTATTCCCGACGAGGTCGCCGCGGTGCACGGAATCACCACCGAACATGCGGTCGCGGTGGGCGTGCCGGAATCACTGGCGCTATCCATGTTCCTGGAATTGTGGCGTGGGCGCACGCGCATCGCCCACAACGAACAGTTTGATGCCCGCATCGTCCGGATCGCCCAGCACCGTGCCGGCGAGCTGGAGGCGGATCTTGAGGCATGGAAGAACGGCGCCGCAGAATGCACCGCGCGCCTGGCCACGCCCATCGTGAAGGCCCCTCCCACCGCGAAGATGCTCGCGGCAGGCCGGACCCACTACAAGACCGCGAACCTGGGCGAGGCTGTCCAGTTCTTCACCGGCAAGCCCTTGGAGAACGCACACAGCGCCATGGCCGACGTGCTGGGCTGCATGGCCGTGTACTTCGCCATTCAGGACCTGCAATTGGAGGCTGCATGACCCCGCCGCGCCACCAATCCCTCGAAATGCAGATCGCGCGCCGACAGACAGCCGAGCATCTGCGCAAAGTCGGCGCGCCCGTGAAGGCGTCCACCACGGTGTTGCAAATGGCCGCGATGGTTGCCGAACGCACCGGCTGGCCGGCGCCCGCGTCGGCACCAGCCGACCTCCTCGCTTTCCTCGAGCGGTTCCTGGACCAGTGCCGCGCCGGCGTCACCCCGCCGCCCTATCGGCCCGTCGTTCGGCGCCCCATGCAGTACGACCTCGCCATGCGCGATGCCCTGACCCGCGCCGCCGCTGCACAGCCACACCTGACCACAGCTACAAGCAACGTTGTCACCTGGAGGGAACTGGCGACATGAGCTTTTACACAACCATCGCGCGCCTGCGCGAAGCCACTACGATGCGCGCCGCCGGCGACTCCTCAGACCATTGCAGCGTACGTCGTGACGATCTTCGCGTCGCTATCGACGTGATTGATCGGCTGGACGCTGACTTACGCCAGCGCGGCGAACTCTCGCAAGAGGCCGCTGCAGATGTGCCCCAGCCCACCCAGGCGCATCAGGCTGCTGCAATCAGGTTAACCAAACTGGCACAGGAAACTCGCGCGATCTACGGCAGGGAAACGACAGGCGGCGGCGAACCTGCCTATCCGGCCTGGACTGGCGATGTTCTGCTGCTTGCCAGACTGGTCCTGCCAGAGCGGGGGCCCGCCCATGCGTAAACCCGTCAGCGTCACGGTCCCCTTCGTTGCGCCAGCGGGCACCAGCGGCGTGATCACCCTCCAGCACGACGGCCAATGCGGCGACAAGGCGTACCTGGCCATCGATATGGGCTGCCCGATCAGCAGCGTGAAGGCGACGGCGCCGCTGGCCCTCGACGGCATGCGCGAACTGGTCAACGGCCTGATGGATTGCATCCAAGCCATCGAACGAAATATTCGACTCAAAAACAAGGACTTATAAATGGCACGCCAAGCTCAATCACACGTTACCCGCGAGCCGGTGCAGGCAAAGCCGATTCATCCGGATGGGCTGTATCGCTGGCAGCACTTTGAGTTTCTCATTCCCTTTTCCCGCGAGACCTGGCGCCAGCGGATTTTGCAGGGACGCGCACCGCAGCCCGCCTCCCAATCGCTGAACTGCACCGCCTACCGTGGCGCCGACATCCTGGCATGGCTGGCCGACCCCGACGGCTATAAAGCCGTTCCCAAAAAAACGAGTTGAGGACGAAATGGCACGTCAAGTTGTACCGCTGACCGACCCCAAATGCAGGCTGGCCAAATTCAATCCCGCCGGCGGCAACAAGCTGTTCGACGGCGGCGGCCTGTTCCTGGAACTACTCCGTTCGGGCGCCAAGAAGTGGCGCATGCGCTACCGCAACCCGGCGACGGGCAAGGAGAGCATGCTCACATTCGGCGATTACCCTGCAGTGCCGTTGGCTCGCGCCCGCGCCGAGCGCGCGCGCGTCGATCAGTTGCTGGCTCAAGGCGAAGACCCGGTCGCCCAGCGGCAGGAAGATGCGCAGGCGCAGAAGGCGGCGGCCGACCGGCAGTTCCAGGCGGTCGCGGCGGAATTGCTCAAGCTTCGGCGCCCGGCATGGAGCGATGGGTATCACGCGCGGATCTCGAACACGCTCAAGAACGACGCCTACCCCTATTTCGGCACACACGCGGTGGACGAGATCCCCGGCAAGATGGTCTTGGATGCTGCGAAGCGCATTGAGGCCCGCGGGGCGCCCGATATGGCGGACCGATTCATCAGCGCCACCAGCATGGTCTTCCAATACGCGGTGGGCACCGGCCGAGCGCCGGCAGATCCGACCCAAGGGCTAAAACGCTTCCTCGACCCGCGAGCCCCGGTGAAGCACTTCCCGCATGTCGATGAGGCAAGCCTTGGTAAGTTGATCACCCGAGTCAGGAACTATCACGGCCGGCCCGAGACGCGCATCGCCATGCAGATCATGATGCACACCTTCCCGCGTACCAACGAACTGCGCTGGGCCGCTTGGACCGAGTTTCACACCGATGACGCGCTGTGGCGGATTCCGGCCGGCCGGATGAAAGGGACATTGATTGCCAAAGAAACAGGCGCTGACCACGTCATCCCGCTGTCGCGCCAGGTGCTGGCGCTGCTGGCAGAATTGGGCCAGTACACGGGGCGCTATCGGTTGCTGTTTCCAGGGCTGCGGGATCCGGCCAACACGCCCATGAGCGCCGAGACCATAAACAAGGCGCTCAAGATTCTGGGGTTTGAGGGGGAACAAACTGGCCATGGCTTCCGCGGCCTCGCGTCGACCATCATGAACGAGCGTAGCGGCGCGCGCGCGGAAGTGATCGAACGCCAGCTCGCACACAAGGAACGCAATATGGTCCGTCGCGCCTATAACCACGCGGAGTATCTGGATGAGCGCCGGCAGTTAATGCAGTGGTGGTCGGATTATCTTGATAGCTGCGCGTCCGACGCCGGGAAATGAGGAATTGGGGGCCTACCCTTATCCGCTTCAGCCCTACCCTCATTCATACCCTTAAATCTGCTGGCACCCCTTGGCGACAGTTGGCGGGCAAAATGCAAAAAAGCCGCAAAGTCATAGACTTATGCGGCTTTCATGTCGGTGCGTGGCACCTCTTGCAAGTATTCTGGTAGGCGGTATTGGGTTCGAACCAACGACCTCCACGATGTCAACGTGGCGCTCTAACCAACTGAGCTAACCGCCTGCAAAGAAGAAGAATTATATAGTGCTTTTTTGAACTGTGCAAATCGTCATAATCGATTTTTTGCTGCGTTCGTTGCGTGGTAATGGCTTTGCTTTCGCTAGCTTTCGCTGCCATAGCTGTGAGCATTTTTCTGCCCACATCACCGCACTACTTTCCCTTCAATTTCGTGTCTGCAGCATGTGCCGCATCAACGAAGACCGAGATTCTATCAGAACTTTTTATTCCTTGCTCAAGCTCGACGCCGCTGCTCACATCGACCCCCCAAGGCCTGACACGCTCGATCGCCTGGCCGACGTTATCGCCGTTCAAACCGCCCGACAAGATCAACGGACGCGACACCGGATCCGCGCGCACCTCGTCCAGCAAGCTGTAGTCAAAGCCGTGGCCGCTACCACCGTAGCCGGCGCTGTAGCTATCGAACAGCCAGCCCGCCGCTTCGCCGAAAGCCCGGCAGTACGTGGCCAGGTTTTCCGCCGTGTCCAGGCCCGGCGCGCCCGCGCGGAAGGCACGCAGAAAACGATGGCTATAACGGCCGCAATCCTGCGGTGACTCGTCGCCGTGGAACTGCAGCAATTCCGGCTCTACTTCATCCAGCACGGCTTGTACCTCGGACGGATCCGGGTTCACGAACAATGCCACGACGTCCACAAAGGCTGGTACCGTGCGGCGCAACTGCGCGGCGCGCGTCGGCGTAAGGCAACGTTTGCTCTTGGGATAGAAGACGAAACCGATCGCATCGACGCCGGCAGCAACGGCCGCCTCGATGTCTTGTTCGCGGGTCAATCCGCAGATTTTTATGCGTGTGCGCATGACGTTCTTACCTGTCGCCCAACGGGAAGCGGTGTATCAGTATATCGGGTGCGCCAGCGGCATTCAGGCGCCGGGCTGGCCCAATGTGGAGATCAGGGAATCAAAGCTGCCCTCGGCGACGCGAAACCACGGCACCTCCTTGTTGCGGAAGGCGGTCATGCTGTCGTAAAGCTTTTTGAACATGGGATCCTTGGCGCTAAAGTCCTTATAAGCCGCCATCGACGCTTCATAGCATGCTTGCAGCACCGGCTTGGGAAACGCCTTCAGTTGAGCCCCCTTGGACACCAACCTTCGCAGCGCGTCCGGATTGCCGGCGTCGTACTTGGCGATCATGTTGGCGGTTGCCATGCGGCACGCCAATGCCAGGGCCGACTGGAAAGGCTTGGGAAGTTCGTCGTAGGCGCTCTGGTTCACGTACAGCGATAGCTGCAAGGTACCGGCCCACCAACCTGGAAAATAATAATTGCGCGCCACTTTATAGAGCGCCAGATTCTCATCGTCGTACGGCCCAATCCAGGCCACCGCGTCGACCGTGCCCTGCTCCAAGGCCGCGTAGAATTCCGCCACTGGCACATCCACCGGCGTGGCACCCAGGCGCGACAGGACATGGCGCGCGAAGCCGCCCGCCTTCACCTTCAGGCCGCGCAGATCGTCCGCGGTTTTGATCTCGCCGCGAAACCACCCACCCATCTGTGCGCCCGTGTAGCCGCAGGGGAAGTTCATGATGTTGTACTTGTCGAACAACACCCGCGTCAGCGCCAGGCCTTCGCCCTCGCTCATCCAGGCATTCATCTGCCGCGTGTTCAAGCCGAAGGGAACGCCGGCATCAAAGCTAAGCGCGGGATCGACGTCAAAGTAACGGGTCGACGCCGTATGGCCGCAGTCCACCACGCGATGCTGTACGGCTTCAAGCACCTGGCCCGGTTGAACAAGGTCTCCCGCCGGAAAAATCTCGATGGTGAAGCGGCCGTCGGTGACCTCGGCGACATAACGCGCAACGTCTTCAGCGCCCGCGAACAGCGTGGGCGATTCGTTCGGAAAACTGGATGCCAGCCGCCATGCTATCGTCGGCGCCTCTTGCGCGAAGGCCGGTGCTGCGATCGTGGCGCTACCGGCGGCTCCCAGGGCGGCGTGCTTCAAAAACGCGCGGCGTTGCATGGCGAAACCCCCTCTGATAAGCGCGATGAAGGCGCTGTCGACGACAACGTCTTCCTAATATGACTGCGTGAATGGCGACAACAACAGCGCACCGCCATCAAGCTCTTGCAAGCCAAACTCCGCCGGATACTCAATCGCGGACAAGTACAGCCCGTCCGGCGAAAAGGTGGGCGCGCCTTGCGTGCGATCTCGCCAGGACAGCAACTGCGCCATCCACGCTACGGATTCCCTGCCCTGCCCCACCTGGAGCAGCGCGCCCATGATGTTGCGCACCATGTGATGCAGGAACGCATTGGCCTTCAACGTGAAGACCAGAAACGGCCCGCGCTCCGCGATGTCAAGCCGGTGCATGTGCCGCACCGGATGCTTGGCTTGGCATTGCGACGAACGAAAGCTTGAAAAGTCGTGTTCGCCGACCAAGGCCTGCGCGGCGGCGCGCATGGCGTCCACGTCCAGCGGTTGAAAACACCAGCCCGCCCGTCCCGCCCACAGGGCTGGCCGCACGCGGCCACGCCACAGCAGATACACATAGGTGCGGGCACGCGCGGAGAAACGCGCATGAAACTCGTCTGACACTTCCTGCGCCCACTGCACTGACACACTGGGCGGTAGAAAGGCATTCACACCGCGCACCCAGGATTCCATGCGCCGGTCCAACGCCGTGTCCAGATGGACCACCTGCATCGCGCCGTGCACCCCGGTATCGGTGCGGCCGGCACATATGGTGGGCACCGCTTCCTTGACACCACAGAATCTTGCCAAGGCAGACTCCAGTGTGTCCTGCACCGTCTGCCGATGCGGCTGTGTCTGCCAACCCTGCCAAGCGGAGCCGTCGTACGCCAGCCCCAATGCAACTCTAGACATCTTTCAAACCCGAGGTCCGCTGACTCGGCGCGGTTCGTCCGTGGGCGGTTCGTCCAGGTCGAGATTGATCGTATCGAGCTTGCGGTTCAGCGCTGCCGTGTCCAGCGCGGGCTCGTTATAAGCGTACGTATCTTCGTCGTCGTCATCGCGGCGCGCACCGGCTCGGCGCAGCAGCCACGCAATGATGAATGCAATCAGCGCCAGCAAGGCGGTAACGATGACGAGAAGGTTGTCAGCCAGCCAACTGGGCATACTTGTCGTTAGGTCCTTTGTATTGTTGGCGGGTGTGCCGCCAACAGCGTTATCCGTAGAGGCCGAATTGGAAGCCCCAGCCGCATCAGGCGCCCCTGAGACACCCGATGAAGTTGTTGCACTCGGCGTGCCTGCTGCACCTGGTGTGCCTGCTGCACCCGAAGTGCCTGCTGCACCCGATGTGCCTGTTGCGCCCGATGTGCCTGTTGCGCCCGATGTGCCTGCGCCTGCTGCTCCCGATGCGCCTGCTGCTCCCGATGCGCCTGCTGCTCCCGATGCGCCTGCTGTGCCCGGTGTGCCTGCGGCACCCGCTGCACCTGCTACACCCGGTGTGCCTGCTGCACCCGATGCGCCTGCTGTGCCCGGTGTGCCTGCGGCACCCGCTGCACCTGCTACACCCGGTGTGCCTGCTGCACCCGATGCGCCTGCTGTGCCCGGTGTGCCTGCGGCACCCGCTGCACCTGCTACACCCGGTGTGCCTGCTGCACCCGATGCGCCTGCTGCTCCCGATGCGCCTGCTGCTCCCGATGCGCCCGACGCTCCCGTGCCACTGGTTCCGGCAGCGCCTTGCTGCGCCACGGCCTTGTTCAACTCATCGACATTGCTTTGCAACTGATTCACGCGCCCTTCCACGTCTTTCATCGCGCGTTCATTCGATGTCCTGGCATCCGCCTGCGCCTCGGCTTGCGCGGCAGGGCTGTCCGATGCCAGGCCCGTGGACAGGCGCACGCGGTCTTGAGGAGGCGCGGCAGTGGCCACGCCGGTGTCGCCCGGTTGCGCGACGGTGCCCGACGCCGCGTCCTGCCCCTTCACCACCGATGGGTTCGCGCTGGCGGCTGCGCCGATTCGACCGCGATACCTGGCAAAGGCTTCGGCATGCTCATTGAAGATGCGACGCGCCTCGGCCGGGTTGATCGCCCTGACCGTTGCCGCATCGGGGATCTTCAAGGTCTGGCCAGCGCGCACCAGGTTCATGTTGTTCTGAATGAACGCTTCAGGATTGGCGCGCCACAAGGCCACCAGCATCTGATAAACCGAGGCGTTCGGCACTGCGTTGCGTTGCGCGATCGCGAACAGATGATCGCCACGCCTCACATTGACAGTTGCCGCCGTCGCGCGCGCCGTGCCGCCCACCGCTGCTGGCGTTACGTCGGCGCCGGTGCCGCGCAGGGGCACCAGGATGCTGACTTGCACCTGACGCTGCCCCGAACTTGAACTGATATCCAACAACAGGTCGACCGCGCCGCTTGCGGGAGGCTGCGTGCCCCGAACGCGAAGGTTCTTGCGCGTGCTGTCCATGCCATCTTCAACACGGACCACCATGCTGGCCAACGGCACCGGCGGCTTCAGGCCGGCGCGCTGCCAAGCGGCTTCATCGGCCACCGACACCTTCAGGGACGACACTTCATCAGGCGTCAGTTCCTGCAACCCCACGACCGCCTGCAACGGCGCACCCGGCACCGACACCACGCGGGAATGCCCGACCCGCATGGCCAGCGCCGAACTGCACATGCTCGACCCTATCGCCAAAGCGATTGCCCATTGAAGGGCTTTTAAACGGCGGGCATGCTTCACATGGCGCGAACGCTGGGTCATAAGCTGGAATTCCGTTCTTGTAGTCGAATTACGGGCTAGCGCTGGTCTCGCGGCAGATAGGCGGGAACAGGCCTCAATTCACGGGAAAAGTGTAATGGATGACGCCCATTTCACAAACCTGAAAGGCGCATCGGCGTTGGCTCTCGGGCACATCCACCACACCCTCCCCGCGATTGCGCAAACATCAAGGGCACCCGAAGGTGCCCCTGCTTGTCTTGACGACCTGCCAGGCGCCGTTGCAAGGCGCCCGACGCGGGATATCAGGCTTCGGCCAGCGCGATGCGCAGCATGCGGCGCAGCGGCTCGGCGGCGCCCCACAGCAGTTGGTCGCCCACCGTGAAAGCGCCCAGGTACTGCGAACCCATCGACAGCTTGCGCAGACGGCCAACCGGAATGTCCAGCGTGCCGGTGACAGCCACCGGGGTCAGCGCGGAAACAGTGGCTTCCTTGGTGTTCGGCACCACCTTGGCCCATTGCGTGCCCTGCGCGATCAAGGCTTCGATCTCGTCCAGCGGCACATCGCGCTTGAGCTTGATGGTCAGCGCCTGGCTGTGGCAGCGCATGGCGCCGATACGCACGCACAAGCCGTCGATCGGCGTGGCGGGCGTACCAAACGCGGCGCCACGGCCCAGGATCTTGTTGGTTTCGACTTCGGCCTTCCACTCTTCCTTCGACATCCCGTCGCCCAGGTCCTTGTCGATCCAGGGAATCAGGTTGCCGCCCAGCGGCACGCCGAAGTGTTCATGGGGCAGCGCGGCATCTTTCTGCTTGGCCAACACGCCACGGTCGATCTCCAGGATGGCCGACGCGGGATCGTCCAACAGGGGCTTGACCGCCTGGTTGATCTCGCCGAACTGGGTCAGCAGTTCGCGCATGTGCTGCGCGCCGCCGCCCGAAGCGGCCTGGTACGTCATGGAGCTCATCCATTCCACCAGGTCGTTGTTGAACAAGCCGGCCAGGCCCATCAGCATGCAGCTGACCGTGCAGTTGCCGCCGATGAAGTTGCGCACGCCGCGCTTGAGCGCTGCGTCGATGACCGGGCGATTGACCGGGTCCAGCACGATGATGGCGTCATCGGCCATGCGCAGCGTGCTGGCCGCATCGATCCAGATGCCGTTCCAGCCGGCGCCGCGCAGCTTCGGGTAGACCTCGGACGTGTAGTCGCCGCCTTGTGCCGTCACGATGATCGGCAGTTTTTTCAGAGCATCAATGTCGTAGGCGTTTTGCAACGGGCCCGCGCCTTCGGCCCACGTGGGCGCGGCGCCGCCAGCGTTGCTGGTGGAAAAGAACACCGGTTCGATCAGTGCGAAGTCGTTCTCGTCGCGCATGCGTTGCATGAGCACCGAGCCGACCATTCCGCGCCAGCCGATAAGGCCTACTGCTTGATTCATTTCAATCGCTCTATAAAGGTGGAGACAAGGTCCAGGTGAAAAAGGCGTGCAATTCAACAATTTATCAGAATGCACGGAGGGATGTTGCGGCGCAGCTAGAAATAATTGGGGTCGAAAGCGTCCAAAACCCCGTTCGCGGCGCCGTCGCAACACGGCCGAAAAAAGGGCCGCTTTGCAGGCGGCCCTTCAAAAAGCGGGGCTCGCGCCGCAAGGGCGCTGCCCCCTTGCATGGCAATCAGGCCAGGGCTTTCAGTACGGCGTCGCCCATGCCTGCCGTACTGACTTTCGTCGTGCCCGGCTCGAAGATGTCGGCGGTGCGCAGGCCATCGGCCAGCACACGGCGCACAGCGGCTTCAATACGGTCGGCTTGCGGGGCCAGGTTCAACGAATAGCGCAGCAACATGGCGGCCGACAAGATCGTCGCCAGGGGGTTGGCGATGCCTTGGCCAGCGATGTCCGGCGCCGAACCGTGGCTGGGTTCGTACAAGCCCTGGCCGCCCGCATTCAGCGATGCCGACGGCAGCATGCCGATCGAACCCGTGAGCATGGCCGCTTCGTCCGACAGGATGTCGCCGAACAGGTTGCCGGTGACGATCACGTCGAACTGGCGCGGGTTGCGCACCAACTGCATCGCGGCGTTGTCGACATACATGTGCGACAGCTCGACGTCCGGGTACTCGCGCGCCACTTCGATGACGATGTCGCGCCAGAATTGCGAGGTTTCCAGCACGTTGGCCTTGTCCACGCTGCACAGCTTCTTGTTGCGCTTGCGGGCCGATTCGAAGCCGATGCGCGCAATGCGGCGCACTTCGGATTCGGCGTAGCGCATGGTGTCGTAGCCTTCGCGTTCGCCGGCGAACGCGCCGTCAGGCGACGAGCGCACGCCGCGCGGCGTGCCGAAATAGATGTCGCCGGTCAGCTCGCGGATGATCAGGATATCCAGGCCGGACACGATCTCGGGCTTCAGCGACGAGGCGCTGGCCAACTCGGGATACAGAATGGCGGGACGCAGGTTGGCGAACAGGCCCAGCGCCTTGCGCAGGCCCAGAATGGCCTGTTCCGGACGAAATTCACGCGGCAGGCTGTCGTACTTCCAGTCGCCCACAGCGCCAAACAGAATGGCGTCCGATTCCTTGGCCAGGTTCAGCGTGGCCGGCGGCAGCGGGTGTTCGAACTGGTCGAACGCGGCGCCGCCCACGGGGGCCTGCTTGATGTCGAAGGAAACGTCCAGCGCCTTCAGGACGCGCACGGCCTGTTCAACGATTTCCGGGCCGATGCCGTCACCCGGCAAGACTGCGATGTTTTGAGTCATTTAAATGCGATCCTGTGATCAGAATAGGGTTCAGGCGATGGGACGGCTTTCCAGCCACGGGTGGCGGGCCAGGCGTTCGGCCTCGAAGGCGCGGATCTTGTCGGAATGGCGAAGCGTCAGGCCGATATCGTCAAAGCCGTTCAGCAAACAGTATTTGCGGAAGGGTTCGATGTCGAAGCCCATGGCGCGGCCGTCCGCGGCAATCACCACCTGGCGGTCCAGGTCGATCTGCAACTTGTAGTTCGGGAAGGCTTTGACTTCGTCGAACAGGCGAGCCACTTCCAATTCAGACAGCACGATCGGCAGCAGGCCATTCTTGAAACTGTTGTTGAAGAAGATGTCGGCATACGACGGCGCGATGATGGCGCGAAAACCGAACTGCGTCAGCGCCCAGGGCGCATGCTCGCGGCTGGAGCCGCAGCCGAAGTTCTTGCGCGCCAGCAAAATCGATGCGCCCTGATAGCGCGGCTGGTTCAACACAAAGTCCGGATTCAGCGGACGCTTGCTGTTGTCCATGCCGGGCTCGCCGTGGTCCAGGTAGCGAAGCTCATCGAACAGGTTGGGGCCGAAACCCGTGCGCTGGATCGACTTGAGGAACTGCTTGGGGATGATGAGGTCCGTGTCGACGTTTTCGCGGTCGAGCGGAGCCACCAGGCCTTCGTGAGTGGTAAATGCTTGCATGATGTCGGTACTCGGTGCGTGATCGCTTAACGGAACGTGCGGACGTCGACGAAATGGCCGGCGACGGCAGCGGCGGCGGCCATGGCGGGGCTGACCAGGTGGGTACGCCCGCCCTGGCCTTGCCGGCCTTCGAAGTTACGGTTCGACGTGGAGGCACAGCGTTCGCCGGGTTCAAGGCGGTCGGCGTTCATGGCCAGGCACATCGAGCAGCCCGGTTCGCGCCATTCAAAACCGGCTTCGATGAAGATCTTGTCCAGGCCTTCGCGTTCGGCCTGTTGCTTGACCAGGCCGGAACCCGGCACCACCATCGCCTGGCGCACATTGGACGCTACACGCTTGCCGCGCGCCACGGCAGCCGCCGCGCGCAGGTCTTCAATGCGCGAGTTGGTGCACGAACCGATGAACACGCGGTCAACGCGAATGTCGGTCAAGGGCGTGTTGGGCTTCAAGCCCATATATTGCAAGGCGCGTTCCATGCCGCTGCGGCGCACGTCGTCTTTTTCGCGGTCGGGGTCCGGCACGCGGGAATCCACCGGCAGCACCATTTCAGGCGACGTGCCCCAGGTGACTTGCGGCTTGATGTCGCGCGCGTTCACTTCCACCACCGTGTCGAACTTGGCGCCGTCATCGGTGTGCAGGGTGCGCCAGTACTTGACCGCCTGGTCCCACACCACGCCCGTGGGCGCAAAGGGGCGGCCACGGAAGTAGTCGACGGTCTTGTCGTCCACCGCGACCATGCCCGAACGCGCGCCGGCTTCGATGGCCATGTTGCACACCGTCATGCGCCCTTCCACGGACAGCGCGCGGATCGTGCTGCCGGCAAATTCAATGGCGTGGCCCGTGCCGCCCGCCGTGCCGATGATGCCGATGATGTGCAGGACCACGTCCTTGGCCGTACAGCCGAAGGGCAAGTCACCATCGACCTTGATCAGCATGCTCTTGGCTTTCTTCATAAGCAGCGTCTGGGTCGCCAGCACGTGCTCGACCTCGGACGTGCCAATGCCGAAGGCCAAGGCGCCCAGCGCGCCGTGCGTGCTGGTGTGCGAATCACCACAGACCACCGTCATGCCAGGCAGCGTTGCGCCTTGCTCGGGCCCGATCACGTGCACGATGCCCTGGCGCAGGTCATTCATGCGGAATTCGGTAATGCCGTATTTATCGCAGTTCGCGTCCAGCGTATCCACTTGCAGGCGCGAAATGGGGTCGTCAATACCTTGGGCGCGATTCAGCGTTGGCACGTTATGATCCGCCACCGCCAGATTGGCGCCGGTGCGCCACGGCTTGCGCCCGGCGATTGCAAGCCCTTCGAACGCCTGGGGGCTGGTGACTTCATGCACCAGGTGGCGATCGATATAGAGCAGACAGGTGCCGTCTGATTCCTGGTGGACGATGTGGGCGTCCCAGAGTTTGTCGTAAAGGGTTTGGGCCATGGATGCGCTCTGCAAATAGACAATCCGGCTTGAGCCTCGCGCGGTTGAAAGCAACACGCTTTCCGCGCCGGCCACTGCGGCATGGGTGAATTATGCCCACGGCCCAAACCTAGTACAAGCACACCACCAATACTAGTACCACCACTACCATGTTGTATCTCGGCGACGCGGTTTTGCCACGCCCCAGGGCATGGCCCAAAGCGAGCATTGAGTTAATCAACAACAAAATAGATGTAAATAAAATAGATACAAAATTATCAAGTCGATATAATCCCGTTTCACTCAGGACACATCGCTTTCGAAATAATACGCAATAAACCGTATTAATAAAATCGATAGCAAAACAAACCTGTGAAGTTCGTGCAAATTCAGTCAAATTAGGTGATGTTGCGCGACGATACGTTATGGCCCGCTATTTGTTGAATATTCAGACTTAACAAATCTTGACTAGTCGAACATGACATTTACATACAACATGGCGGCCATTCATTCCCAACCTGACTCGCGAATAATCACTATGGCTTCGTTTTTGCTCAAGCGCACGACTACGATTCTTGCCCTGGCTTTTGTTCCCGCTGCATTTGCCCAAACTTCCGCGCCGGCAGCCACGCCTGCCGCTATCCCCACCGCGGGCACCCCGGCAGTGACACTGAATCAGATTGTGGAGCAGACCCTGCTCAGCAATCCCGAAATCCAGGCTAAGTACCACGACTTTCAAGCGTCTTTGGAAGGCCAGTCGGTAGCCCGTGCGGCGTTCTTCCCGCAGATCAACGCCCTGGGCTATGTGGGCCGGGAATATCGCAGCAACGTGCCCGACGTGGGTTCGCAGCGTTGGAGCCGCCCCGGCTACAACGTTGAACTGCGCCAATTGATTTTCGACGGCTTCCGCACCAGCAACGACGTCAAGCAGGCCGGCTTTGACAAGCTGGCACGCTTCTATGACGTGCTGGCCACCAGCGACAGCACGGCCTTTGCGGCGGTGCAGGCCTACATTGACCTGCAGCGCTATCGCGACATGGAACTGTTGGCGCGCCAGAATTACTCGCTGCACGAAGAAACGCTGAAGCAAATCGGCGAACGGACGGAATCGGGCGTGGGCCGCCGGGTCGACCTGGAACAGGCGGGTGGCCGCTTGTCTCTGGCTCAGACAAACCTGATGACGGAAACCGCAAATTTGCTGGACGTGCAACAGCGCTTCCAGCGCGTGACCGGCGCCTTCCCGCCTGAAGCCATGCTGCCGCCGCCTGACGTCGCCAGCAAGCTGCCCGTCAAACCCGGCAATTTCAATGAGTCGCTCCGCCGCAACCCCAGCTTCCTGTCCAAGCAGGCTGGGCTGCAGGCAGCACAAGCGGGCGTCGCGTCGTCCAAGGGCGCGTTCTCGCCCAAGTTTGAATTCGTGGCGTCCTCGGGCCGTGACCAGAACGACCCCACACCCGAAAACCGCGACATCCAAAGCTCCAGCGTGCAGGTCGTGATGAGCTACAACCTGTACCGCGGTGGCGCCGACTCGGCCCGGGTGCGCCAGACGGCCGCGCAGTCGTACGCCGCGCGCGACATCCGCGACTACACCTGCCGCAATGTGCAGCAGGACCTGGCCGTGGCCTGGAACAACATCACCAGTCTGAGCGAGAAGCTGCCGTTCCTGCGTGACCACGAAGTGGCCACCACCAAGGTGCGTGACGCCTATCGCCAACAATTCCAGATTGGCCAGCGTTCGCTGCTGGACTTGCTGGACACCGAAAACGAGCTGTTTGAGTCACGCCGCGCATTGACCAACGGCTTGTATGACCTCAAGCTTGCGCAGTATCGCTGGCTGGCGCTGTCGCACACGTTGCTGCCCGCCCTGGCGCTGCAACCCGCGCGCAACGAGATGCCCGAGGAAAATGGCAAGCTGGAGGTAACCGACGAAGTGATCAAGCTTTGCAATTCGACGGTTCCGGACTCTGCCCGCCTGGCTCCCGTGCGCGTTCAATACAACGAAGGCACGCTGCCGCCCACGCTCGTGCCGCTGAACGCACCCAACGCCAAGCCTTAATGGCGGTGGACGCAAGGAGGCCATATGACGCCCCAGGGCAACGAATTTTCGCAGTTGGACGCGGACTTTGTCCGCGTTCTCGAAGACCTGATCGACGCCTTGATCGCCAATGGCACCTTGCGCATGACAGACCTGCCTATACAGGCACAGCAAAAGCTTTCACAGCGCAAGCAGCAACGCGCGCGCCTCTCGGAACACCTGGACCTCCTGGATGACGATGATGGACAAGTTATCTGAAGCGGCGGCTCGGGAATGGCGCACCGACGCTCGCGCGGCGCACGACGACCCCTTGCTGGACTGCCTGGTTGAAATCACGCGCCTGCATGGCGTGACCGCCACGGCCCAGGCCTTGTCTTCCGGCCTGCCGCTGGAAGAGCACCGCCTCACCCCTGCCCTGCTTCCGCGCGCCGCGGCGCGCGCCCAACTTTCCGCGCGCGTCGTCAAACGCACGCTGGACGGCATTTCCCAAGACCTGTTGCCCGCCATCCTGCTGCTGCACGGCGAGCGCGCCTGCCTGCTGCTGAAGAAAGACGACGGCAAGTATCTGGTCAGCCACCCTGAACTTGGCGGCAGTTCGGTCGAAATGACGCCCGAGGACCTGGCCGCGCAATACACCGGCCTGGTGTGCTTCGTGCGTCCGCAGTTCCGCTTCGACGCCCGCGCGCCAGAAGTCGCCAAAGTGCGCGAGCGCCATTGGTTCTGGGCCGCCATCATGGAAAACCGGCGCCTGTACCGCGACGCCTTGGTCGCCGCGCTGCTGATCAACATCTTCGCCATGGCCATGCCCTTGTTCACGATGAACGTGTACGACCGCGTGGTGCCCAACAACGCCGTTGAAACGCTCTGGGTGCTGGCCATCGGCATCACGCTGGTGGTCATCTTCAACATGATCCTGTCCACGGCGCGCTCGCACGTAGTGGACAGCGCCAGCAAGCGGGTCGACGTGCGCCTGTCCGCGCAAATCATGGAGCGCGTACTGGACCTGCGCCTGGAGGGCCGCCCGGTGTCGGTGGGGTCCTTCGCGGCCAACCTGCGTTCATTCGAATCCATCCGCGACTTCATCGCATCCGCCACCATCACCACGCTTGTCGACCTGCCCTTCATCCTGCTGTTCCTGGCCGCGCTGGTCTGGATCTCACCCTGGATGATCCTGCCGCCGCTGGTTGCCATCGTCTTGATTCTGCTGGTGTCTTTTGCCGCGCAAGCCCGCATGGAGGCCCTGACCATGGCCAGCTTCCAGGCCAGTTCGCAGCGCAACGCAACGCTGGTGGAAGCGCTGACCGGACTGGAAGCCGTCAAAACGCTGAACGCGCAAGGCGCCGTCCAGCGCAACTGGGAACGCGCCACGGAGTTCATCGCACAAACCAGCGGCAAGCTCAAGCTGATCTCGTCGTCCACCGTGGGCTTTGTGCAGGCTGTCCAGCAAATGGTGTCGATCGCCGTTGTGATCATCGGCGTTTACCAAGCACAGGAATCCGCCATGTCCATGGGCGGCATTATCGCCGCGTCCATGATCGCCAGCCGCTGCCTGGCGCCACTGGGCCAGGTGGCCGGCCTGTTGATGCAGTACCAGAACGCTCGCACGTCACTGGGTTCGATCGACAACTACATGAAGCTGCCGATCGAGCGCCCGGCCGAAGCCGAGTTCCTGCATCGCCCCGTCTTCCACGGCGGCCTGGAATTCCGTGACGTCACGTTCACCTACCCCGGCAGCACCCAGCCGGTACTGAAAAAGGTGTCGTTCAAGCTCAAGCCTGGCGAAAAGGTCGGCATCATCGGCCGTATCGGTTCAGGCAAGACCACGTTGGAAAAGTTGGCGTTGGCGCTGTATCAGCCCACCGAAGGCGCCGTGCTGCTGGACGGCGTGGACGTGCGCCAGATTGATCCGGCCGACGTGCGCCGCGCCATCGGCCATGTGCCGCAAGATCCCACGCTGTTCTACGGCAGCCTGAAGCACAACCTGGCCATGGGCGCGCCCTATGCCGACGACGCCAGCATCCTGGCGGCCGCGAACCTGGCCGGCGTTTCCGACTTTGCCAACCTGCACCCCAACGGTTTTGACATGGTGATTGGTGAACGCGGCGAATCGCTGTCGGGCGGCCAGCGCCAGTCCGTCGCGGTAGCCCGCGCCTTGATCAACGACCCGCCGATCCTGCTGCTGGACGAGCCCAGCAGCAACATGGACCACCAGAGCGAAGCCCAATTGCGCAAGCGACTGGGCGAGGCCAGCGCCACCAAGACCATCCTGTTGGTCACACACCGCACCGCGCTGCTGGACTTGGTTGATCGCCTGATCGTGATCGACAACGGCCATATCGTGGCGGATGGTCCCAAGGAGCAAGTTGTCGAGGCCTTGCGTCAAGGACGCGTTGGACGCGGGAGTTAAGGGCGCCATGCAGAACAACCCAGGAGCAACCAAGCCCGGCCTGTTAGGCGGCTTGGGGCGCAAGTTGCGCAACATATTCGTATTCTTCTTCGATCGGCTGCTGGACGGCGCCGACAACGGCAAGCGGGAAAAGCGTTCCGACTACGTGGGCAACGCCGAATGGGTGATCCACGAATCCCAGGCGCGCGGGTCACGCGTGTTGCTGTGGGTGGCGCTGCTGGCGACCTTTCTGTTGATCGTCTGGGCGGCCACCGGCAGTATCGACGAAGTGGTCCGGGGCGAAGGCAAGGTAGTGCCATCGCGCCAGGTGCAGATCATTCAAAGCCTGGACGGCGGCATCGTCGAGGAAATCCTGGTCCGTCCCGGCCAGGAAGTGCAAGCAGGCCAGACGCTGCTGAAGATAGATTCCACGCGCTTTGCGTCCTCGCTCGGCGAAAACAACGCCGAATATCTTTCGTTGCTGGCCAAGTCCGCCCGCCTGAAAGCGCTGGCTACCGGGGAACCCTTCGTCGCCCCGGAAGAAGTGCTCAAGCAAGCCCCCGGCCTGGCCGAAATGGAACGCAACGCCTACCTGGCGCGCAACACCGAGCTGAACGCCACCGTCAATGTGGCGCGCGAACAGCTCAACCAGCGCGAAGAAGACTTGCGCGAAACGATCGCCAAACGCGACCAGGCATCCGCCAGTTGCAGCCTGACGTCGCGGGAACTGCAGGTGACGCGGCCGCTGCTCAAGAGCGGCGCCGTGTCTGAAGTGGACCTGCTGCGTTTGCAGCGCGATGTGGCGCGGTATTGCGGCGAACAGAAAGGCGCCGAAGCGCAGATCGACCGCTTCCAGGCATCCATCAAGGAAGCGCAAAGCAAGATTCAGGAATCCGAACTCAATATCCGCAACCAGGCACGCAGCGAGCTGTCGGAAACCAACACCAAGCTGGCCACCCTGCGCCAGGGCAAGCTTGCGCTGGCCGACCGCGTGAAGCTGGCGGAAGTGCGCGCGCCCCTGGCCGGCACGATCAAGACGCTGTTCAACAACACGGTGGGCGGCGTGGTGCAGCCCGGCAAGGACATCATCGAGATCGTACCCAAGGACGACACCTTGCTGCTGGAGGTCCGCATCCAGCCGCGCGACATCGGTTTCCTGCACGCTGACCAGAAGGCGGAAGTGAAGTTCACCGCCTACGACTTCTCGATCTACGGCGGTCTGGAAGGCAAGATCGAACAGATCGGCGCGGATACCGTGACGGACGAGAAAGGCAATTCCTATTACGTGGTGCGGGTCCGCACCGATCGCAGCACCGTGGGCGACAAGCTATTGCCCATCATCCCCGGGATGGTGGCCGAGGTTCATATCCTGACGGGTAAGCGCACCGTGCTGCAGTACCTGCTCAAGCCGATTCTGCGTGCCAAGGCAAACGCCTTCACCGAACGTTAAAGGAGAGCTGGAAGGCTTTATGAAACCCGTTCCCGTCCTGTTGATTACGCACGACGACCTGCTCTGGCAGCACTGGCGCGCGCTGGATTCCTCGCGCTGGCTGGCTGCCCGCGGTCGTGGCCTGGCCGACCTGCAACGCTGGCGCGAGCAAGGCCGCACGCTGGCCGTGCTGGATACCGGCGTGCCGCGCCTGCCGTCCTGGCAGGATCCTTCCTGGGCGCCAGCCCTGGCCGGCCTGCACCTGGTGGTGGCAAGCCCCAGCCCCAACGACGAACAAGGCACACAGGCGCTGGGGGCCGGCGCCCACGGCTACTGTCACAGCTATGCGCCCGCCGCTGCCCTGTCGCAAGCCCTTGAAGTGGTTTTGTCAGGCGGCATCTGGATGGGCCGCTCATTGGTGGCGCGCCTGCTCAAGCTGGTGACCGAACGCGCCCAGGACTCGCATGCCTGGGACGATGGGGTCTTGACCGAACGCGAGACCACCGTTGCCCGGTACGCCGCCAGCGGCCAGGCCAATGCGCAGATCGCCGACGCGCTGGGCATTACCGAACGCACGGTCAAGGCCCATCTGTCCGCCGTTTTCGAGAAGCTGAATGTGTCCGACCGCCTTCAACTGGCCCTGCTGGTCCACGGCATTTCGGCGCCGGCCGACGCGCGCAGCAAAATACCTTCCTGAACCTGTCCTTGAGGACAATATCGCGCCCGCCCAGCGCTGTTTAGTATCTGGCCATCTTGGATAACTCCCTGAAACGGAACCCACATGGCCAACTCTTCTCCCGCAGTCGTCAACGAAATCTCCGGTCGCGCGTGGATACGCAATAGCGACGGTTCCCTGACCGAATTGCATCAAGGCAGCAAAGTCCCCGCCGGCAGCGACATCGTCACGGCCTCGGGCGCCACGGTTTCCCTTCAGGTTGAAAACGGCATGCCGATCGTCATCGGCGAAGCCCGTGAAGTTGCCATGACGGACGACCTGGCGGGCCCGTTGGCCGATGCGAGCGAAGCCGCGGTGGCCCCGCCCACCGGCACCGACTCCGATCGCCTGTTGGCCGCCCTGCAAGCCGGCCGCGACCCGTTTGACGAACTGGACCCGACCGCCGCCATCGTGGCGGGCGGTGGTGATGCCGGCGGCAGCAGTTTTGTTCGCCTGGCCCGAATTCTGGAAACGACCTCGCCGCTGGATCTGGCCTACCCGAACCCGGCCCAGGGCGACGATACCGTGTCCCGCGCGGCGGGCGCGGGCGCGACTGGCGATGATGGCGATGCGGCCGTAGTCCCGCCCACCGTCGCCAACAACGCACCGAATGCGTTGAATGACGCCAGCAGCGGCGACCAGAACGCCCAAGTCCGTGGCAACCTGCTCAGCAATGACTCCGATCCCGACGGCGACCCGCTCGCGATCACGTCAATCAATGGCCGACCGATGATTCCGGGCGGCATCAGCGTGCTGGGCTCCACAGGCGGCACCTTCGTCGTCCAACCCGACGGCAGCTATGTGTTCACGCCGGGCGGCCAATACGACTACCTGGCCGTCGGCGAAACGGCCACCAGCACCATCTCGTACACCATCACGGACCCCAGCGGGGCGACCTCCACGGCGACCGTCGTCGTCACGGTAACCGGCACCAACGATGGTCCCGTGTCATCCGCACTGTCCGACCAATCCGGCATCGATGCCCAGACGGACATCCGCTACGACGTTTCGGACCGCTTCTCGGATGCCGACACCAGCGACAAACTGACGTTCAGCGCCACCGGCCTGCCGCCGGGTCTGTCCATCGATCCGGACACCGGCATCATCACCGGCACGATCGATCATTCCGCCTCGCAGGGTGGCGCCAACGGCGTCTACACGGTAACCGTTACCGCGACGGATCCGTCCGGCGCCTCGACCTCGCAAGCGTTCGCATGGGACGTCACCAATCCCGCTCCAACCGCCGCTGACGACAGCAGCGCCACGGACGAAGACACCAGCCTGAGCGTTGACGCCCAGAATGGCGTGCTGGCGAATGACACCGATCCTGACGGCGACACGCTGACCGTCTCGCAGGTCAACGGCCAGGCTACCAACGTGGGCGCGGCCGTAGCCGGCTCCAACGGCGGCACCTTCACCCTGAACGCTGACGGTTCCTACAGTTTCAACCCCGGTTCGGCCTTCCAGAGCCTGCCCGTTGGCGAGAAAACGACCAGCACGATCACCTACACCGTCTCGGACGGCGAAGGCGGCACCAGCACCGCTACCCTCACGGTGGAAATCACCGGCACGAACGACACTCCCATCCTGACTCCGGGCGTGACGCTGGGTGACCAGGCCAGCGACGACGGCCAGGCCATCACGCCGGTCGATGTCTCCAAGCAATTCTCTGATGTCGACACCGGCGATACGCTGACCTACTCGGCCACCGGCCTGCCCCCGGGCCTGAGCATTGATCCGACCACCGGCATCATCTCCGGCACGCTGGACAATTCGGCGTCCCAAGGTGGTGCTCAAGGCGTCTACGCCATCACCATCACCGCCACCGACAAGAGCGGCACGTCCGTCTCGCAAGACTTCTCGTGGGACGTCAAGAACCCCGCGCCGACGGCCGCTAACGACAGCGGCGCGACCGACGAAGACTCCACCCTCAGCGTGGATGCCCAGAACGGTGTGCTGGCGAATGACACCGATCCCGACGGCGACACGCTGACCGTCTCGCAGGTCAACGGCCAGGCAACCAACGTGGGTGCGGCCGTAGCCGGCTCCAACGGCGGCACGTTCACCCTGAACGCCGACGGTTCCTACAGCTTCAACCCCGGTTCGGCCTTCCAGAGCCTGCCCGTTGGCGAGAAAACGACCAGCACGATCACCTACACCGTCTCGGACGGCGAAGGCGGCACCAGCACCGCTACCCTCACGGTAGAAATCACCGGCACGAACGACGCACCCACCGCAGTTGCCCTGGACAACCAGAGCAACATGGACGGCGATACCGTCGACTACAACCTGGCCGGCTTCTTCAAGGACGTGGACAGCGGCGACGTGTTGACCTATTCGGTCGACTACGTACCCGGCGGGCTGACGTTTGACACGGCTACCGGCACGTTCACCGGGCAGTTTGCCAACTGGGCATCCGATCACACCAACACGGGCGTGAAGGGCGAGTACCTCATTACCGTGACGGCCACCGACGAGTCAGGCGTCTCGGTGACGCAGACCTTCGTGTGGAACGTCGGCAACCCGGCACCCATCGCCAACGACGACACGGGTTCCACCGGACAGGACAACACGCTGGTCGTAGACCACCGCACCGAAGGCGTGCTGGGTAACGACTCGGACCCGGACGGCGACGCCCTGCATGTCTCGCACGTCAACGGCAATACCGCCGGCGTGGGGACGGCCGTGGCGGGTTCCAACGGCGGCACCTTTACGCTGAACGCTGACGGCACCTATACGTTCAATCCGGGCACCGCCTTCCAGAACCTGGGCGCGAACCAGACTGCGACCACCTCGATTACCTATACGGTTTCCGATTTCCAGGGCGCGACGGGAACTGCAACGCTGACGGTCACCATCACTGGCACCAACGACACCCCCATCCTGACCCCGGGCGTGACGCTGGGCGACCAGGCCAACGATGACGGCCAGGCCATCACCCCCGTCGACGTCTCCAAGCAGTTCTCTGATGTCGACACCGGCGATACGTTGACCTACTCGGCCACCGGCCTGCCCCCGGGCCTGAGCAT
>NZ_JBCGCS010000004.1:0-164698 GCF_038594925.1 Achromobacter sp. JD-1 | reverse complement strand
GGCAAACGACACCGATCCGGATAGCGACACGCTGACCGTCTCGCAGGTCAACGGCCAGGCGGCCAGCGTGGGCGCGGCTATCGCTGGGTCCAACGGCGGCACCTTCACCCTGAACGCTGACGGTTCCTACAGCTTCAACCCCGGCACCGCGTTCCAGCACCTGGCGAACGGCGTCAGCGCCACGACGTCGATTGCCTACACCGTTTCCGACGGCGAAGGCGGAACGTCGACCGCGACCCTGACCGTGACGGTGACGGGCACCAACTCGGGCCCGACCTCCACCGCGATCGCCAACCAGAGCGGCGAGGATTCTCAGACGGTTGTGAGCCTGGATGTATCGAGCCACTTCGCGGACGCAGACGTAGGTAACGGCGACAAGCTCGCCTTCAGCGCCACCGGCTTGCCGGCCGGCCTGACGATTGATCCGGACACCGGCATCATCAGCGGCAAGATTGATCATTCCGCCTCGCAGTTCGGCGGCACCGGCGTACATACGATCACCGTCACGGCGACCGATATGGCTGGCGTGTCGACGACGCAGACGTTCAAGTGGAATATCACCAATCCGCTGCCGCAGGCTGATCATGACCAGGCCAATACTGACGAAGACACCTCCATCCAGGTCACCGACGTCACGAAGGGCGTGCTTGCCAACGACGTGGATCCGGATGGCGACCCGCTGCACGTCTCCGCGGTAGGCGGAAACGCCAGCGGCGTAGGCCAGGCGGTCGCGGGCCTGAATGGCGGCAGCTTCATCATCTACGCGGACGGTACCTACTCGTTCAACCCGGGCAATGACTTCCAGAACCTGGCTGAAGGCCAGCCTGGCCAGACCTCGGTCTGGTACACGGTTTCGGACGGCGAAGGCGGCACCAGCCAAGCCTTGCTGACCGTCACGGTGATGGGCAAGAACGACGCGGCCAGTATCAGCGGCTCAAGCTCGGGCCAGGTCTACGAGGATTCGTCGGCGTTCGCCACCGGCAAGCTCACGGTCTCCGATCCGGACGCCAATCAGAACCATGTGCAGGCCCAGGCAGGCGTGCCGGGTAAGTACGGCACGTTCACGGTCGACGCCAACGGCAACTGGAGCTACCAGTTGAACAACGCGCTGGCCGAGGTGCAAAACCTGAAGGCCGGCCAGACTTTGACCGAGAACTTCACCGTCGTTTCGCAAGATGGCACTGCGTCCAGCCCGGTCGATGTGACCATCGTGGGCACAAACGACGCGCCGGTCTCTGGCGACACGTCCGCCCACCTGGCTATCGGCACGTCTTACGTGCTCAAGACGTCCGACTTCCCGTTCAATGATGGCGTGGAGAACGACAGCTTCCAGAGCGTGGTCATTACCCGCGCCCCTGGCGCCGGTGAAGGCAGTCTGATGTTCAACAATCAGCCTGTGACCGCTGGCCAGGTCATTACCGTGGCGGATATCCAAGCCGGCAAGCTGGTGTTCACGCCGTCAAGCGCGGGCGGGGACGCCACGTTCGACTTCTCGGTGCGGGATTCGGGCGGCACCGCCAATGGCGGCCAGGATACATCGGCCGACCACAGTTTCACGCTGAGCACCGACAAGCTCGTCGTGGGCAACAACGCCAGCAATACGGATTTGAACGGCGGCGGTGGCAACGACATCCTGGTGGGCGACCGCGGCGGTTCCGTCACGGCTGTGGAACCGGGCAAGAACTACAACATCTCGCTCATCGTCGACGTATCCGGCAGCATGACCCAGGAGATCGGCGACACCAATGTGTCGCGGATCGACCTGCTCAAGAGCTCGCTGGTGTCGCTGGCCAATCAACTGGCCAATCACGATGGCGTGGTGAACGTACGCCTGATTCCGTTTGCCGACAATGCGCAAAAAGGGGTGACGCTGAACAACCTGACGTCGCAGAACGTCCACCTGTTGCTCACTGCCATTGATGGTTTGCAGGCCGACGGCCAAACCAATTATCAAGATGCCTTCAATAAGGCCGTGGCCTGGTTCAACTCGCAGGTGTCGGGCGGCAAGGACGCGGCTCACGACTACCAGAACCTGACTTTCTTCCTGACGGACGGCAATCCCAACGTCTACGGGTCCAACGGCAACCAAAGCAAGGGGGCGATGCAAGAAGCCGTCGATGCGGCCAAGCCGCTGGTGGACGGATCCGGCGTGCTGGTTGGCGACAACAAAGTCGTCATGTACGGCATTGGCATCGGTGAGGGGGTTAACAGCAACTATCTGCGCTTCTTCGACAACACCGACGCCACGGGCACCGGCTCGCAAGTGGTTAAGGAAACCAGCGGTTGCAGCAGCAACGAGTACACCGTCACCGGCACGGTCGGTCAACCCCAGATCGTCCACAACGCCAACGACTTGGACGCCGCGCTGCAAGGCGGCCATTCGTCGACCGAGCTGGCTCCCGTCTCCAGCGACACGATCAACGGCGGCGAAGGCAACGACATCATCTTCGGCGACACCATCAATACCGACCACCTGTCGTGGGCTGGCCACGCTCAAGGCACGCACGACGGTCAGGGTTGGCAGGCACTGGTGGACTTCATGACGGCGCAGAAGAACGGCGTTGCCCCGACCACCGCGGAACTCTTCGACTATCTGCAGCAGCACAGCGCAGAATTCGACAAGCCGGACGACACCCGTGGCGGAAACGACTTCCTGTACGGCGGCAAGGGCGACGACACCCTGTTCGGCCAGGGCGGCGATGACTACCTGCACGGCGGCGAGGGCAAAGACACCCTCTACGGCGGCACGGGCAAGGACATCCTGGTTGGCGGCAAGGGTGACGACACCCTTATAGGCGGCGCGGGCAGCGACACGTTCCGCTGGGAGCTCAATGACCAGGGCACGGCAGCCGCGCCCGCCGTGGACCACATCAAGGACTTCTCGTTGGGCACGCCCGCCAATAACGGCGACGTGCTCGACCTGAAGGACTTGCTGCAACACGAAGAGAACAACCCGCTGACCGACTATCTGCAAGTCACCAAGGTCGGCAACAACACGGTGATCAACGTCAGCACCAACGGCGACCTGCAGCACAACGTCGACCAGAAGATCGTTCTGGAGAATGTGGACCTTACCAACAACGGTTCGCTGACGAGCGCTCAGGTGATCAATGACCTGTTGAACAAGGGTAAACTCATCGTCGACCATCATTGACCCACCCGCCACGCGATCCGGCCCGGCGGGCCGGATCGCGGGTTTATTCTCGTATCCCATGCCCAAGCATTTTTTTGAACGCGACCAGCTCCTGACCTGGTTCAAAGGAAACGCCACCGCGGCCGATTACGTGGACATGGTGTGCCGTATCGCGCATCTATGGGACGACCTGATCGACCGCGACAAGGACGTCCCTGACGAGGAAATCAATCAGGGCTTCTTCGAGGCGCTTGTACGCTTGCCTCGGAATGCGTTTTACCGCACGCATTTCGATCACCTCAATGCGGTGCTCATCAATGCCGTCTCGAATTGGCAGATTGCCACCAAACTGGAACGCGATGGTGGGAATTACGAGAAGAGCATTGCGTTTGTTCTGCGCTCATCCTACGCCGACCTGATCACGCAATCCGCGCTGATCGTGGGCGGTGAAAAATGGGCATGCCAAGTAGGCGAGGAAGTCCGCAAGGCCACACATGGGGAAACCTATGACGGCTATATCAAGAACCTCACCCAGGAGGCGTCGGACCGCGCTCGCATGAAGGCCGCCCGGCAGGCCAGGCAGAATTAGGCAGCGGCCTGAGATCCCGAAAGAACTGCACCCACATGCGACCAGATTACTTGCCCCTGGAATCATGCTCCGCCGCCGCCCGCTTCGGTTGAAACGGGTTATCGGCCTTGGCTTGCTTGGCCTCACATGCTGGTGGGGCGGCACTTTCGCAATCGAGATCGATGCCGTCAAACTGCAGAACCTGGCGGCAAGTCGCTACGGCGCCAAAAGCGCCAGATCTGTCTCCAACTGGCTGCAACTGCTGCGCAATCCGCCGCCCCCGCAAGAGCGGGACAAGCTGACAACCGCCAACGATTTCTGGAACCAAACCCTGCTGTCCAGCGAAGACAGCACGCTCTGGAAGCAGGCCGACTACTGGGCCACGCCGCTGGAATCGCTGGGCCGAGGCGCCGGCGATTGCGAAGACTACGTCATCGGCAAGTACTTCACCCTGTTGGCCATGGGTGTGCCCGCCAACAAGCTGCGTTTCATCTACGTCCGCGCGCGCGTGGGCGGGCCGGCCAGCAGCAGCCAGGTCGCCCACATGGTGCTGGGCTACTACGACACCCCAAACGCCGTCCCGCTGGTGCTGGACAGCCTGATTTCAACCATCCTGCCTGCCACGCAGCGTCGCGACCTGACGCCGGTGTTCAGTTTCAACGCCGACGGTGTCTACGTTGATGGCAAGGCCGCCGCGCCGGTTGACCGACTCAGCCGCTGGCGTGATCTACTTCAACGCATGGAACGGGACGGCATACGCCCCTGATGTCCGGAAACAAGACTATGTCCATACTTCGACAACTACTGCTCAGCGTCACGCTTGCGATCGGCGTCATCCTGCTGGGCACTTTGGCGCTCAGCATCAATTCGGCACGGGAATACCTTTCCGGCCAGTTGCAGGTGCAAAGCACCGATGCGGCGGTGTCGCTGGCGCTGTCGCTGTCACAGCCTGCCAATAACGATCCGGTGCTGCAGGAATTGCTGATATCCGCGCTGTACGACGGCGGGCATTTCTCGCTGGTGCGCCTGGCCGACCCTGAAGGCAAGGTGCTGATCGAACGCAAGTCCACCGCTACGCCGAACGCGGTTCCCGCCTGGTTCCAGAAGCTGGCGCCGCTGGACACGCAACCGGCCAGCCACGCGGTCAGTGACGGCTGGCGCCAAGTGGGTGAAGTGACCTTGATCGCCAATGATTCCTATGCGTGGGAAGCTCTGTGGCGCAGCAGCGTGAAGATGATCGCGCTGGTGGTGGGCGCCGGCGTGTTGTGGGCCGTGTTTGCCTTTGTGCTGGTGGGGTGGATCAAGAACCGTCTGCTGCGCGAGATCAGTGACCATGTCCGCAGCATCGGCCGAGACGCGCCGCCCGAGCAGGTCGAAGCGCGCGTGCCCGAGCTGTCCGGCGTGGTGCAGGCCTTGAACCAGACCCGCGAGCGTGTGTACGCCAGCGTGGAAGAACAGAACGCCAAGATCGAGTCGCTGGAACTGGAACTGAATCAGGACCCAGTCACCCGCTTGCCGAATCGCAAATATTTCGTGAACGAGTTCCGGCGCGCGCTTGAAGCGCCGACCGTGACGGGCGGACACGTGCTGGTGTTTCGCCAACGCGACTTGGCTGACTTGAACCGCCACATGCCGCGCGAATTCATCGACCAATGGCTGCGCGCCGCGTGCGAACGGATTCAGGGCACGTTGAAGACGCTGAACGCGGCAGCGCCGTTACTGGCGCGCCTGAACGGTTCGGACTTCGCGTTGCTGCTGCCCGGCTGCGCGGCGCCCCAGGCCATGATGGTGGCCGAGCAACTACGGGCCGACCTGCATGCCACGCGCATTCCCGTGGGTGAAGGCCATCTTTGCCGATGGGCCTTGGCCATGACGGACTACAGCCGGGGCAACCAGGCCGGCCCGGTGCTGGCGCGCCTGGACTTTGGCCTGATGCGTGCGGAAAGCGCCAACAACGATCAAGTCGTCATCGCGGGTGCCACGGATATGCAGTCGCCGTCGGAGTCCGGAGAGCGAGCCTGGAAGGATGCCATCCTGTCCGCGCTGGAAGAGAAGCACTTTGAACTGGCCACGGAACAGCTGCTGGCGGCCGATGGCTCCGCCCTGCGCACCGAGGCCATGCTGATGCTGCGCACGGCTGCCGACCAGGTTGCCATTCCCGCCACGCTGTTCATCCCGCCCGCGGTGCGGCTGGATCTGGTGGCTGATTGCGACCTGGAGTCGGTGCGTCTGGGGCTGGATTGGCTGGCCACTCATGACCGCGAACTGGCGGTGCGGGTTGCCCTGCCGTCCTTGCGCGGTCAAAAGTTTTTCCGCCAGCTGGCGCTGCTGCTGACCGAACGGCGGCCCTTGGCCCCGCGCCTGTTCTTGGAGATTGATGCGCATGGCTTGGTGGAATGCCACGAGCAAATCGCCACGCTGGCCCGCGTGGTTTCGGATTTCGGCGCGCATATCGGCGTGCGCCGCCTGGCGCAGCAGTTCGGCGCGGTGGCCCAATTGCACACGCTGCCTTTGTCCTACGTAAAACTGGGTGGCGGCTTTGTGGGCGGTATGTCGCAAAGCCCGGGCAGCCAGCAGTTGACGGCATCCGTATTGGAAACGGCGCGCGACTTGAACATCGACGTCTACGCCGAAGACGTGCCGGACGCTGAAACGCAGCGCATCCTGGCCGGTCTGGGAATCGAGGTCATGCGCGGTCCCGGTGTGAAGCGGGCGGTAACGCCAGTCTAGTCGCACCGCGCATCAACGAATAAGCCGCCAGGAAGACCGGGCGGCTTATTTTTTTGCGGACTCGCGGATGACGCCGCTACTTCTTTGCCTGTTGATACAACGGCAGCACCTGCTGGGCAGCGGCTTGCAGATCGCTGATGCGGGACTCGGCCGACGGGTGCGTCGACAAGATTTCCGGCGGCGCATTGCCGCTCTCGGCCGCCCCCATCTTTTGCCACAGCGTCACGGCGGCGCGCGGGTCATAACCCGCCCGGGCCGCCAGTTCAACGCCCATGCGATCCGCTTCCGTTTCATGCGTGCGGCTGTTGGGCAACGAGAACATCACGTCGGTAAGCTGGCCGCCCAGGTCGGAAGCCGCGGTCGAACCCGTAGCGATGGACAGCACCGACAAGCCCAGGTTCGTTGCCATTTGCTGTGACACGCGCTCACGCGCATGTTCCCGCAGCGCGTGGGCAATCTCATGGCCCAGCACCGCGGCAAGCTCATCGTCGGTCGGTTTGATCTTGGAGATCAGGCCCGTATAGACGGCAATCTTGCCTCCGGGCATGCACCAGGCGTTGACCTCGTTGCTGGACAGCACATGAACTTCCCACTTCCAGCCCGCCGCATCCGGCCGAAAAATGCCCGCCTGGGCAATCAGCCGCTGGGAAATGGTGCGCACACGCGCCAGTTGCTGTGCGTCGCGGTCCAACAGGCCCTTGGCTTGAGCTTGCTTGAGAATATCGGCGTATTGCTGGCTGGCTTCCTGCTCCAGCGCCTGAGACGGCACCAGGCTGGACATGTATTGCGTGCGGTTGACGCCAATGGCGCCGGACTGCGTGGTATTCATGCCGGTACAGCCGCCCAACACGGCCAGAGCAAGCGCTGCGCCCGCGCCGCGCAACAAATGACGTTTACGATTCATGACGGCCTCCTGGAAGCGATAGCGAAAATACCGGGGGATTAGAGGGGATCGCCACATTGGCCGCGATGGCGCAACGCGTGGTCGATCAACACCAGCGCCAGCATGGCTTCCGCGATGGGGGTGGCGCGAATACCTACGCACGGGTCATGCCGGCCCAGCGTCTGCACCATGACCGGTTCGTTCGCGCGGTTGACCGAGCGGCGTTCGACGCGGATGCTGGACGTGGGCTTGATGGCCAGCGACACGGTAATGGGCTGGCCCGTTGAAATGCCGCCCAGCACGCCGCCGGCGTGGTTGGTCAAAAATCCATCGGGCGTGATTTCGTCGCCGTGCTCGGAGCCGCGCTGCGCAATGCAGTCAAAGCCCGCGCCGATGGACACGCCCTTGACGGCGTTCAGCCCCATCATCACGTGTGCGATGTCGGCGTCCAGGCGGTCGTAGATGGGTTCGCCCCAGCCCGCGGGCAGGTTTTCGGCGACGACTTCGATGCGCGCGCCCACGGAATCGCCATCGCGGCGCAACTGGTCCATATAGGCTTCCAGTTCCGGCACGACGTCGGCATTAGGTGCGTAGAAGGGATTGTTTGGCACCTCGTCCCAGGACAGGAACGGGATCGCGACCGGGCCCAACTGGCTCATGTAGCCACGCACCTTGACGCCGTATTGCTCGGCCAGCCACTTCTTGGCGATGGCGCCCGCGGCGACGGTGGGCGCGGTCAAGCGGGCCGATGAACGGCCGCCGCCGCGCGGGTCGCGCACGCCGAACTTGCGCCAGTAGGCGTAGTCGGCATGGCCGGGCCGAAACGTGTCGGCAATGTTCGAATAGTCTTTGCTGCGGGCATCGGTGTTGCGGATCAGCAGGCCAATCGGCGTGCCGGTAGTGACACCTTCATATACGCCCGAGAGGATTTCGACCTGATCGGCTTCCTGGCGCTGTGTGACGTGGCGCGAAGTGCCTGGGCGGCGGCGATCCAGTTCCAACTGGATATCGGACGCGTCCAGGCTCAACCCCGGGGGGCAGCCATCCACCACGCAGCCGATGGCCGGCCCGTGGGATTCGCCGAAATTCGTGACGGTGAAAATAGTACCTAAGGTATTGCCGGGCATAGGGAGTCAACAGGTCGGGTTTGCGAGCAACCCCGATTATGACACCGCCAAAGCCAAAGCCTGGATTTCAGAGGCTGGCGCGGGTCGGCCAAGCAGAAAACCCTGCATGACGCGGCAACCCAGTGATTTCAGGATTTCACGCTGGCCCTCGGTTTCAACGCCCTCGGCCACGACGGGCAGGCGCATCGCCTGGCACAGCCCAAACAGCGCCGAGACGACCTCGCGGCTACCGGCGTCGGATTCCAGCGCGGAAATGAAGCTGCGGTCGATCTTCACCCAATCAATGGGCAGATGGCGCAAATGGTTCAGGCTGGAATAGCCGCAACCGAAATCGTCAAGCGCAATGCCAATGCCTTGGGCGCGCAGGGTGTTCAGCATCTTCACCTGCCTTTCGTAATGCAGGATGAAAATGGATTCCGTGATCTCCAGCACCAGTTTGCGAGGCGACAGTTGTGTGGAAGCCAATACGTCGGACACCAACTGCACCAGCCCATCTTCATTCATCTGTTTGACGGACAGGTTCACATGCACGCGCCAGGCCGGCGGCCATGACACGGCCTGCGAACAAGCGCGTTCCAGAATCCAGGCGCCCAGCGGGACAATCAAGCCGCTGCGCTCGGCCAGTTCGATGGTAACGGCGGGCGACACACTGCCCAGTGTCGGGTGATGCCACCGCAACAGGGCTTCACACCCTTGCACCATGCCAGAGCCGCTATCGCAGACCGGCTGATAGAAAAGCTCGAATTGCTCCATGGCAGGCGTGGTCAGGGCCAGCCGCAGATCGTTCTCCAGCCCCTGTTCGTCCCGATGCCGCGCCAGAAGCCGGAAATCAAATAAATTCCATCCAGGTCCGCCACGTTCTTTCAGAGGCACCAACGCCACCTGCACGCAGCGTTGCAGTTCTTCGACCGTTCGCCCATGTTCCGGGTATAAGGCCGCGCCCACCCTGAACACGGCAATCAAGGGACGCCCCCCCAATTCGTAGGGTTCGCTCAAGTCTTCCAGCAGTTTGGTGGATACCTGCGCTGCTCCCACCTCGTCCACTTCCGGCACGCAGACGGTAAAGGTATCGGTGCCGCTGCGTGCAACCAGGCCGCCCAGCGTGCGGGAGATCAAGCTCAGGCGGTTGGCGACAAGCACCAAAAGCGCCTGATCTTCACCCGCGCGCAGCATGGCGCTGATTTCGGCATATTGCTCGAAGCTAACAAGAAAAAACGCGCCTCGGCGCGCCGGCCCGTCTTTTTGCGCCAGCCAGACGCGAACGCGCCGATGCAGTTCTTGCTGACTCAGGACGCCAGTCAGTTCGTCGCGCGTCAGACGCTGACGCAGCGCACGGTCCCGACGGACGAAAAACCAACTAATCGCTGCCAGTGCGCCCGCGAGCGTCAGGCACAGTGCGAGCAGGTAACTCTCACGCACGGAGCCCCCTATCTAGATACCTTTGGCGTTGCGGTCCAGGAAAGAACCCAAAGGCTGTAACATTTTTTAAATTATGCATTATTTTCGCAAAAAAACGCCACACTTCGGAGGCAACGCGCCTCTTTTCCTTGAAATCTGAAGGCTCTTTACTCGCTTGTGGGTGGTCATGTCGGTCCTTGGTAGCAGAATGCCGGCCGGTCCTAGGACCCATGCCCTGCCCTTACTACGACAGCGAAGCGCCAAAAATTAATACGCCCTGTCTCAATAGTTCTCAACTTAAAGATCGTCACAATCGAAATAATTGCATAGCTCGTCTGACGTTGCGCCGAATTTCGTAATATTCTGTACGTTCTGTGACATGCCGAATTACAGTGTAAGCGGTGCCGCTGAGGTATTAGTAACGTGTGTCACGTTTCTTATCCAGGCTTCGTTACGTCGGGCGCCTTCGTCGCCGCGACGCCCCCTTTAACCGGCAGCCATCCAATCTTCGACACGCGCGCTTGCTGCCCACAAAGGGAACTCAACCACATGTCGACATTACGCCGATTACTTCTTTGCACCGCCCTTCTGGTCGGCTTCATTCTGCTCGGCGCCCAGGCGCTGGGAATGCTGGCCGCGCACCGCTATCTGAACGCCCAACTGGCCCAGCAGAGCGAAGGCGGGGCCAGCGCGTTGACGTGGGCACTGGCGCATGCCTCGTCCAGCCCTGAAGAAAGGGCGGCGCTAGCCGATGAGTTGTTCGAACAAGGGCTGTATGCGCTGGTGCGTATCACTAACGACAATGACGCCACCATCATCGAGCGAAGCAAGCAACCTTCCGGCGCCCACCCGACCGGCGATTGGCGCAACGCCTGGCTGAACGTTCAAGCCCCCCCGATATCACGCCCGTATGTGTCATTGGACGGCGGCGCACGCGGCACCGTGACGGTACAGGCCGACACGCGACTGGCGCGCGACACGTTGTGGCAAGGCGGCGTCCGGGTCTTGGGGCTGGTATTGGCCGCAGGGGTCTTCTGGTCGCTCTTCGCCATGAATCTGGTGCGATGGATAGAGACACGGACCTCGCGCGACATCTGCGAACGCGTCCGCGCCCTGGCGCCCGGCAACAATGCCCCGCCAAGCGGATCATGCGAGCTGGCGGGTGTGGACCAGGCCCTGGTCGACGCACAGCGCCGGGTTGCGGCAACCGTCGAGGAACAGAACGCGAAGATCGAATCGCTGCAAAGCGAAATTTACCGGGACCCAATCACCCGCCTGTCGAACCGCAAGCATTTCATCGACCAGTTCCGGGCGGCGCTGGCCGACAAGTCGGCGGATTCGGGCGGCCACGTCCTGATGTTCCGCCAACGCGACCTGGCGCAGATCAATCGTCATCTGTCGCGAGCGTTTACGGATCAGTGGCTGCGCTCATCCTCTGACCGCCTGCGCAAGCTGGTTGCCGAATTTGGCGGACCTACGGCGCAACTTGCCCGGATCAGCGGTTCGGACTTCGCCCTGCTGATGCCTCGCACATCCGCACCGCAGGCCAGCGTGCTGGCAGAACGGGTGCGACGCGAACTGCGCTCGTTGCGGGTGCCCATGGACAAATACGGATGGTGCCGCTGGGCGCTGGCGATGGCCGCTTATGCCCCCGGCGACAACATGAGCGATACGCTGGCGCGGCTGGACCACGCCCTGATGTGCGCCGAAAGCGCCGAAGACGATCAGATCACCCCCGCCAGCCAAGCCGCCGACAGCACCCGCATCGGCGAATACAGTTGGCACGACGCCTTGGTCACCGCGCTGGAACAGCATCGTTTTTCGCTATCGGTGCAGCCGCTGTACGCGGTGCATGGCGAACTGCTGCACCACGAAGCCAGCCTGACGCTGCACGACACCACTGATGGCGACCCCGTTCCGGCTTCGATTTTCATGCCGCCCGCGGTTCGCCTCGGGCTATCGGCCGAATGCGACATACAGGCCATCCGCTTGGGGCTGGACTGGTTGTTCACGCACACTGCGGCGCTGACGGTGCCGGTGTCCTTGGCATCGCTTGCACAAAGCTCGTTCCTGTCGCGGCTGGAGCGCATGCTGGCCGACCGCCCGGCGTTGACGCTGCGCCTGATCATCGAGGTCGACGCCGACGGGCTGATCGAGCAAGCCGCCGACTTGCGCCAGCTTTGCGACATCGTCATCGCGGCGGGCGGCCGGGTGGGCCTGTCGCGGCTGTCGCAGCAGTTCGGCGCAATGGAGCGGCTGCATGAATTCCCCGTCTCGTATTTGAAACTTTGCGGCAGCTTTATTACCGGCTTGCTACATAGCCCCGGCAGCCAGCACCTGGCCGCCACCGTCATGACCACTGCGGCGACGCTGGGCATGGCGGTCTACGCCGAAGACGTTCCCGACCTGGCCACCCAGGACATCCTGGAAGACCTGGGCGTCCGCGCGATACGCGGGGCTGTCGTAAACTTCGCCCTTACGCGCGAACTCGCGCCGGATGATCAATGGGTTCCTAGTTGACGGAAGGACTGTTTCTTCGCACCCGCTGTTTTCTTCGCCAACGCGGTGCACGACGCGCCACCGCCGGACCGCAGGCGTTCTTGTTGCGGCTCGGCATGCTGGCTTGCGCGTTCTTCTGGCCTGGCGTGGTGCTGGCCCATGGCCTCTTATCCCCCTACGAAGACATCCAGCTAGGCTTGACCGCTGGCGTAGCACTGACCTGCGGCCTGGCGTGTGTGATCGCCTGGATCTGCACCCGATCATCGCTTTTCGGCGCCGGCCTGGCCTTCATGTTGCTGGAAGGCGTCTTGCGCTCATTACCCACGTTGCTGCCGCCGGGCGCGCTGCAAGCCGGCTCTTACGCCGCCCTGCTGGCCTTGACTGCCCCCCTGCTGACCCCTTCGCCCCAGGCCGCCAGGTTGGCGACTGCCTGTCGCGGCGTCAGCATGGCGCTGGCATGCGTGGCCGCGCTGGCGCTGATCTTCGTCTATGAAACCGAAAACGGGCTGATCCCGGCCGTCATTGCCGGCACGTGCGCCTGCCTGAGCGTGGCGCTGACCGCCTGGTTCGTGGTGCAGGCCGTGCAACGCAAAGCCGGCCGCCCCCTGGCAATGGGCTTGGCCTGTATATATGCAGCATCGGCGTGGATGCTGGGCCAAGACGCCTGGCTATCCAACGGCGCCGACACCACGGCTACGCCAATTGAGCTTGCCCGGCTGTGGCTGGTGGCCGGCGCGCTGCTGGGTGTGGCGCTAAGGTGGCAGAGCCATGGGTCCATTGCCACGCGCCGCGGGGCTCACGACCACACCGATGCCGAGCAGGTTGCACAAGGCGAACTGCGCGTGGCGGAACTGGCGGGCGCGCTGGACACGCAACGCCAGATGAACGCCTTGATCTCGCATGAACTGCGGGCGCCCTTGGCCACCATCAGTGCCGCGGCGCAATCGCTGGACATGATCTTGTCCGACAGCGGTGAAGCCGTCGACACGCGGCTGGCCCGCATCCACCGCTCGGTTGCGCGCATGATGGAATTGATGGATCAGTTGCTGAACCAGGACCGTTTGGGCGACCAGGCCTGGACGCCTCGAGGCGAACATACCGACCTGGCCGAACTGGCCCGCGACGTGGCGACCGCGATGCAGCCGGACACCGCGCACGCGCTGGTGATTCAGGCCGACGCCCCCCTGCCCGTGTTTTGCGACCGTCCGCTGACCAGCGTGGTGGTGCGCAACCTGATCCACAATGCCATCAAGTATTCGCCGGCCAACGAGCCCGTCAGGATAGAGACCGGGCAGGTCCTTGTGAGCGACACGCAAATGGCATGGCTGGCCGTAGTGGATCGCGGCCCGGGCATTGAAGAATCAGACCAGGCTCGCGTGTTTGAACCGCATTTTCGGCGTTCCGCGCATCGGGAAACGCAGGGTATGGGTATCGGGCTATATCTGGCACGCCGCATTTGCCAGAACCAGGGGGGCACACTGACCCTGCAGAGCAAGGTCGGCGTAGGCACCCGGTTTGTGATCACGCTGCCCGCCAAGCCGCCGGGCCAAACCGGTACGGATCAGGCGGCGAACACGTAGCCTTGGCCGCGCACGGACAAGACCGGAAGCTTGAGGCCGGCGGTTTGCGCCTTGGCGCGCAGTCGGCTCACCAGCACATCGATGCGGCGCAATTCGAACCCGCCCGGACTTTCAGGCAAGAACAATTCCGCCAGCACCTGACGGCTGACCGCGTTGCCGGCCGCATCCATCAAGGCCATCAGGAACGTCCGTTCCTGCGCGCTCAAGTGCAGCGACGCACCGTCCGGCGCCACCAGTATCCAGCCCCCATCCTGCAAGGACCAGGTGCTGTCAGCCGATGCCCGCGTTTCTGCGTCGGCGGGACGCGGCGCCTTGGCCAGCCGCATCCGACGAGCCAGGCTGCGGATCACGGAGCTGAGTTCCAGCAGGTCCACGGGCTTGGTCATGTAGACGTCGGCGCCGCCCTCCAGGCCGCGCACCCGATCTTCAAGGGCGCTACGACCTGTCAGCATGACAATGCCCACCGGACTCAAGGCTCGTAACCGCGTGGCGACGGAAAAGCCATCTTCGCCAGGAAGATGCGCGTCCAGGATGACGATGTCGCACGGCTGCTCCTGCAACCGGCGATAAAACGCCGCCGCATTGTCACAAGCAAACGCTACTCGAAAACCATAGCCGCCCAAGCCTAACGCCAGTTCCTCTCGGAAGTCGGCGTCATCCTCAAGCAGACCGATACATAGCAAACCATCTGCGCCAGGCATATTCAGAGTGCTTTATGTTGAAAATTGTCGACAAATGCCCCATGGATGCGGTATGCAATCCTGAGTGTCCAGCAGGCGACAATCTTACGAGATTTACAATGGAAACGAATGATTGCAGTGAAAAAAAGCGTGATATTTCGCTCTCTATCAGCGCTTTTTCGCGTAAATCACAAGAATTCGGTATGCGTTTTTGTGCGTTTGACGACACTCGCCCTCAAGACGAGCAACTGACTTCCAGGCTTCCCGCCCAATCCGGGGGCAGACTCGCATAGCGTTCGTAGCCGTCCCGGGCTTCATACGGATTGCGCAACAGCATCATCAAGGTATCGATTTCGCTTGCATCGCCTTGCTTGGCCGCACGGATGGCTTCTTCAGCCAAATGATTGCGCAACACATACAGGGGATTGACGCGGTTCATGCCGGCAGCGACTTCCTGCGCGGGCCGCCCATCCTCTGCGTGGCGCGCCAGCAGCCTGTCGAGCCAGGCGGCAGCGGCCGGACGGTCGATGAACAGGTCTTCGAAGCCATTGCGCTGCCCCAAAACCGCGTCCGACAGCCGCCGCCATGACAGGGTGAAATCCGCCTGATTGGCGTCCATCAGCTTGAGCAGGTCGTCCAGCAATGGCTCGTCGGCCGGCCGCCATGCCGCCAAGCCCAGCTTGGCGCCCATGCGGTCGTGGAAGGCGCGGGTGAAAACCGCCTCAAATTCGTCCAGCACGGCACGCAGGCCGTCCACGTCCTGCACCAAGGCATGCAAGCTGCCGCCCAGGCGGTACAGATTCCAGAGCGCCACCGACGGCTGGCGGTTCCAGGAATAGCGCCCTTCCGAATCCGAATGGTTGCACACGTGCCCCAGACGGAAGCCGTCCATGAAACCGTAGGGCCCGTAATCCAGCGTGAGCCCCAGGATGGACATGTTGTCGGTGTTCATGACGCCATGGCAAAAACCTACCGCCTGCCAGTCGGCCATCAGCCGCGCCGTACGATGCGTGACCTCACGCAGCAAGTTGATATAGGGCGCGCCATCACTCTGCGCGTCCTGCGAGCCTTGGGCCTGCCCCACCGACGCCTCGCGGCATTGCGGGTAAAAATGGTCGATCACATAGTCGGCCAGCGTCTTCAACAATTCCGGCTGTCGGCGCGACGACCAGTGTTCAAACGAACCGAATCGAACGAAACTGGGTGACATTCGCGTCACGATGGCGGCGGTTTCCACGGTTTCGCGCATGACGGGGTCATCCGATACCACCAGCGCCAGTGCGCGCGTCGTGGGTATACCCAAACCGTGCATGGCTTCACTGGCCAGGTATTCACGCACGGATGAACGCAACACCGCGCGGCCATCCCCCATGCGCGAGTACGGCGTCATGCCGGCGCCTTTCAACTGCAGCTCCCAGCCTCCGTCCGGCCCCACAACTTCGCCCAACAGATGGGCGCGCCCGTCTCCCAATTGGCCTGCCCACACGCCGAACTGATGCCCGCTATAGACCGCGGCCAAGGTGTCTCCGCCCGGCAGCGGTTGCGCGCCGGAAAACACCCGCAGAAACTCGGGCGTGGTCAACACGGACGGGGCCAGGCCAAGCAGCGCGGCTGCGTCGGCGTTGGCGTGCAACAGTCGGGGGTTGTTCAGGCCTTGCGGCGTCAGGCGGGTATAGAAGGCGGTGGGCAGCGCGGCAAACGTATTGACCGCGCGCAGCTCGGATAGGGAGTGTGCATTCATGCGCGTTGGCTCCTGGCGGCGCGCTTGGCGGGCCGCACATAGAAAATGGCGCTAAGGAAAAAGGTGGACGAAAGAACGATTTCGCCCCAGGCCATCAGCACGGAAAGCGGCATCGGATCGGACATGGCTCGCACCACCCCTTCCATCAGATACAGCAGCGACAGCATGGAGGCCCACTGATAGGTGTAGAGGTTCCCGCGCAGGATGCCGCGCAGCGGAAACGCCAGCGGCAAGGCCTTCAACAGCATCCAGGATCCGCCCGGCCGCAACGGCGCCACCACGGTTTCCCAGGTTACGCACAGGACGATCAGGGCGAACAGCGAAACCGACGCCAGCAGGCGCAAACGGGGGTTGAGTTCAAGATTCATGCTGCTATTATCGCCTGATGAATCGCCCCGCCGAGTCCGTCGCCGCCACGCCGGCGGCTACCAAACCCTCGACCCCGCGCTCTTCATGGGTTGTCAGGGCCGGACGTGTCCTCCGCTTCACCCTGCAACGCGCCGGCGAAGAAAAACTTCTGCAAGTCGCGTCCAGCCTCACCTTCACCACGGTGCTGGCTATCGTGCCCATGCTGGCAGTGGTGCTTTCCCTGTTCACCGCCTTTCCGGTGTTCCAGGAGTTCCGTGTCGCCCTCGAAGACTTCCTGACCAACAGCCTGATGCCGCCGTCCGTCTCGGACAACATCATGGACTACCTGAACCAGTTCGCGCGCCAGGCTTCCCGCCTGACGGCCATTGGCGGCGCGTTCCTGCTGGTGACATCCTTGCTGCTGATCATGACGATCGACCAGGCCTTCAATGACATCTGGCATGTGTCGCGCCAGCGTCCGCTACGGCAGCGCGCGCTGGTGTATTGGGCCGTCATCACCCTGGGGCCGGTTCTGGCGGGCGCCAGCTTGTGGGCCACCTCTTTCGTGGCGCGCGAATCGCTGGGGCTGGTGCGCGACGTCCCGGAAATCGTCAGCATCGCCGTTTCCTTTATGCCGCTGATCCTGACGGGCTTGGGCTTCGCAGCCCTGTTCGTCGTCGTCCCCAATCGCGACGTGCTGTGGCGGGATGCGCTGATTGGCGGGGCCGTGACGGCCATCGTCCTGGAAATCATGAAGTCGGGCTTTGCGTACTACCTGACCCGTTTTCCCACCTACACCATCATTTACGGCGCTTTCGCCACGCTGCCGATCTTTCTATTGTGGATCTACCTGTCGTGGCTGGCTGTGCTGCTGGGCGCCATTCTGGCTTCCAGCGCGCCGTTGATCCGGCTGGGCCGCCGGAAGATCAACCGCTACGCCGGCGCGCAATTCGTGGACGCCCTGGACGCCTTGCGCGCCTTGCGCCGCGTGCAATCGGGCAATCCGCCCGGCTTGCCCGCCAATGTGCTGGCGTCCCAATTGCGCTTGCATCAAGACGAACTGAACGACGTGCTGGAAAAACTGAGCGCGATGGGGCTGGCCACCCGCAGCCCGGAAGACCTCTGGGTGCTGACCTGCGATGCCCGCGAGACATCGATGGCGCCGGTTGTGGACCATTTTCTGCTGGACCGCGACCAGCCCAGGGTGCGGAACGATCCGGACGTCCTGCGAGCCGCCTCGTCCGTGATTTCCCAGGAAAATGCGCCAACGCTGGAAGAACTGTGCGGAGAGGCGCAGAATACCGAAAATGGAATCGCTCCCTTATTACAATTGGAAGCGAACAAGAAATAGCAAAGTATCAGGGCGCAGTCCGCCCAGGAGGAACCGATGTTGAAGGTCAGCGAGATTTTGCGCGTCAAGGGCGATACGCTCTATACGGCGTCGCCGGATATGCCTGTGTCCCAGGCCGTGCAAACCATGAGCGAGCAGGACATAGGCTCGCTTGTCATCATGGAGTTCGGCACCCTGACCGGCATGCTCACGTTCCGCGAGATCATCCGCCATATGCATGCGCACGGCGGCGCCGGCGAAACCACCATCCGCTCGATCATGGATGACGCGCCGGTCAGCGTGTCACCCAACACCAGCGCCGACGAAGTGCAGCGCCTGATGCTGGAAAAGCATGCCCGCTACATTCCGGTTATGGACGGCCCCACCCTGATGGGCGTGATTTCGTTCTATGACATGGCGCAGGCGATCGTGGCGGCTCAGCAATTTGAAAACAACATGCTGAAAGCCTATATCCGCGACTGGCCGACCGAAAGCGCGGAACCCGCCAAGTCCTGAGCATTGCCAGGTTTGCGCGGCCGCATTCGCAGCCGCCAGCCTGCCGTCAGACCCCCGCCGGCGCCGCTTCCAACGTGGCGCCGCGCACATCCGGCGCCTGCCGCTGGCTGCGCCAGGCGTCGTAGATCAAGTCAGGGTTGTTGGCCGCAAGCAGGGCCGGATCCGACAGCATCCGGCGCCAGCGCCGCGCCCCGGACTGCCCATTCACCAGCCCCAGCATCGGCCGCGTCATCACGCGCAAGGGCACGCCCTTTGCTACCTGCCTGGCGACGTATTCGGTCATCGCATCCACCACCTGAGCATCCGTGGGCAGTCGAACCGACGGCCACAATCGCAGTGATACCTCGGACAGCACGCGCGGCGTGTGCCAGGCTGCACGGCCCAGCATCACCCCATCGAACTCGTTGGCGGCCCCAACGGACTGATCCGCATCCGCCAAGCCACCGTTCAACACGAACGTGCAGTCGGGGAAGTCGCGCTTGAGCTGCTTGACCACGTCGTAGCGCAGCGGCGGAATTTCGCGGTTGTCCTTCGGCGACAAGCCCTTCAACACCGCGTTGCGGGCATGCGCAATGAAAACCCGACATCCCGTGTCATAAATCTTGCCGACGAAATCTCGGACGAACTCGTAGGAATTCTCGTAATCCAGGCCCAAGCGATGCTTGACGGTAACGGGGATGTCGACGGCGTCCTGCATGGCTTTCATGCAATCCGCAACCAGGGCAGGCTCGGCCATCAGGCAGGCGCCGAATGCGCCTTTCTGCACGCGTTCAGAGGGACAGCCGCAGTTGAGGTTGATCTCGTCGTAACCCCATTGGCGGCCCAGCTTGGCGGATTGCGCCAATGCGTCAGGCTCGCTGCCGCCAAGTTGCAGCGCAACGGGGTGCTCGGCCTCGTCGAAGTCCAGGTGGCGCGCCACGTTGCCATGCAGCAGCGCGCCCGTCGTGATCATTTCCGTATACAGGCGAGCGCGGGGAGCCAGCAGCCGATGGAAATAGCGGCAATGGCGATCGGTCACGTCAATCATCGGGGCGACGCACAGCCGCCAGTCGGGGGAGTCCAAGAATCACTCTACAAAACAAGGGGATGCGGTATTTTACGGGCTTCGCGACAATATGTCCGGCAGCCTGTCCCCGGCCGGTCTGCCCTTATCCCGAACGGCCCAGGCGCTATGTGGTCTAAAATTGCGCCGCCGCCGCCGCTCCAGGCAAGTCCGCGCGTCCGTTAACTTCTTACCCTGTACATCAATGGCCGTATTCACTCCCGTATCCGACGACGACGCGCGCGCCCTCCTGGCGCGATTCGACCTGGGCGAGTTCGTCTCGCTTCGAGGGATCACGGCGGGTATCGAGAACACTAATTACTTCTTGTATACGACCCGCGGCGAATATGTGCTGACGCTGTTCGAAGTGCTGACGCAGGCGCAACTGCCTTTCTATATTGAACTGATGTACCACCTGGCCGAACGCGGTGTGCCAGTGCCGCAGCCGCAAAACCTGCGCGACGGTACACGACTCACCACGCTGCACGACAAACCCTGCGCCATCGTGTCTCGCTTGCCTGGCGGCTACGAACCCGCCCCCGGCGCAACGCATTGCGCCCTGGCGGGCGCGACGCTGGCCCGCGCTCATCTGGCCGCCCGGGACTTCCCGATTCACCAGCCCAACTTACGTGGCCTGAACTGGTGGCTGGAAACGGCGCCCAAGGTCATGCCGTTCCTTGGCCCCGCTCAGGCCGAACTGTTAAGCACGGAGCTGGCTGCCCAACAAGCCGCGGTGGCCACACCCGCCTGGCAGGCACTGCAAACCGGCCCGGCCCACTGCGACCTCTTCCGCGACAACGTACTGTTTGCCGGCACGTTCGAAAATCCGCTCATGGGCGGCATCATCGACTTCTACTTCGCCGGCTGCGACACCTGGCTATTCGACGTAGCGGTCAGCGTCAACGACTGGTGCATCGAACGCGATACCGGCGAATTCGTCCCCGAACTGGTGCAATCGTGGCTGGCGGCCTACGCTGGCGTGCGCCCCTTCACCGACGCCGAACGCGAAGTCTGGCCCCTGATGCTGCGAGCGGCCGCCCTGCGCTTCTGGATCTCCCGCTTGTATGACTTTTTCCTGCCCCGACCCGCGCAAACGCTGAAACCGCACGACCCACGGCACTTCGAAAGAGTGTTGCAGGCACGCCACCGGTCGCGCTTGCCAATATTGCCGTAACCGCAACGCCCAGCATAATGGGGCTAGCGCGTCCCTTTTGAGAGCCATCCCTCCTGTAAAGAACCATGCAAGCAGCATTCTTACCCGCGACGTCCGGCTGGCAATGGGTTCTAGACGGATCCCGTCTGTTCCGCAAACAACCGCTGGCCATGTTTACCTGGGCAATGTTCATCAGCCTTCTGGCCGTCTTCGCCAGCGCGACCCCTCCCGTGGGCCCGATCCTGGTCGTGGCGCTTATGCCCATCATCACCTTGATGACCTTGTCAGCGTGCAAACACGTCGAGGCCGACCGCGTCATGCTGCCGTCGATGTGGGGCAAACCCCTGAAGCAACCTGGCGTGTTCAGAAAACTGTTCCTGATGGGCCTGTTGTATGCGGGCTTGAGCATGGCGGCCGGCCTGTTGACTTTGATGCCTTTCATTGACTCGATGGTGGAGGCTTTTCGCATTGCGTCCGTCGAGCAGTCCTTGGACCCCGTCTTGATGGCCATGCGGGTTCCACTGACCATCTTTGCCATTATCTATGTCGTGATCGCGGCGCTGTTCTGGCATGCCCCGGCGTTGGTCGCCTGGCATGGCCTGCGCCTGGTGCAGGCCCTGTTTTTCTCGGGCATCGCGTGCTGGCGCAATAAGTGGGCCTTCCTCGTTTACGGTGCGACGTGGGTACTTGTTTTTCTCTTCATTGACCTGTGCGCCGGCTTGCTGGTTTACATGGGCCTGTCCGTGGAATTCGCGGGCACGCTACAAGTCCCGTTCAACATCGCCGCGGGCGGCGCGCTGTATTGCAGCTTCTACCCTGCCTATACCTCCGTGTTCGGCATCAATAACACCAGCACGCATCTCGACAACGGCAACAGCGCCCAGGCATAAGGCGATGCGCCAGGGGGGCAACGCCCTGCGCACCGCCACCACCCGCAGATCCCGCGATACGAACGCCACGTCGATGGCATAGTGCATGCCAAACGTATGCACGCCAGCACAGGGCATGAGCAACAGGCCGGACCTCTTGCCGGGCGGCCGGCGTCCCAGCAGGCCACGCATCCGGCTCGCCCAACCATCCACGCGCAAGAATCGCAGCCGGTCGGGCGGCAAGGGGATACGGCCCGTCATTGCACGCTTTGCAGCATTTGAACGGCGATCGGAAACGCCAGCACAATGAACGTGCACGGAAAAATGCAAGCGATCAAGGGCAGCAGCATTTTCACCGGCGCCTGCGTGGCCAGTTGTTCGGCTTGCAGGTGCCGGTCGCTGCGGCACTGCGCCGCTTGCGCCCGCAGGACCGGCCCCAGACTGATACCCAGCGCTTCGGCTTGTGCCAACGCAGCGGCCCAGGTCCGCGCAATCGGGCTGTTGCTGCGCTCGGCCAGCGCCTTGATGGCGGCCGTCCGCGTCACGCCCGTCCGCATCTCCGCCAAGGCCTCGGCCAACGCATTGCGCAGGATGCCTTGCGGCCCGCTTTGCGCCGCCAACTGCAGCGCCCCCTGCACGCTTAAACCTGCTTCCACGCATAGCGTCATCATGTCGAACACAAAGGGCAGATCGCGTTCGATGCGGCGGCGGCGGGTTTCGCCCAGGCTTCGCAGCCATGCTCGAGGCGCCAGGCCGGCCGCGACGCCCAAAGCCAGCACCCAAGGCATCCCGCCCAAGGGCGCCATGCCGTAGGCCGTCATGGCGCCCGCGGCCAACCCGCCAGCAAGCAGCGCCGCGCTGGCGCTCAGCGCGGCCACGTGCGCATAACCGACGCTGGCCGGTAGCCCCGCCAATTCGATTGCGCGCGCCAGTCGCGAGCGCAAACGCCACGAGCATAGTGGCCCTACCAGCGGCGCCACGACAGAAACCCACGGCCAGGCCACACGCCACCACCACGGCAACCCCGCCGATACCATTGGCTTGCCGGCCAGTAACGGGCGCAGCGCAAACCAGGTCAATCCGCTGACGACCAACGCCGCCATCAACATGCCCAATGTCAGCAACATGGCTTCCCCCTCATTGTCTTTTTTTTGCTGTCAGAGCTCGATACGGATAATCCGCCGGATCAGCAACACACCCGCTGTCTCCAGTACGGCCACAATCGCGAGCACGCCCCATCCCATGGGCGTATGCCACAGCAATCCCATGATTTCAGGTTCAAGCTCATTCAATACCGCAAGCAAAACCAAGGGCAATGCCCCGACTATCCAAGCTTGCAAACGCCCTTGGGAAGTCAGCGCCTGCAACTTCGCCTGCAACTGCAAACGCGCACGCAAGGTTTGCGCGATGCTCTCCAGTGCCTCGGCCAGATTGCCTCCGGTCTGCGCCGCAATGCGCATGGCGGCCACCACCAAAGCGGTGGAGTCGGCAGGCATCCGTGACTGCAAATTCCCTAGCGCCACATCCCAGGGCACTCCCAAACGCTGTTCCCGCAGCATCAAGCCAAATTCCTGGGCCAGCGGCGCAGCGCTCTGCTCAACGACATGGCGCAAACCCGTGGGCAACGCAACGCCCGCGCGCAATGCCGAGGCCAGCATCAGCAATGCCATCGGTAATTGGCCTTCAAAACGGCGTGCCCGTTTGCGCCGCAGCATCTCAACCGTCGTGCGAGGTGCACGCGAGGCCAGCCCGGAAAGCAACGCCGCCAGGATGCCACTGCCGGTCAGCGAGAAAGCCAGTGTCGCCGACAGGGCCGCGCACGCGACTGCCGCCAGCCACAACTGCGCAGGGTCAATGAACAGGAACACCTCGCTAAGCCGGACGCCTGCGTCCTGCGTGTAGAGCTCCCGGTAGCGGCGCAACGCCGGCGCAAGCCATGCCTGGGCATGCAGCACCAACACTGCAGCGCAGCACATTGCACCCGCCGCCGCCAACCAGATCATGGCAGCCCCAGTGCGAACTTGGACAAGGGCGAACCCTTCGGTGCCCAGGCTTCAGTGAACCACGCTGGATCGATCGACACACCATCGTCGGCCCAGCCTTGCGAGAAGCCCGGCAACGCTCCGCACCCCTTGAACCCCGCAGTCCGATCAAATCGGAATAGCTCCAGTAGTTGTATGCGCCCGCTTTCCATACCGGTGACTTCGACAATCGACGTCACGACTCGGCGGCCATCCGCCAAACGGGCCTGTTGCACCACAAGTTCCACGCTGGCGGCGATCTGCTCCCGCACGACGGACAAGGGCAGGTCCAGGCCCGCCATCAGGACCATCGATTCCAGCCTGCCCAAGGCATCACGAGGTGAGTTCGCATGCAAGGTGGTCAACGAGCCCTCGTGGCCCGTATTCATGGCCGTCAACATGTCAAACGCTTCGGCGCCCCGGCACTCTCCTACAACAATTCGGTCTGGCCGCATGCGCAGCGCATTGCGCACAAGTTCGCGTATGGCGATATGCCCCCTGCCCTCCTGATTGGCGGGGCGCGCTTCCAGCGCCACCAGATGATCGTGATTCAGCCGCAACTCGGCGGCGTCCTCAATGGTGACGACCCGCTCGCCATCGGGTATTTCGTTGGACAAGATGTTCAGCAAAGTCGTTTTTCCGGAACCCGTGCCACCGGACACAACCAGGTTCTTGCGCATCCTGACGCATAGCGCCAGGAACTGCGCCATGGCCTCGCTCAAGGATGCCGCCGCGATCAGATCAGACATCTGGGGCCGTCGCTGCGGAAACTTGCGGATGGTCAGGCTGGCCCCCTTCATCGCAACAGGGGGGATGATGGCGTGTACGCGCGATCCATCGGGCAAGCGTGCGTCAACCATGGGCGAGCTTTCGTCGATACGACGGCCAAGCGGCGTGACGATGCGTTCGATCACCCATCGCACCGATTGTTCGCTGGTAAATGCGGCGGGATGCCGCCAAAGCCGCCCCGCGCGTTCAACATAGATCTCGTCGTAGCGGTTGACCATGATTTCGGTGATATCGGGCGCCGCCAACAGGGGCTCCAAAGGCCCCAAGCCCACGGCTTCGTCCAGCACCTCTCTGCACAAGGCCTGCTTGGCCAGATCGTCGGGAAAATCGACGTCGGATGCGACGATATGCGTCAGCAAGCGCTCGGCTTCGGCACGCAATATGCCGTCGCTCATGCCCGCGACGTCGCGCCGACGCAGGTCCAGCGCTTCCAGCAAGGCCGCGTGCAGGCGGCGCCGTGCTTGCACGCGCTGTGGTGCAATGGACGACGGCGGCGTCGAGGCCATCGAGGGCGAAGCCGTCTCGGACGAGGTCACCACCACCGCATCGGAGGGTACGGGCACAGCGTCGAAGGCCTGGGCCGGCGCGGCTTCGTCCGGCTCTACCCATTTCACTCGCAAGCGGCAAGGACCTATCAGAATATCGTCGTCGGGCAGGACCGGCGCATGACGAACCACTCTTGCTCCGTTCACGATGGTGCCCGCCAAGGTGCCCAGATCCTCCAGAACGATATCGTTGTCTTGACGCAGCAAGCGGGCATGCTGCCGACCCACTCGCCAATTGACGATACGCAGGCCGCACTGGGCGCCCCGTCCGATCAGCACCGGCGTCGGCACAAACTGTCGGCGAACGCCCGAATCTTCAAAGGTCATTTCGATGTCGAGCATGGCATCACTCTTGGCGTGGTGTCTGAGGGAGTTCATCGCGCGCAACCCACTGCGAGCCCGCGCCCACATAGGGATCCCAAGCGTCGACGGTGGCGGGAGTTGCGGTGCCCAGGCGCGGCGGCTCTGGAAACGTCGTGCTCAACACATCACGTCCGCGTCGCACCCGATCCTGCATGCCGGGCTCACTTTGCGACACGATCTTGGGTGTCACAAAGATGGCCAGCTCGGTTTCGCGCTGCTGAAACCGACGCGACGAGAACAAGGCCCCAAGGATGGGAATGTTCTGCAACCAGGGCAGGCCATTGACCTCTTGGCTTTGCTCTCGCGACAAGAAGCCCCCGATGACCAGCGTATTGCCCGATCTGACGTTGAACTCGGTGGAAGCCCGCCGCGTGCGCAAAGCCGGCCCACCCGCTACGCTTAGCGACGTATCGACAGAGCTTGCCTCGACTTCGATCAGGGAACGGATCACGCCGTTTCGGTCTATGCGCGGCGTGATGTTGAGTGACACGCCATATGGTTTGAACAAGGTGGTGGGATTGCCACGGGAATCGGTCGATGTGTAGGGCACTTCGCCGCCCGCCAGAAACGTCGCGCTGGCGCCGCTTCGCGCCAGTAGTTGCGGTTGGGCCAGCATGACGGCTTCGCCACTTTGAGCCAACGCGGCGATGCGCGCGGACAGCAAGGCGTTGACCCCGAAATAGCCCGCGACAGCCGAGACCGGTCCGGAGATCTCGATGATGGATTCGCCGGGCCGGCTCATGCGCCCGCGTGAGCCGGCGTCCCAAGCCACGCCAACGTTCGCGCCGCCTTGGCTCACCCCATCCCAGCGCAGGCCAAACTCGCGCATTCGCGACGTGGGAATCTCGACAACCTGTACATCGAGCAGCACCATGCGGTCCCATCCCACTTGCCCCGTGAAATCCAGGATGGCGGGATAACGTTCGGCCAAGGCCGCGATGCGTGCCCGATCGTCATCGGACAAATCGTCTCCTTCGATCACGATCCGCCCTCCGACAATGGTGCTGCGCGCGCCGGGGATGCGGGCAAGCAGCGACTCGACCTCTACCCGCAAACGCGGCGTGCCGGCGGGAACAACGCGCAGCTCATAGGCTTTCGGTTTGCCTCCGGACGCCCAGACGTGCACGGACGACACCCCTTCAGCGCGCGCAAAGATCACGACATCCCGACCCTCGGCCGCAACAGCGCTCAATACCTGCCCGTTTCCGATAGCTACTCTTTTCACGCCGGGATGCGGCAGCACCCGGGTTTCACCCACCTGCAACTCCAGCGCCTGCGGCTCTTGCGCGACGCTGGCGCTCACGGACGTCAAGAAAAGAGTGATTGCGCCCAGGATGAATACGATGTGTCTCATGGCCGCTCCGATGCGATACCCGCCATTGCGGCCGAGTCAGAAGGAACAGGCGATTGAGCCTGCATGCGGTCCCCGTACAAGATCGCAACACCCGGCGCAGGCTCGGGTTCGGGCACCAATCCAATGAGCGAAGCCAAATCTGTCTGGGCAGACCCAGCGACAGCCGCCTCATCGTCACGATGACGCAGCATGGCCGTCAGCGATCCAGCCTGCCTGGCGGCAACGAACTTCATGGCTTGGTCCGGATCGGCGGCAAGCGTAATGCTGCCGACGCCGCTTGCACCACCCTCATCGTCGGCCCCGCCCCCCACCGTCAGTACGCGCATGCCTTGCAGCAAAGGCACGGTGAGCTCCTTTTGACGATGGGGAAAGGTCACGTAAATGTCGATCGAATCGCCGGCATGCAGCATCTCGGCCAAGCCGCCAAGGTCAGCCGCGGCGACAGTCAGCGCCCGCTGGCCCGAACGCAATCGGGATGCCAGGGCGGGGGCCGGCATGGCGAATGTCAGATGAGACTTCAGCAGGGGTTCGCCGTGGGCGACATCTGCCATCAGGGTACCGCCAAGCAAATTGCTCAATGCCAGGGGTTCCAGGCTGGCGGAAGAGGCCCACTGCACCGGAATTTCGCGAATAGCCACGTCAGCCTCTTCCAGCCGCGTTCCCGCCACCAGGTCATAGGCGGCAACCAGACGCTCGACCACGGGTGTGCGGGCTTCGGCTTCCAGTGCCGCTACCCGTTGCTGCACATGCTCGCGCACGGCCCAGGCCGATAACAGCCCGGCCATCAACGCCAGCCCGTACACGCCTGCGCGGCGCAACCGGGAAACGCCACGTATCAATGCGGCCTTCATGGCGCCCACCTTCTAATCCGCAGGCCGCTGCCGGCATCCAACGGCACCAACGACACCTGCATGCGCTGGTCTGCGCGTGTCCATGATTGCAAAGCACCGTCGTCCGCTTCAAGGTGCCACCCGTCACGCAACAAGGCCGCTTCCAACAATGGTGCTATCCGAGAAGGCGGCAAAGAATGCTGCCAAACGCGCTCCCACACTTTGACCCCCGCCTCCATCACGGCAAAATCAAGACGCAACCTTGCGCCCTCTGGCAGCCAGGCGGGCACGACGGGGTTTGAGGGAGCCGTCACCCGCAGCGAAGAAACCATGCCGACCGTCCGGCTCGGACCCGCACTTTGCATTTGCGCCACCCATTGCCGGTCATCGATCCAACCAGACAGGATGAGATGGCCTGGCAACACATTCAAATCGGACAAGCCGGGCTGCTGATCCACCAACACACGGACCACTGCACGGGCATCCACGGGTGCGTCAAACACCAGCACTTGGGCTGGATGGCCATGAAGCCACATGCGGTCGGCCAACATCGCGCGAGTGGACCCTTCCGGCAAGCGCAACTGGATCAAGGATGCCGCGGCAGTCGTTGCGGACAGGGACGGCTGCGCAATGCAGGACCCGGCCAAACTCGCGAACCACATCATCGCCATCAAGGGACGAATCAGGTTGACGGCGGCAGGCCTTGTCCAGCGAATCGGAATCATTGAGCGCGCATTCATGGCTTTCGTCCTTCACGTGTTCCCAACCGCTCAGGCGGCACCACATCTGCCCATGCCGACAGCCAATCGGTCTGTAGCGCCGCCCGCCCCCAGGGGCTTTCCATGCGCCGTGTGGCAGCCCCTACTCGTCGGGCCTGCGCAAGCGATGCCCGTTCAACCTGACGCCATGCCGTCGGTGCATTGCCAATACGACGATGCGTGTCGACGTCTCCATGTGCATGGCCGGCGCCGATTGCCACATGCGCATGGCGTGCGATGAAAGGCGTTCGCCCCTCTTTCAAGGGCCGCGAGCGCACATACACCGACAGCAAGTTCAAGCCTGCGCCGAACCATTCGCGCTGTAGTACAGAGAGGTTCGGCGGCACGATGCCGGGCAACTCACGGACCCGCTGGCGCAGCCCGACGGCCGCCATTGATTGCGGCGGCTCCACGGCCTGCCCCATCGCGCCTGACATCACCGTCTTGCGGCTGGCCTGCAGCAACTGTTGCGCCGAGAACTGCAGCCCGCCGACCCAAGACACCGCCCAAACCAGCGCCGCCATCAGCGGCAGCATCAGCAGGGCCTCGACGATCGCCTGCCCTCGTTGCCGCGCGGGACGGGGATACCCATATCTCTGCATCATGGCGTCCTCCGGGCAAGCAAGGTCTCCGCGCGCGTAACCGCCGATAGACGTGCCTGCCAATAAGGTCGAAACAAGGTGGCCAATTCTTCACGGCGATCCGCCCGTTGCTCGGGCCGCGAGAAATACGTTTCAGCCGCGCTGGTCACGGTGATCCCGCCGGACTGCCCCAGCGCGGCATAACGAAAAATTCCGGTCGGCGACGCCAACGCGCTGCCCGCGTCGGTCGTCTTCAGTACCGAACCAGACCAACGCACGCGCACGGCAAAACGTAGCGGCTCGCCCGTGCGCGACGCCTTGACTTCGCGGTAAGGAGGCAAGCCTTTGCCTGGCCAGCGCTGTGCGGACGCCATCGCATAGGAGTTCGCCATGGGATTGGTCACGCCGCTGAAAATGTCCCATGCCGTGGACTGCTCCACCCAACGCCAAAAATCGTCTTGGGAAAAGTCCGCGGGCGGCTCATCCACGTAGTCCAGACCCACTGGCGTCTTGGACTTCTGGCCTTGCGCCGTACCCCAGGCCATTGAGTATTCGCGGAAATAGCAGCCGATCCATCGATTGGATCGCAGCGCATGAAACGACTGCGTGTCCAAGGCGCCCCAACGCCCATCGGGCCCCAACCATGTCGAACCACGGCGGCGCAATTCATGCCGCTTCAAGGGGCAGCGTTTGCTGACGGGCCAGGAATTGCGGCGCGTGGCATTGCGCTTTTGCAGGTAGGCATAGCGGTCGACAGCCTGCTCCACAGCTGGCCGCAGCCCCGCTTTGCGCGTACCGACGTTACGCTGGGCGAACCCGGGCCACGCATCCGACAGCAAATGCAACGTAAGCCCCGGCGCACGGGGCAACTTGCCCGAATCCTGATCCGAGTCAGTCATGTTGGCTTCCAGGACCTTGCGCATGATGCGCTCGCGCGAAGCCGACAGCCCGGTCATGGCCGAAGCCGCCGCGGCTTCCAACACCCGATGCACAACGTAGTCATGTTGTGCGAACGCATTGGCCAAGCGGGACTCAGCATCGGGCACTACCTGCCCTGCCCGATAAGCAAGCCCCATATCCGGGCCAAACAGCATGGCGATCAGGCCGGCAGGCGGGTTGCCGCGGGTACGTTGAGCGTGCATGGTACGGCCGTACTGGGCGGCGGCGGCCAAGGTGACCAAGTGCGCCATGGCGACCTGGTGCGCAATCTGCGTACGGTTCAAATAAGCAAGGGCATTGAGCGTGCGCGCTTGCTCAAGCGCGCCGCTATAGGCCGCCGCGTCCGCCGCATGGGTCAAGCGCATGCGGCCTTCAGCAGTTTGACCCAGGTTGTAGAGCACAACCAGGGATGCCGCCGCGACCGACACGATCATCATGCCCAGCACCAACGCCTGGCCCTGCTGAACGCCGGAAGACACCCGCATCCGCGTCATCACTTCGCATCCGAGGCATTGCCGGTAAAGGACTTGAGAGACCGTGCCTTGGCCTGAGCCGCGGCCTTCTGAGCCGCCTGCTGTGCCGCGCGCGTCTGTGTGCCGCCGTCTTCCCCTGCAAGCTCTCGCGCCATGGCGGCGGTTTGGGAACGAACCACCTGACCGAAGTACTGATAGACGGCAATAGCAGCCACCGCCACCAGCGCCACGACGACTATGTATTCCGTCATCCCTTGGCCCACCTGCCGTTTTCGACTGCTCCACATCTCTGCTCTCCGCTGCGTTGAAAGTAGGCGTCAGTGTCGGCTTGGCACCTGGCCGCCACAATTCGCGCAAGCCGAGGTGGGCAAAAAGATCCCGCGGCCTTGACGCGCCGAGGAACGTCGCCGCCCGACAAAAAACCCTTCGCGCCATCGGCGACAAAGGGTCGGGGAGGTGCGTCGTCGCGCCCGATTCAAGACGCTTGTAACCCTTTAATTTTTTGGGGTTTTCCCTATTGCCGATAGATTTTCACAGCAGTAGATTTGAGTTGCCGGGCTGTCTGACACCCATCGCGTGCGAAGCCGGGCAGGAGCGCCTCAGACTCATCTTGAGCTGGGGCGCTCTTCCATTGGCGCGCCGAATTGCCGGGCACTCGGCATATCAAGACAGCCATACACTCTCGTCTCCGCATCGCCGCGAGACTTGTTTGGATAGCGAGGAATGCCCCCGTTTTTGATGAAATATACTGGATATACAAACAGTATTTTCCACCATGACGTTCAAAGCTCCCCTCACCCTTGACGACCTTCGCACCATCCGCGAGCGCCAGCCCTGGAACTCCGACGTGATCTCGCCGCTCTGGGAGGCTTAGAAAAGGAATGGCGCCCCGATAGCCGCAAGGGCATACCCCGGCGCGCCGCCGATAGGAGAGTCAATTGGTCTTAGATTGGGCCGATATCCAACGCAAAGGTCGATTCGCTTGGTAGAGTGCGATGCATGAACGACTGGCCTATCCCCAATTTTCCGCTCGAGCAATTCAGAGCGCTCTCGCTCGCAGACAAAGAACTTTGTCTGGCGATGATCCGCGCATACTGTGCTGAGGCTGCGCTGCAAGAACAAATCGGCATGCGGTTCCCCGAGGATGAGCAGCCTTACTATTAGCCCAGGCCGGCATCGCGCAGCCCGCTCCAAACGTGGGCTACCTGGCGCTTCCCGGCGTACATGCGCCCAAGATGTCAGGCCAGCGAACGTGCCCTCTCCATTGACGCAAGTTCATGGGCTGGCCCCGCTGCGCGATCAGAGATCAAGCACCGCCTACTGAAGACGCGTTGCCAAGAGTGGGCGCATTTTGGACACCGCAAACGCCGGAAACGAAACAGCCGCCAGTAATGGCGGCTGTTTCGTACCTGATTTCTCAGGATTTTCTTGGTAGGCCCCCCGAGAGTCGAACTCGGCACCAACGGATTATGAGTCCTCTAGTTTGAGCCTTTCGAGCCTAGCAAAATCAAGGGTTTAGCGCCTAAGTGCTTGATTTCCTTGATTTTTTGCCTACCGCTACATTCCGTTGGATACCGTTGATTTCCGTCAGTCTGTAGCCTTTTCTGTAGCCTAGTAGCCTAGAGTTCGCTAAAATGATGTTTCCACACAACATCTCAATGAACCCTAGACACGAGGCACAGCAATTATGACAGGCAAGCCGACCACACGCATTGCTTTCAACAAGTCCAACCTGGACGCCATCCCCTTTGCCGAAAGTGGCAAGCAGACCACTTACTACGACACCAACAAGACCAACTTAGCCTTACGAGTTGGAGCCTCAAGCAAGACGTTCATCGTCTACACAAGACCCAAAGGCAGCACTGCCCCCGTTCGTATCAGCTTGGGCAAGTATGGCGACATCACTATCAAGCATGCCTCAGACCTTGCAGCCAAGGAGCTTGCCAAGATTGCTGACGGCCACAACCCCGTTCAAGAAAAAAAGCAGGCCAAGATAGTTGAGGCACAGGCCAAGGCCGCAGACGAGGAAACATTCAAGTGGTTGATGGACACCTACAAGGCCGAACACCTCATCGGTTACAAAGGTGGCAGCAAAGGCACACTGCACAACATTGCCACAACGATGGACTACTTTGACGAAAAGACCGTCATGACCCTCAAGCAGAATGAGGACGGCAGTTGGACAAACGATATGGAGGTCAAACTTTCGTCGTGGCATGACCGCCCATTCCGTTCAATCACACGTCAAGAGGTGCTTGACCGTTTTGCAGTCTTGGAGAAAGCACGACCCGCACGCAATCAAAAAGTATTGGCGCCAATTGTTCGCACAAATCAAATGTCGTTCAAGTTCGCAAGCTCTGCCTACAACTTTATTATTGCAAGAAATGAGTTGGATGTTTTAGAGGACTTGCGCAATCCCTTTGATGTCATGTCAGTGCGTAAAAAATGGACAAAGACAAACAAGCGAACTCGTTTTGTAGATTTTGAGCGTGCAGAGTTTCCTAAGTGGTGGAAAGCAGTTGAGCAATACGACTTTGAACAAGGCATTGTTTCAGACTACTTGCTTTGTTCTCTTTTGCAGTCAGGCCGTTCCATTGACCTTGCACCTTTGCAATGGAAACATGTGGATATGGAGCTCAAGCGAATTCACTACATTGATACAAAGAACGGCGAGGATTACACTTATCCGATGACCAAACGGGTTCATGAGATTTTTGAGCGACGACTGAAATTGAACAAAGACACCGTGCATGTCTTTGACTATGCAGACAGCAAGACCGGCCACATTCCACAAGATTGCCAATGGCATTTCAAGAGGATTGCTGAAATGTCAGGCAAGCTTGTGAGTCACCATGATTTGCGCCGCACATGGGCAACGGCTGCACGCAAACTCAAGCTTGATGAACGAAACATTGACTACTGCCTCAAGCACAAGCGCAGTGATGTCAATGAACATTACTTTGTTCGCAACGAGGCTGAGATTTTGGAGACTATGCAAACCGTTGAGGATTTTTTCCTTGCAGTAGTTGCAGAAACATTGAAAGCACCCGTTGCCCAAAATTTCTTGGACAAACAAGCCTTTGAGCGCCAACGCAAGAACAACCAGAACAACAACCAAAATATTGAGGCAGTTGCATGACACCATCAGAACTTGAATTTAAGCTCAAGAGCTTGCCACCAAATACCCCAATCACGGCAGAACACATCATTGCAATCCTTGGAGCTTTGCAAGCCCCTCAAGTCATTACGAACAATGCAGGGGCTTACAGCACTTGGGACAATGAAAAACTCATTGATACCGAAACCTTGGGGGAATGGATTGGAGAAATCCCCGAACGATTGAACAAATGGAGGGTTGATGGCGACGGCCCCCAATTTGTCAAAAACAAAAAGCATGTCAAGTATCGTGTAGGAGATGTGAGGGATTGGATTAAAGCTAGAACCGTCAAAAACACAACGCAAGCCGACAAGCTGACCTTTGCAAGTGCTTTTGATGATTGCCTAGTTGCCCCAACTATCTATCACGACGACGAGCCATTTACTCTCTTTGAGAGCATTGAGATTTTTGGCAGGGACGATGAGACAAACATTACAGGCTTTGAGGTTCTAATCACAAACGACCCTCAAGCTATCGCCTACATGCAAAGCGACCTTGACACGGTTGCAGCAAGCCATGATTTAAACAAGGTATTGAGCTACTTTGTGAATGGCATTGAGCAACGAGGCACCCTAGCCCATTTGATTGCAAGAAACCCTGCACAGAGCCTCAATGAATACCTGCCCGAACTCTTAGACAATGGTTTGAATTTTTCAGTAAAGGACGGCAACGGTAAGACGGCTCTTGAATACGGCAACCAGGAACTCAACAATTATTTGGAAAAACGGGAAATGATGCAGAAATTCAGTGCAAAGTTTCCGTCCAAGACTTAACCCAAAAAAACTGACAACTGAGGATTATTGATGTTTGAGAAAAAAGAACATGCCACCCAAGACGATGTCATGGGGCTGATTGGTTCTAAGAAAACGACTAGCCAAGAGCCGACCACAAACCGAGTGCAGGACTACAACAATCAAGTTCTAACGGACAAGCAGAACCAAGCATTGATTGCAGAGGTTGCAAGCTATCCTGAAAGTGTTTTGAATGGCGCAAGAGCTCTCTATGCAAACCTAGTCAAAGCCTCAAGCGAAAACAGCCAATTCGCCTCACAAGGTTTCAAGCAAAGCCTCAGTGGCAACACAGCAGACAATGCTGTCATATCGGCCTACTTGTTCAAGCATTGGCATACAGCAGTCATAGACAAAGGAGCCAATGACATTCCTGAGTTACTTGACTCTTATGCCAAGCTCAACGATTACATCAAAGCGCAAAGCCAACCTGAAATTCTCAGAGAGTTCGCAGGCTATTATTTGAGAGGCATGGCAGTCACCTACACTGGCTTTCTGACACAGCAAGCACCAGACAGCAAAGAGGCAGTTCAACAAAAGCTCAAGGGCATAGAAAAGATGTGCAGGAAAATCCTGCTTATCAAGGACACGGCTGCAACCACACAACAAGCTACCCCTACTCAATCATCCAAAGACTTTGCAACAGCCGTTCAAGGTCATGGCATGACGATTGAGAAAGCCATACAGGAGCTTAACGAGAAAGAGGCCAAAGCTTTCTATGAACAGGACAGGGCAAATTTCCTCAAGATTGCCAACTATGTTTATCCGAGCTTTCTTGCACTAAAGGATGCCATGCAGGCCAACCAGGAGGCCGAGCTTGATATTGATGCCAATGTGATTTTGGCAATCCTGAAAGAAAGCAAGAGCTATCAGCCTGCTACTGCTGCTGACAATGCAGAGGCAGTTATCAATGTGGTTTTCTCAGTATTCATGCAAAAGGATACGGCAAGCCTCAAGGGTCAAGAACGACTTGCATTGCTGCCTCTTGGTTCTGCAACCATGCAACAAGTCAAAGCCGCCATTCTTGCAATTCTCAAGGGTGGATTGAAAGACAAGCTTGACTCATCAGGTTTGCCTTGGTTCAAAAGTATCAATTCAAGCAATACTCAATTCGTAGCCTTGCAATCTGCTGCTAATGAGTCATACAACATTGACAAAGAACGCGGCTTTGCATTGTGGAGTGAAAACGGCAAGCACTTTGACAAAGTAGGTAATACCGATTTTTCAAAGGCCATGCTTTATGCAGCCACAGGTGTTCTCAATGAACTGCGCAGCAGTGGTGCAGACAAAGGAGCCTATGCCCTTGAGGGCTTTGTAGTGGTTGCTCAATGGATTTCAATGCAACCGAACAAGCAAGCATACTTTGACTTGCTCAATCTGCCGTTCAATGTCATCAAAGGCAACTGCAACGAACAAAAGAATTCAGAGTTCAATGAAACCTTTGAGCAAGTCATTGGTTTCATCCAAAAAGAATTGGGCGACAAAGACAGGAGTGACTTGCTTAACCGTGCAAAAGAGGAATTTGCCAAAGCAAATGCAAGCACGGGATTGACCTGGTTTGATACCTGCGGAATTCAAGCCGTTGAACTTATCCCACTCAAAGCAGGGGCAAATAAAGTCTATGCTGCTGATTTGGAAAAGGACAGCCAACTTTTCAAAGGCTACCGTGGGCATATTTCAGATGTAGCTGACACAGACTTTGGCAAAGCCATGTTCTATGCAGGTTTCTCAATCTTGGATATTGCAAGGAACTATGGAACAAAAGGAACGGAGGCCATTGCCCCGGTTCTCATGGGTTTTCATAAGGTTTGTGATTGGATTGCGACTCAAGACGATGCAGTACCATATTTTGAGTTCATGAACACCCCTGCATCTATTATCGGCCAGATTGACGAAAGCATCAGGACACCGAAATTCAATGAGGCATACCAAAGCTTTATTCAGTATGCACAAGTCAAATTTGATGAGTTCAATAATTCCAATGCCAAAGACAAGAGCGATTCAATCACAAATATGCTTAGTGCAATGGATAAGCTGACTGAGGGACTTGCTCAAATGCCAGGAATTGACCCTGCTGATATTGAAAGACTCAGGGAATTGAGCACCAAAGGCAGAAACCGCAATTAAATACCTTGCTTGGCATTGAAAGGGATGGATGGTTTTAAAGCTATCCGTCCTTTTTCTTTTTGTGGGGTTATTGGTGGATTAGGTGGCTCTATCTCATGCTATGGAATGTCTTATAAGTAAAAATAATGCGTTTGTCTGAGTTTTATACATAGTGGCTACAGTGTTCTTTGTTGTGAGAAAGACGCAGACAAAAAAGATTGAAAAAAGTCTTTGTTTGTTGTTGACGCACACAAAGGCCAAAGCTACAGTAGACCCATCAACACAAAACACCGATTCAAAGAAAGGGTTGTGTGTTGATACCAACCTCAACTCTTTCTTGATCAATCCTTTAGGAGAAACACTATGAACGCCGTTGCAAACGCCCCCGTCGCTGCCCCCACCGCTGCTGCTGCTGACCTGACCAAGCTGAACGCAACCCAACTGCGCGACCTGCTGAACGACCTGCGCAATGCTGAACTGGACCTTGACGACAAGGAGCTTGCAGCCAACCAAAAGCAACAAGCCGCCGTCATCAAGCAAATCCGTGACCTCAAGGCCACCCGCACCACCGAACTGACCAAGATTGCTGCTGCAATCAAGGCTCAAGGCTTTGGTATCAAGGAACTGTTTGCTGATGCCCCGTTCGCTGAATTCACGAACGAGGAACTGATGGACGAGGTTAAGGCACGTGGCCTGACCACCGGCAAGGCTGCAAAGGCTGCAAGCGGCGAGGCCAAGCCCAAGCAAGAAAAGGTTGCCCGTGTCTTTGAATCGGACAAGAACCCGATTTTCATTGACATCCCCCGTGCAGCCGACGACCACCAACGGGTTACGGATGTGGTTATCCACCAAGGCCGCACCAACGAGTTCTATCAAGGCAAGCAAATCTTTGCCTCTATCGGCAAGCCTGCACAACGCCTCAAGGGCAAGGATGTAGCCGAAACCGAAAAGAACCTGAGCAAGTTCATCGTCAAGGAGGCTGAGGCTTATGCAAAGACCGAGGCAGGCAAGGCAGAACTGAAAAAGATTGCCGAGTTCGTGTTCAACTATGTTGACCCCAAGGCCAAGTAAGACCTAACGGCCTCAAGGAAAGCCCCTAGTTTGGGGCTTTCTCTTGTTCACAAAGTTTATAGGCTAGGGGTTGCTCTAGCCTATGTGCTTTGTACAGCACTAATTGCGAGGAATATAACAATGCCAGAAATTCAATTCAAGGGTAAAGAGTTTGTCTTTAACCATCACCTATCTGTTCCTTACCGCCCTCTTGTGCCTCATAAGGATAAGTCTATTGGCGCAGGAAACATTAACGAGAATCTAGTTGTTCATGGAGACAACTTGCATGCACTCAAGGCATTAATGCCTATGTATGCAGGAAAGATTGACTGTATTTTCATTGACCCACCTTACAACACGGGCAATGAGGGATGGGCTTATAACGACAATGTTAATAGCCCAATGATTAAGGAATGGCTCAGTAGCAACCCCGTCAACAAAGACGACATGCTGAAACATGACAAGTGGCTTGCCATGATGTATCCACGGCTCAAGCTACTGCATGAACTCTTGGCAGAACATGGGTCTTTCTGGATGACACTGGACGACAACGAGGTTCACCGAGCACGCATGATGCTTGACGAAATCTTTGGAGAAAACAACTTTCTCGCTGATGTCTCATGGGAAAAAGCAGACAGCCCAAGAATGGATGTGGAGTTCTTTTCGTCAAGACAAGACCACATGCTTGTTTATGCAAAGAACCTTGAGCATGTTTGCTTTAATCGCATCCAAACAACAGACATTCCTCAGCACTACGACAAAGAGGACGATGGAGGTAGGAAATACTACCTCAAGCCTTTACGAGCTATGGGTGGACAGGGCGAGACAAGAGCAGCCCGACCAAACCTTTACTATGCAATGCAAGCTCCTGACGGCTCAGAGGTGTTCCCTGTTTTGACAGACGGAACCGATGGAGCATGGAGATGGGGCAAAGATAAGGCTGAGAAAGAAAAAGACCGTATTGAGTGGAAAGTTGGCAAAACGGGTTGGACCCCTTATTTCCGCATTTATGCAGATACATTGGACGGACGACCACCTGAGACAATTTTCTACAACGCTCAAGTAGGTAGTTCTCGCACATCCAAGCTTGAAATTAAGCAGTTGTTCCCAGAGGGATCCCCCTTTGACACTCCTAAGCCTGTAGGTTTGCTTGACATGGTATTGCAGATTGCAACAGAGCCAGGCATGACCGTTCTTGACTCTTTCGCAGGTTCAGGAACCACAGCCCATGCAGTTCTTGCCATGAACAAGCGAGACAGCAAGAGTGACAGAAAATTCATTCTTGTTGAGTGTGAGCCTTATGCTGACACAACCACGGCTGAACGAGTCCGACGAGTCATCAATGGTGTTCCAACATCCAAAGATAAGAATATTAAAGCAGGAACAGGAGGCAGCTTTACATACTGCACTCTTGGAGAGCCGATTGACATTGACAAAATATTGACAGGCGAAAATCTGCCCGATTTTCAATCTATTGGTTCTTGGTTGTTCCATACAGCCACAGGCGAGGCTTTGAATGTTAAAAACATCAAAGAAAAAGACTTTTTCCTTGGCGAGAGCAATGCCTATTGTGTTTGGTTGATTTACAAACCATCCCTTGATTTTTTGAAATCAAGAGATGCAGCACTTACTTTGTCATTTGCAGAAAAGATTGCTGAAAACAAAAACAAAAAGCATCTTGTCTTTGCTCCTGCAAAGTATGTTCCTAATAAAACTTTATTGCCGCTTGGTGTTGAATATGCACCGTTGCCATTTGCTCTCTACCGAGTGGAGAAATAACAATGGAGTTCAAAGACTACCAAGACGGAGTATTAATCAAGCTTGATTCTTTTCTTGATGAGTTGCGAACTCAAAAAGAAAATGCAATTGAGGTTGAGCAACTGAAACTTGCTAATCCCAAGTTAAAGATACCTATCCCTGATTTTTGTGGAGATGCTTGGGGCCAGCAAAAGGCAAAAGGACTGCTGCCCAAAATCCGCGAGAACACACCTTACAGCCCACGATTTGATGGAGTTGGCAGACAGGTACCAAACCTAACACTAAAAATTCCGACAGGTGGAGGTAAGACCCTGCTTGCCGCAGCCTCAGTGAGCAAGATTTATGGGCGCTACCTGAGCAGCAACACAGGCTTGGTGCTTTGGATTGTTCCCAATGAGGCTATCTACAGCCAAACAAAAAGACAATTGGCAAATAGAGAGCATCCTTTCAGGCAGATTTTGGATAGAGCCTCAGCAGGCCGCACCAAAATTCTTGAGAAAGACGACCCACTGAACAGGCAAGACCTTAACACTCATCTTTGTGTCATGTTGCTTATGTTGCAGTCAGCAAACCGCGAGACTAAGGAGACATTGAGGCTCTTTAGGGACCGTGGCAATGTGCATGGGTTCTTTCCCCTTGAGGACGATTTCCAAGCTCACTACAGCCTCTTGCAAGCCATTCCAAACCTTTCTTGCTACAACGGGCAGGACGGCGCACAGATGGGTTCAATCATTCATGACAGCCTTGGTAATGTCTTGCGACTTATCAGGCCCGTAGTGGTCATTGACGAGGGGCATAAGGCATTCAGTCAGAAAGCCTTGGACACCGTTTATGGGTTCAATCCAAGCTTTGTGCTTGAGTTGTCAGCCACACCAAAGGACAAGCCCAAAGACATCCCACCGACCTACTCAAATTGGCTTGTGGACGTGCGAGGTTCAGACCTAGCCAAAGAGGAAATGATTAAGCTGCCAATCAACCTGAAAGTTAAAGCAGGCGACGATTGGCGAGACTGTTTGAGGGAGAGCCTTGAACACCTAAACAAGTTGCAGGCTGATGCAGACAAGCTCTTGAGCAACACAGCAACCTACATCCGACCAATCTTGCTTGTGCAGGTTGAGAGAACAGGCAAAGACCAACGAGAGGCAGGCTTTATCCATTCGGAGGATGCCAAGGAGTTCTTGCTTACAGCAGGACTCACGGAGAGGGAAATTGCAATCAAGACCTCTGAGATTAACGACCTCAAGACACCTGAAAATCAAGACCTCTTAAGCCCCACCAATGCAATCAGAGTCATCATCACAAAGCAGGCATTGCAGGAGGGATGGGACTGCCCCTTTGCCTATGTGCTTTGCTCCTTGTCGGCCAGCTCCAACCTATCGGCAATGACTCAGCTTGTAGGACGCATTTTGAGGCAACCGTATGCAGTGAAAACCAATGCCGAGGCATTGGATCAATGCTATGTGTTTTGTCATCATGCGAGCACGAAAGAGGTAGTTGCAGGTATCAAGGACAGCCTTGAGAAAGACGGCATGGCTGACCTGGTGCAAGAAATCCGAGAGTCCGATGGCTCAGGAAAGAAAACCAATGCAGCAAGGAAAGTGGCACGTAGAAAAGGCTTTGAAAAGGTCCAAATCTACATGCCCGTTGTTAATGTTGTAGAGGGGGAGATAATCAGACCACTCAACTATGAGCATGACATTCTCATGGATGTGGAATGGAGCCAGATTGACATTCAGCCCTTGATTGATTCTATCCCTGAGAACATAACCCTTATCAAGTCTCAAATGACTCAGATAACGGTAAGCGATGGAGAGGACGGCGAATTCTTTAAGACAGCCAAAGCAAAGGCGATTGATGAACTCTCTTTGTTTGACCCTGTTTATGCGACAAGGATTGTTTCTGACATTGTGCCGAACCCTTGGGTTGCACGTGGCTTGATTGCAGAGATTATCAAGGGCTTGCAAAAGCGAGGCTTTGATGAGAACAAGATTGGCTTGCTCTCAAGTTTCATTCTTGAGGAATTGCGAAAGTATCTTGTTGCTCAGAGAGACAACTTGGCCGAGGAAATCTTTATCAGCAAGGTTGCAGCCGAGGACATCCAATTCCGACTGAGGACGGACACACACAATTGGGTTATGCCCGAACACATGTGGACTGACCTTGCCGAGAACTCGGAGAAACTGACCCGTAGCAATGGCGACATTGTAGAAAAGAGCATCTTTGCTCCTGCCTACAAGCTTGAGTTCAACAATGACGAACAAGACTTTGCTTGCTACCTTGACGAACATAAAGCTCTTGTTTGGTGGCACAGGAACGTTGCCAAATCAGGTCAATACTTTGTTCAAGGATGGCGTAAGAACAAGGTCTATCCTGACTTTATCTTTGCAGTGAATGACAAGCGTGTTGTGGTCATTGAAACCAAGGGCGACCAGTTAGACGGAAACCTTGACACCAAGTACAAGAAAAAGCTGCTGCAAACGATCAATGACAATTTCAAGGTTGAGAGAATCAAAAAAGCAGGAGAGCTTGAACTTGTGTTTGACGACAGCACAACCGTATCTTGCGACATGCTCTTAATGAGTGAGTGGAAAACCAAAGTCCACGACTATCTACCAAAATAATCTAAGCCTCTTTGATGGGGCTTTTCAGACAGGGGCTAACAATGGACGTAATAACAGGCATTCAGACTGCCTTGGAGATAACGGGCAAACTCAGAGAGCTTTCAAAGAAAGTGCAAGATGCTGATTTCAGTATGTTGCTTGCCGACCTCTCAATGCAGCTTGCAGAGACAAAGCTTGAGGTTGCCAATCTCAAGACAGAACTTGCTAAAGAGATAGAGGAAAAAGAGGCACTTGCAAAACGGCTCTCAAACAAAGAGGACACCAAGCCCACATTGGTTGACGGTGGCTACAAGTTTGAGGGAGACGATGCTCTTTACTGCACAGGCTGCTTTGACTCACAGCAAAAGAAAATAAGGCTTGGTGCTGCACCTGGTGCATTCGCCGGACCCTTTGGAAAGTGGCGTTGCCCGATTTGTAAAACCTTTGCACGATAGGAGCAAGAGATGGATATTGGCTTATGAATGCAACTCTTTTGGAATCATGGTTGAGTGATTGAGAGTAGCCCAAAAGCAAAGCCCCTATCAAGGGGCTTTTTTTATACCTCATCAAAAAGGTCATCAATAATTGTCTCAACCTTTTCTCTCACACATGACCTTGCATTGATTTCAGACTTTGTCCTGCCGAGGGTTCTTTTCAAGTAGAACAACTGATTGCTAATTTCTTTCAGCTTGAACTCAAGCTTATCTATTCTCTTGGATAAAGCCTTTTGGTCAGCTACCCACTTTGGGCGATCATAAAACCAGTGCTTTTGCGCCTGGTCAAGCTCAACCTTTGCAGTGAGTTCCTTTGTCTGAGCAGACTTGAGCATCTTGCCAAGAATGCCAACGAACTGCTTTATTTCCTCATCACTCATTACCTCAATTTCTTTATCGTCATAGTTATTCATAAATATTCCTTTTGTTTTTCTAGTTATACAAAAACAAAGAATAAAATCAATAGCCATTGACTAACAAAATCTATTCTCTATCTTATTCTCATATCATGGAGAATAAGAATGAAAAAAATAAGAATAGGAGACTTGGATAGGGCAATGAGAGAGGAACTATTTAACCTACATGCTTGCTATGTCAATCCTGATGCCACAGAAAGAGACTTTTACAGCCGTCTAGTGCCTGTCAAGACCATAGACCTCAGAGTAGTTCCAAAAGAGGCTCTACACGCCCTCAGTGCCCACCAGGTAGCGAACTACACCACTATCCTAACCAACCCCTCAACCAAGTTTCCTGCAATCGCAGGCGATAGCCTTGTGGACGGCATGCACCGCATATCAGTAGCGATTGCCAAGGGACAGACCAAGATGGAGGTTTTGGACTTTGGCAAGTTGATTGACCCCAAACAATCAGGTTTTCAAATCAAAGTCAAAGTCTTTCCTGATAAAGTAAATGCCCTTTGCTTATGAAATAAAAAAGCCCCGATTAAGGGGCTTTCTTATTTCTATCACTCTTACTCTTGGAATTTGTCTAAGTGTTTAGACATGATTGCATCAGGAGTGATTTGTTGAGCTTGAGGCAATTTGGCATTGCTCTTGAACTCAGTATTGATTGCAGTGCTTGCAGCAGTCAAATCTTTCACATATCCACTTGGATTGACCTCTTTAGCTGATTGTCTTGCAGTCTCATAAGTATCAAGAGCTTTATTGAATGCTGGACCACTACTTGCGCCACCTGAATAATTTCTCATAGCAGTTAAAGCACCACCACCATAGTTTTGTCTGATTGTGGACTCTCTTGCATGAGTCATTAAATCAGTATGGGTAAGCTTGTCGTATTTAGGATTAGAGCTCATTTCCTCTAAGTTCTTTTCATACTGACCAGCCATCGCAGGATTGACAGCTTTCAAATCAGCTATGTTTGCTTTGTGATTAGCTTGCATTGCCATTGCTGATTGACTTTGAGCAGCCTTTCCTTTCAATGTGCCTTGCAACATGTTCATGACCTCTTGTTGACCTTGGCCCATGCCCTTTTTGGTCATTGCTTTCTCAGACAATTTATTGCTTGCATTCTTTTTCATGTCAGCAAATCCATTCATTGCATTTGCGCCTTGCTGATTTCCTAAGTTCAAGCCTGCTGCAACCATGTGACTATGATCACCACCGCCACCCATTGATTTAGCATACTCGCCTAAAGTATGAGAACCGCCACCAATCCATTGCATTAATTGGTCAGGAATAATATGAACGATTTCAAATAATTTCTTGACGATAGTCCACATAGCCACACAATACATAAGAGGGGCAGCAATCAACCCAATCAACCAAATGAATAATCCTGAGTCTTGCTGAGATACAAGAAATGCATCTGCAAAAACTTTGTTTATGAACTGACCAAAGATTTGCATTGAAAGCAATGCAGCAATCAAGCCGAATACTGACAAGACAGGACGGAACATGATGCCCATGATTAAGTTATAACCATTGCCCCCTTTTCCTGTTAAGTCATCACCACTTGGGTGCAAGTGCATGATTGCCCAAATACTTGCAGCAATCACAGCCTCTACCACCTGAATAAACCAACCAATCAAGATTGAGATCCAAATCAAGGCAGGCATAAAAGGAATGACATAGGAAAGAGTCACACCAATGATTGCAAGAGGAATCACAGCCATGAACATAGCTGAGGCTATCGCCATACCGATACCAGGCGCATTGCCGATAGTTGCAAGAGCAGCCATACAACCTGCAAAGCCAGTCGCAGCGATTGCAAGAGTTGTATTTCCTAAGCGTTTGATTGCCATCAATGGGTGTTCGCCGTCTTGAATAGCAAAGTTCATGCTTGACGTGAATGCTTTCTTGACAATCACAGTAGGGTCAAGATTTTTGACAGCAGACTTAATAGTGTTCCACCAGGATGTGTTTGAACCACCATCCTCATTACCTATGCCCATACCTGCTAAGTTCGCACCACCTTTATTGATTGTCTCAATGATTGCAGGAACAGCATCAGCATAATATTCCATTGTGCTTGCTGACTCAGTTTGAGGACCTTGAGCAGTAGGAACGGCAGCAATAGAGCGTTGAACCAAGTCCATCATGTTTGAAAGCTTGACGAACCAAAAACCCGCAGAACCCCAACCGTCTTGACTTGCATTCTTGGATAAATCACTGAAAGCGTCAGAATTAGAAATCATGCTTGCAGCGTCTTTGGATACATTGCTTTGATAAGTATTGATTGCAGTTTGAATGGCAGTGACATCACCCGCTTTCTTTTCAGTGAATATCTTTGCAGCAATCGGAGTCAAGCTTGCAACCAAGCCCGCATATTGAGACTCTTGAGCATTGATGATTTTTTGAGCATTGGCAAATGAGGCTATAAAATTAGTAAAGCCATTTGCAGTTTGAACAGGGGTTGTCATTTTTGCGAAAGTCACAGTGCCGCAAGTGTCTTTTTTCAATCCTGATGTTTCGTTCTTGTCGCCAAACAAATAAGACTTAGAAACCAAACCGTCATCAGTAGTAATTCCTGCTGATATATCGCCTCTTGCTATCTTGTCGCCACTGCCGTTTTGAGCTTTAGCCAATGCAGCCATACAAACACCAATGTTCAATGTGGTGTAAGCCAATTGTTTTGCATCAGGGGATTGAATGGACACGGCAGCAATATTTGTGATGTTTTGGCTATCTACAAACTTTGTCCAAACGTTGTCAGCCATGCCAACTGATTGAATGACTAACCACATAACGATTTGCTGCATGATGTTGTAGCCACCACCAATGACAGGCAAAACAACAGCAGTGCCAAGGGCATATCTGATGGGAATCCAAACAGAGGAAAACTTTTTGCCGAGCATTTCCCCGTCATGAGCAGTGCCCAAGGTTCCTGCCAATAAGGTATAGGTAGCCAAGATGCCACCCACCATTAAGATTGCCCCGTTGAACACCATCATTGAGCCTGCTATAGCGTCAGCGCCCCCACCACTAGGCATGAGTCCAGGAAACAAAGCCGTCAAGGCTTGAATTGAAATGTCATTTGCGACAGGTTCAAATAAGTTTGATGCATGAGACTCGCCCATAAGCAAGAGCATCATTAAAAAGACTAGATATTGCATTGCACACCTCCTTTGTTGTTATTTTTCTAAGTGCATGTCTCTAAGTTATACAAAATAGAAAATGAAAATCAAGAGACAAAACAAGCAAAGCCAACAAAAAAGCCCCTGCATTTCTACAGAGGCTCTTTTCAACAACGGAGTCAGTAATTAGAAAACTAATTCATGCCCACACCTATTTAATAGCGTGCTGATTTCAAAAGTCAACGATCCACCAAAGAAAAAAGCCACCTTTTACAGTGGCTCTTTCTTTCGTCAGCAAAGGAGGCTAAACGACATGAACAAAGACTAAATCAAACACACTAAAATAAACATTACTCTTTATAGTAGGTTATTTGTCTTTGTCAATAGCTCAAATGAAAAAAGCCCCTTGATTGGGGCTTTGTTTTTTTCAAATCTCTTACAAGGCTTTGATTTCTGCTTTATTTCCATTAGTAGTCGTAATTTGAACTTGCTGCCCTGCATAGAAACCGGCTTGCTCAACGTTGATTTTGATAAGGCGACCGTCAGGCATGAGAACAGAAAGCTCTTGCATGGCAACAGGCACAGTGTTTTGACCGACTTGAGAGCCGATTGCAGCACCGCCAAGGACACCAAGCACAGTCATGGCTTTCCTACCGTTGCCCTTGCCAACTTGATTGCCAAGGACACCGCCGCCCACAGCACCAAGAACCGTATTGACGCCGCTAGGCTCTTTCTTGAAACCTTGATAATTGCGGACTGCCTGCACAGTTGCATTGAAACTGATTTGTTCTTTTTGAGTGGTGGCACAGCCGCTCAAGAATGCCACTGAAAGAACAACGACTGACAAAAGTTTTCTCATATATCTACTCCATTGGTTGTTGTGAACCAATACTAGCGTACATATAAAAGAAAACAAGGCCCCTACAATCTCTCTACAAACAAAGCAACCTCAGAACCAAAGCAATCAATCACACTTTGCTTGATACCAAGCTTTAGGAAATCAGGTGCAAGGCTCAAAGTCTTATCTCTACTCTCATTGCATATCTGAATTAGAGCAATGAATGCTAAGACAAAGCTAGGATTTGTGAGATTGTTCTTGGAACTCTGAACGAAAGCACCTTGCCCCGTCATTTTGGCAACCATGCCATAGACGAACGACTTGAGAATGTTTTCCTCACCAGCTTTCAGCCTGTCATTTGGATACAGGACGGCCAAGGGGTTCTCAGCCCTTTGGAACAGTTCAGCAAGAGACAGCCACCCTACGAGCTCAAGCCTATGAGGCTCATTTGGGTTGTATCGGACAGAGCTTGAGGGCGAATGCCACAGGGATTGAGGCAACACCACCTCAAGCAGAGCTTTCAGCCTCTCAGAGTCGCCCATAGACACGACTGAACGACGAGCCACAGACATCCACGGCTCAGGCTCAAGGTAGGCATTCAAGAGGTCAGAAACGACTCTCTGACACACGGACAAATCCCCATCAAGCACAGCCCACACAGGCAGGCCCTTTGGCCCATTCAAGAACACCGAGGCGCTACCAGGCACAGCCCTATCAGCGAGCTTGACGGTTGATTCCTGCGGACTCGCCTTGCCTGCCTTGTATTGGCCCCACGACTGGACAGATCCCACTAGGTCAAGAGCCTCATGCATTTCAGCAAGGCTCTTGTATCCCCCTTTGTCTAGCAAGTAGGCAATCCAAGTTGCCCCTCTTATTTCATTGACGGTATCCATACGCCAAATCATATCACTTGTCAACAATTATAGACAAGCTTTTACTTTGGCGATTGTTTTCTTTGATTTTGAAACAATACAAACATCAAAACAAAGAAAGGAATTGATATGGATAGTAAAACAAAACTCTTTTATTCAATGCAACGAGTCATGAACGACATGCTCTTTCATGATGAAAGCATTAAACCAATCGCATTCATTGAGGTTGCAAAGCTCTTGGCCGAGATTGGACAAGAACAAGTAGAGCCTGAATTGCTTGAGACAACTAGCTCATACAGCGACATGACTATGGGCAAAGCAATGTTTCAGGCAATCCACCATGAAAGCCAAATCTTGCTTTCAACAAGGCACTACAACGCGGAGCCAAAGGTAAGGCTTATCAAGAACAGCAAGGAAAGCTTGTTTCATGCATTCCTTGAATACCTTGCCACCACAAACAACCAACAAGAAAAGGATGCAGCATGAGCAATAAATTCAGATTGCAGATTACTCAGCCCGATGAGGAAACCTACACATCAGACCACGAAAACATTAAGAGTCTTTTGAAAGAGATCTTTGACGAATGGAAAGGATGGAACTGGATTGAAAAATCAAAGTTCATGCCAAATGGAGAGTTCTTTGTCTGCTATTCATTACTTTTAAACGATTGGTGCAATACGCAAACTACTTTTGAAATTTCATCAATCAAAGAATTGAACGACGAACTAAACAATGTTTTCAAGCAATTTAAAAACGGCTTTGAAAAAGAATACCAAATAACAACTCTATAAAGGAAAGACCATGAAAGACAACAATCTACTTGAGAACCTATTGCCAATCATTTTGGACATGTTTGTAAGTTATGCAGGCAGTAAAGACGGCTTGCAACTTGTGAAAATTGAAAACGAAAGATTTGTCATGGCATTCCATATCAAAAAGAAAGTCAGGCTCTTTGAGTTCAAAGACCACAACAGCATTGAATTACTTAAAACATTTCTTGTTAAGGAGACAGCATGAAATCAAAGATTTATGTAGACGTTGAGTTCCCCGTTCTTATGACCCTTGAAATTGAGGTTGATAACTATGACGAGGATGAGGATATGGATGATGTTTTGGAACAAGCCGAGGCTTTAGGTCAAAAACAGATGGAAAGCCTTGCACACATTGTTTTAACTCAATCAATCATAGACACAAATATTCATGTTGATTTTGACAACGTGAGCAGTTGGATTGCAGACAAAGATTAACTTAAAGGAGAAAAGCCATGAAATATTACATTGAAATTGAACGATGGAAAAGAGAGGTTTGCCAAATTTCCATTGATAGCCACAGCGCAGAAACAGCACAACAAGAGGCTTTGGAGATTTACTTTGGAATGAATCTTGAGGATGAATTCCAGGGCTACGGCCATGACAAAGACGTTAAAGACGAGGAAATAACAGTCTTGGACGACGATGGGGAAACACTTATCAACGAAAGCTTTGACAGCAATAGAAACGTCTTTAAATGAATGTTTTTAAGGTTCAAGTCATCATGAGAAAGGAAACAACAGGCCACATTGAGGTTATTGCTGAAAGTATGGAGCAGGCGCAAGCCGTCATTCTTTCTCAAACTGAGATTGCCCGTATTTTCAACAGTCACCACGTTGATGAGGTTTCCTTTTACATACCAACATTAGATAAAGAAATAAAGACAAACCATTGACTTTAACTTTAGATTTAATAATATATAAATAACAACAGGAGAAAGAAAGATGATAAATCACAAATACAAAATGCTATGGACTCACACCTACCTTGACGATGACATTTTCACATACGAAAGCAAAAGTCTAAGTCTTGAGGGCTTAATCATTGACACGATTAACAACATGGAAAACGGCAATGCAAAGTTTATCTTTGTAGATCGCAAAGAAAACGACGAGTCAGGAGACACCTTTGCAATTCATTTTGTCGTAGACGAGCAGACTTATGAATACGACTGCAAGGCTACAACTCAAGGAGTCTCTGAGTTTTTGGAAACCTATGTCAACGAATGGGGATATGAGGACAAGGTAGAAATTCAAACAATCACTCAATAAATGAAAGCAATGACAAACCTATCAAAACAAGTGGCACGGGTTGCCACAGTTGCTAGACGCAGGACAGAAAAACAAGTCATTGAGGACTTGATGCAGATGTATTGCAATCTCTTGAGTGAGCCTGCATTCATTGAGCGAGCATTTCCCAACACCCTATATCGCTATGGTGCAGAGTTCAGGCAGGAATTGACCTACTACAAGAAAGACAAACGAGCATGGGAGGAACTGCAAACACTTTCCCAAATGTTCTTGCAGGCCATAGCTGAGGCAGAGCCTTTCACAGACCACATGACAAGCCTCTATGACTTGGAGCTCAAGGGCAACACCCTTGGACAGTTCCTAACCCCGCCTGACCTAGCAGACCTCTTGGGGGCATTAATCATGAACATCAGTGAGCCAATCACAAGCCCTACAACCATTGGAGACGACACAGGATGCGGCGCAGGCAGTCTTGTCCTTGGACAGATAAAAGCAACGCTTGCAAGAGACGGCAAAGGAGCCGTCAGCATGCTTAATGTGGTTGCCAACGACCTAGATCCTCACATGGCAAAGATTTGCACCGTGCAAGTGGTTCTCAACTCTTGCATTCACAGAATCCCTTTGAAAAGTGTCCGAGTTTTCAATGGAAACATCATCACTGAATACGAGGAAATGAACCAAGGAAAGCATGTGCTTTACCACTGGCTACCAAACGCCCATCAGAGCCTCTATGACGACGTTGTGAGGTTCAGCCAGGAACACAAGACCAACAAGACCAAAGAGCCCGAAACAGCTTGAGCTACACCAGAAAACGAAACCTGTCAACAAACACAAGGCAGGTTCTCGTTTGGCGCTAGTTTTAGCTCAAATCAATAACATACACACATCAAACAAACGAAAGGAAAACAAATGAACGAACAACTCAAAATCATGAACAAGAAAATCAAGCTTATCAATGACGTGATTGCACTTAATCATCTTTTCCATGCAAAGCAGGACTACACAAAAACCCACTATGAAAGCTCACAACTGACCGCCCTTATCAAGAACACTTGCACAGGCATGGCAATCTTTCAAGAAAAGCCTCTTATGAACATTGCCAAGGATATGCGTGATTTCTTTTTCAATCGTGAGGTAGTGATTAAGCGAAAGGTTGTAAACGACAGGCTGATTTCAGTTTTCATTCAAGACCCTGCCACAAATCACATTTGCCCTTTGAACTCTCAAGTCTTTCTCAAGACTCTTGAAAAAATCAAAGTATGAAAAAAGCGATGCCCCAACTAAAGATGGGGCAAATCATTGAAAACAAATTTCAATATTTTATTCATAGACTATTGACATTAGTTTTTATTTTAGTATCTTTGTACGACAAGTAGGACAAAAGGAAAACAGATGACAAACAAAGCAAAAATATCAGAAAAGCATAGTTCCACTCGCTACACAGTAGAACAGACACAAGCATTAAAAGAACTCAAAGAAAAAGGCATTAATGTGAGCCACGCCTTAAGAGAGGCCGCAGACATTGTGATTGAAAAATACCAATTTCTCTTAGATAAAAAGACTCACTAATTAAATACCTTGCTCAATCTTTTGAAAGGAGATGAGCCACAAATAAACACAGCAAAGGAACCGTATGACAGAACTCAAAGAACAACTTGCGCTTACAACTGCACCACAAGCAAAAGAACAAAAGCCTGAATTGACCGAGGCTGAAATGATTGCTCTTGCAGTCAAAGCATTGGCAAAGAATAACGAGAAAAAAGAAACTCAATCCATTGAGTTTAAATATGTCTTTCAAGAGAAAACCCCAGGCCAATTCTTGCATTGGGACTATAAGAAAGACGGACAAGTATTGTTCAAGTGGAACAAAGAATATTGGCAAGAGCAATCTGAGGAACTTATCAAAGAACAGATTGCCGCATGGTTGCGTGAAAAGCACCCACTCAAATTCACAAGCAAGAATTTGAACAGCATTTATTCAATGCTTTTGGCTACTGCTAAGAGTTTTGATACCACCGACACCAACGAAACCATCATCCCAACTAAAAAGCATTGGCTTAAGTTGGATGCTGAGACAGGCGATTTCATTGGCATCGTTCCTGACAAAAGTAAACCTATTCGCACACAAATTGATTTGGTAGTGGAAAAAGCAGGCCCTTATAAGTTGCCTGAGAAAGATAAACCTTTCCCACCAAAGAAAAATGCACGCTTGCATAAATTCATTGAGTCATCTTTGGGCACAGGTGCCAAGAAAAGCATGGTTCAAGAATACTGCGGCTATACCTTGACCAACACCACCATGATGCAGCTTATGCAGATGTGGATTGGCAAAGGTGCAAACGGTAAATCCGTCATGATTTACTTGCTTAGTAAGGCTCACTCAAAAGCAGTGTCAGTCAATATCAGCAAGGTCCATGAATACAACAATCATTTGATTGGCTCTAGCCTTATCTATTGCACTGAGACAGGCAAAGCAGGCTTTGACCAGGAATTCCTTAAGCAAGCAGTCAGTGGCGACACCATTGAGCTTAGAGGCATCTATTCCAAGAAACAGAATGCAAAGCTAACAGCCAAGTGGATTATGTTGATGAATGGCATGCCTCACATCAATGACTTTTCAGATGGCTTGTTCCGTCGCATTCAGTTGATTACTTGGGACACTCAATTTGACGGCAAGAACGGCAACCCTGAGCCAATCCCTGATTTGGAAAAATTGATTGCAGAAAGCGAGATGGATGATTTCATTATTTGGTGCTTGCAGGGCTTGCAACGTCTTATCAAGAACAAGTGGAAATTCACAGTTGCCGATGAGGTTGAGAAAGCTTTGGACGAATGGAAAAACAGTGCTGACAAAGTGCGTTTGTTCTTGTCTGAGAAAAATTACCAATACGACACTGAGCAAAAACAGACCACAAGCAAAAAGAAAGTCTTTGATTATTTCAATCAATGGGCTGACGAGAACAACTTTGAACAGATGAACTCAACAACCTTTTGGATGCGTGTTGCCAATATCTTTCCTCAAATCAAAAAAGACGGAGAAAAGAAAGTCAATGGCGAACGAATTGTCTACATGAAAGCACAACCACAATAAGAGAGAAATTATGACCTACACAATTTTAACCAACGATGAATTTTATGCACAAGAAAAACAAGACAAGCTTGACCTTGACTTGTTTAATAAAGTCGTAAAACACACACCAAACAAAATGCACCTAATCTATAAACTCTTAGAAAAAGGTGCAAACCCTATGAGGTTTGATGGGCAAATTATTGCAACCTGCTTAACAAATACAGGATTCAATAGCAACTACATGGAAATCTTGACCCACTGCTACGATAACTACCAAGAGGTCAAAGATTACGTTCACAAGGACTTTGACTTGAAAATTGCATTGGCAATGCCCGTCTACCACATTTACACATTGCTTTTCATTATCAATCACACAGAGCGAAACCTAACCCAAGAGGATAGGCAAAGGCTTAATAAAGGCCCTGAAAATTTAAGAGCTGGCAATGAATATGCAATCAATGAAATCAATCAAGCCCTAGCCAAAAGAGACTTGAGAGACAAATTGCTTGTGAAACACCAAGCAAGAACCACCACAACAACAACCCAAAAAATGAAAATCTAAGGAGAATAAAGATGATTGATTTTGACGAATATGACCCATTTGGAGCCGAGGCAGGCTTTTCAAAAATCACACCTGAACCACAAGAATACCTACAGCAACTTGCAGCAGGAAATCAATTGGAGGAATTCAGAGAACACCAAGCCAAGATGATTGAGGCAAAGGATGAGACATACGACATCCAAGAGGCTCTTGAGTGGGCAGTCAATGCCCGTGCTTTCTCAGTGGTTCAAGAAATCGTTGAGGTGCAAGGAGTTGTGCCAAGCACAGGCTCTTGTGGTGTTGCTATGGAAAACGGCGATGATTTCTATGTTGAATACCTTTTTAAGCATGGTGCAGATGCCACGGCAGATGACGAATACCTTGTCTATAGAGCCGCAACCGATAACCCATGCTACTTGCCATTTCTTGCCGAACGTGGAGCCAAGAACTACAGCCCAATCCTCAATGATTTCATTGAGAACGACCATACAAACGCAGCTATCTACATGCTTGAGAATGGAGCAGAGCCAACATTGGAAACCTTGAGCCGTGCAAGCCATATTGAGGACTTGACCATTCTTAAGCACCTACTTGTTCATAAAGGCATGGTTCCACCTACCAAAGAGTGGATTGACGAGGTAAATGACCTTTTCTCAGAGTCCAAGATCCTTTTGATTAAAGCCTATCAAAATCATAATTTCCAAAACAAGATGCCACCCAAAGCAAAGTCTCAATCAAGAGGAATGAAAATTTAAGCCCTACGGGGCTTTTTTCTTTTGTGCTTGTCTATTGATTTATGTTTGTTTTTTTGTATAACTATAGAACAATCATAAAGGAGAAAATATGAATAAATCAATTCACGAAATTGTTAGAGAAAACATTGACACTGACAACATAGACAATTTGAGATTGTTATCAAGACAAGGTTGGACCTCAGACATATTCACAAGAGAGAATTTGGAATATGCAGCAGTCAAAGGTTCAGTTGAAACCACCCGCATGATGGCAAACAGCTACTACCCAACCATGACCCATGACGCAAAAGTAGATGCCATGTTTGCAGCGTCAAAGGCGCACCAGGTAGGAACCGTTTTGGAGCTCAACAAGGCAGGCGTAAGCCTTGGGTATGCCATAGGGTCAGTAAGCGACCATGAGAACGACAGAGCCTTTGTGCAGGCCATCGTAGACACCGGCTACCACCCAACAGCCGAGGACATGCACTTTTTCCAAGTGGCAGGCAAGGAGATGGCCATAGAGGCGATCAGCACCCGCGACCAGGCCGAACAAGCACTCTACAAAGAGGCATTTATCAGTCTTGTGACCAGTGATGCAGCAGGCTCAGACCTTAAGACCGTGACCACCATGCTTTCAGCAGCAGCCCAAGGCACCGCAGCCCACATTGACTACCACGTAGGCCAAGGGGAAAAGGTCAATCACGACTACATCTTGCAGCCTTTGGGCGTGGCCCTATGGCACTCAAATAACGAGACAGCCCAAGCCCTTATCAAGCACGGTGCGACCGTAGAGCCTGCCTACATTCAGGTAGCAGAGAAATACTGCAAGAGTGCCGTAGAGGCTCTTAAAACGGCTCAGAAAGAGCAGCTTGAGCAACAGATAGCCAATCAGCCATACAACAAGCCAAAGCCCGTCAGAACCGTCAAGAAATCCAAAGGCATGAGCATGTAAAACCGGCTTGTCAATGAAAGGGATGGATGAAATGCAGAAAGCCCCAATCAAGGGGCTTTTTCTATTGCTGAGTCTGCTTTACTTTTTGCGAGGTGCTTTGAGGGTTTCCCAACCGTCAAGTTCATCGTTCAAGAACTTTGTATTGGGATGCTTTGCAAGAACCCTTGCTTTGTTTTCAGCCGTAGGCAACAGGTTCCAAATGGTGTAAGCCGTGGCAACACCATGCTCATCTTTCCAGGTGTTCGCCAGGACAAGACCAGGTCAACAGCCTTTGATATCGAATTTTTGGCAATCTCTTGATTTCCTCTTTTGATTTAATAAACTATAAATAACAACAGGAGAAATCATGAACCACAACAAGAAAGACTATGCCAAAAGTCTCAACGGCAGAAACGACAACTGCTATAAAAAGGATGGCAGCTACAAACCAACCATAGAAACCGATGTCATTGACTATGCAATCTACACATTGCAATACAACAACTCAAGAGACTCATTACATGCAATAGCTAGAGACTTGTTTATTTTCAAAGGTATTCACGAAAGAGCAGGATTTGAAAACCTCAATCTTTCAGAGTTCGCCATGCATTCAGTATTTATCCAAGCAATCAGACAACACAACTATGACTTGCTTGACTACATTTTTGACCATGTAGAACTAATCAAGCTATCCAAGATAGGGCTTGAAAAATCCCAATGGTTTGACACTCTTTGCTATAGCCATACTTTAGGCAATACAGAGTTCTTGCAATGGCTTATTTTTGAGAAAGACCTTGAATACAAGGCTCAAATAAAAGTGATAGCAAACAAAGATAAATACAATGCAGTCAAAGACATGTTTGAAATCAGAGAGCTAAACAAAAAGCTTTCCAAGAAACTAGCGCCAAAGAATAAAGCAAAACCAAACAAGATATGAAAGAGGCCCGACAGGGCTTTTTTCTTGCCTATTGATATCCATTGACAGCCTTGACTCTTGATTTCTTTCTTTGTTTTTGTATAACCAATAAAACAAGGAGCAATCATGCAATCAAACTACATTGGAAAATACATCACAAGGACAAGTGAAAGAACAGGCTTGAAAGTCAGCAAGCCTCTTTGTCTTGCAAGTTCCTTTGACAATGGCTTTGAGTTTCAAATGTTCCTCATGGAGATTTATTGTGCTGACTATGGCTACTACCAAGTCTATGCGCGAACTCTAGCGAATTACTTGCAAGCTAATCCTGACAACTTGCCTGAAATTGAAATCGTAGAAAACGCGACTGCTTTATCAACTATTAATGCAATGTTTTTTGTGAGAGACAGAGTGCTAATTGAAATGCAGCACAAAGCACACTTAGAAATGCAAGAATTCATTCAATCACTGACCAAGACGCAGAAATAACAAAGCCCCAACTCAAGGGGCTTTTTCTTTGGTTGTCCATTTTTCAAGCTCTTGATTTTTCGTTTGTTTTTTGTATAAGTATTAAGTATGGATGCTCATACAACAAAAACAACAGGAGCGATGACATGAACACCTTTGAGAAAACTTTAGGCTTTAATGAAAAAATGAGAAAGCCTGCACACAAAATCATCAAATCAATATTTGACGAATACTATCAAGACCAATTCAAAGTTGAAAAACTAAACAGCTTAGAACTAGACAAAGAGGCAAGCATTGACTCTAAGGTTGAGAGTTTGACTACCAAAGTCAATTTTTCAATTCAAGAGAAATACAGAACAAACGACAAGCTTGTCTTTGGCGATTTCACGCAGGAGCTATACAACGACTTTGGGGGAGAGAACCAAACAGATGGAGAGTTCAAGCACCTATGGGCTGATTTCTATTTCTATGGATGGACGAACAAGGCAGAAACCGACTTTGTGAGTTTCTTTGTCATGGATATAAAGGAATACAAGCAATTGGTTCAAAGAGCAGGAGGATTGAGCAAGTTGCCTGGTGCAGCCTCACAAGTCAATGCAGCCTATGGCAAGGCTCTTTTCTACAGCATTCCTTTGCCAACTCTTAAGCCTGCAATGTTTGCGTGGAGTCAAAGCCTAGACCACATTTTCAAATGAGATATACCAAAGAAAAAAACCTGCATGGGGGGCAGGTTCTTTCTTGTTTGTGAGACATTGATTTCATATAATAATAATTGTAAGATTCATTTAGGATTAAATCTTTCCCCATGCTCTAGTTTTAGCAAAACAAAAATGAATGTCAACAGTCAAATGGTTGACTTGATTTTTTATTTCAATTTTGTATAACTATCTTATCCACCAAGAAAAACAAAGGAGACAAAAATGGATAAGAAAATCGTCAAAAAGCACAGTATTACATTGAAAGAAATCAAGAAAGCCGCTGACATGGTAGTTGGCTTTGAAAATGCTATCGCAGCACAATTAAAGCTTGAGAAAGATATACACAATGGCATTGCTTTGCACAGATTCAAATTGACTCTAACCGTCTACCACAAGAACAGAACAAGAAATCTAAAGTATGAGTTCTATGGAAAAAATAAAAAAGACCTTGTTTTAAATATGCTCGACCTACAGGACGAAAGCGAGCTTGAGTTTGCTTTTACACCGTTCATGACAATCTAAGTCTGACGACAGCAGCACAAACAACGAAAGCCCTACGGGGCTTTTTCTTTTTCCAAAGACTCTACCCACATGCCACCGTTTTAGGAGACACGGGCGAGCCGGTCCCATAACAGCCACCTACGGCCTCGAGCTACGGCATGGGCATAGTTCCACCTGGTCAAGAGCCTCAAGCACGTCCAGCAGCCTTACAGCCACTACTACAGGCACAAAAAAAGCCGCCTAAGCGACTTGTTTGATTTCTACATCCTCAGATTTTCACAGGCTTTGTTTTGACACCCTTTGCAGGCAAAGAATGCTCAATCTCAGTTTTCATTATCCATATCACAGGAGACTCAAAAAGACCCTTTAAAGCGATAGGAGCATAAAGACGATAAGCATTTGCACCATTGCCATAGTAAAACTTTTGAATGCAAGAAAAAGAGGAATTCAGACGAGCCTTTTGATGGGGGCTAAGTTTGAACTCAGTCAAAGCAACTCTATCTTTTGTATTTCCTCTCAAACTATCTTGAGAGTCATTTTTTTCTAAGTATGCGCAAAGGGCATCAAAATTTCTTGCATCCATGTTCTTATCCTTGTTGTTTGTTTTATATTAGCAAAACACAGAAAACAATCAAGTGATAAAACAAAGCAAACGATATCGAATTTTCGGCGCGTTCCTTTTTTTATTTCACTAACGTGAAACCTCTACGAGTTCATTTATGCTTAGATGATGATTAAAGAATTCTCTTTGATGATGATTTATTCAAATGAATAGATGATGTTTACTATACTTTGTCAAGCTTATTCGTTCATTCGCTTTGCTCATTCACTACTAAGCATTGACAAAGCTAATCCCACAAGCCAAAAAATAAATTTGGCAAGGGGAGCAATTTTCAATCCTTAGTAGTGCCTACATGACTGAGCAAAAATCAAATAAGTGTTTTTGCTTTGAGAGTTCGTGATCTTAATATCACAAATAACCGTGTCTCTCTGATTGCTAATACGTTGGGCTTTGTTATTTGGTCCATTCTAGCCTCATTGTCAATCATTGCTGATTGATTTGCTACCTAACACTATCGCCTTTTCCAGTTATCAATCAACATCATTGAAAGAATATTTTTACCTGCGCAAGTTTGTGTTCATTCACAACATAGAGCCGAATCGGGAGCCTACCAAGGCTGACGCATAAACTCTAATCAGATTATTAAAGCAAAAAATTATTGATTGTCAACTTTATTAAAGTCTACCTGACGTAGAAATTAATGAATTTATTTTCAAAAATTTAGAAAAGCAGTTCATAAAAAAAGAGCCAAAGGCTCTTTTTCTTTATGTTTTGATTGTTTCTATTGTTGATAAATAATTTCCATTATCAGGTTCATCAACATAAGAACTTTCATAAACCAATTTTTCTCCAAATTGTATTTTTTCCTCATCATTCTTTAATTTTTCCAAGATTTCCTCTAAACCTCTAATTAATGAAAAATAAGATGTGTCTTGAAATTTAATATCTAATTGGTAGTGTTGGCTCATGATTGTCCCAAGTCAGTTGAAAACAAGCCATTTTACCAGTCATCAGCCATGCGGAAAAGTTGCTCAAATTTTCGGCTATACACATTTTTCTACGTCAGGTAGTATTAAAGTAAAAGCACAAAGAAAAAAGGCCACGCTATCAGTGTGGCCCTTATCTTGAGTTCAACTTTTCAGTTGGCATCAACCTTGGTAGTAATCTAGTTATACAAAAACGAACGGCAAAGTCAAGAGTGTTGATATAGATGAATGAAAAAAACTTTAGATTGATTAATGATAGAGGTTTAAAACAGTCTCAGAACTATCAAAATCAATGTCCAAATGTCCAACGGCGCCGATGTCCTGCAAGTAGCCTAGAACGGCTTTAAATCGCTTGTCGCTTATGTGTTTGAGCAGTTCCCTTGGGTAGTCCCTCACGAACGATTGCAGAGCCTTGAGGGAGTCCAGCAGGTCAGTCGCATGCTCATGGGAGAATAAGTGCAGATTGCTACCTATCCGAGCAGGCACGATGTCCCTACCCTCTTTGAGTGCCATACGGCCAAGGTGGAGCAGGTAGAACCACTTGAACCCCTCATCAGTGAAATCCCCTTGCTCTAGAGCCTCAGCAAAAGAGTTGGGCGACCACTCAGCCACAGTCTCAAGACGGAAACAGGCCACATAGAGGCAATAGGCAGTCACAAGCGCCTCAGCTTGCCTTTGACCAGGTGCAGCCTGGAACAGAACCTTGACGAGCTCGCCGGCCCCATTGCCCACAGAGGACACCACCAACAGGGCTACAGCCCTCTCAGGCGTGAATTGGTGGATGAGGTCAACCCTAGCGAATGTCTCAGGGCTTTTGACCCGCATGAGGTTGAGTGCAAGCCACTTGGCCTCAAGAGGCATGCCCAACAAGTCATCAAGACTCAGGGCTAGGTGTAAGTCGTCCAAGGTGCAGACACCAATTGCACCCTCAATGTCATGTCTTTCCATGACCCAAATTTTAAGCCAACAGACTGCCTTGCCTCATGGCTTTATCAAGCAATCGCTCAATCAATTCTTTTTGAGTGAGATTGTGGATAGAGCAAAGAGCATCAGCAAAACCTTTTGCCTCTTTTGAAATATTGACATTCAAAGGCTTGAGTCCTGCAAGCTTGTCAGCATCCCTTTTTCTTTGTTGAGCCAAAGCGACTTGCTCTTTTCTAGACAAAGGGCTTGTTTTGGGTCTACCAATTCTTGCTTGTGTGTCAATCATGTCTATCCCCGTTAAATCAATAAACTGATTACAGATAGATAGATCAACGCATCTACTCAATCTTTTTATCACTCAGTCATCAAAAAGACGCACACAAAGATATCGAGTTGACTTTTATTTAGAAATGCTATTGCTTTTCTCTTTGTTTTTAATAATATATAAATAACAAAGGAGAGAACATGCAAACAAGAAAAGCAAACACAAATGCAATTGTCCAAGATTTCAGAAACAAAGGCGTTTTTGAGTCAAAAGACTCAATCCTTTCTCGCATCAATTTATCTACCGATGAAACAGAGAAAGATGGCGACTTTGACAGCTTGCCATTCCTAAACAAGAAAAACAAAAACTATGACAGCTACAACATTCCCCACCTAGAACAGTCCATCAGAAAAAACAGAGCCAAAGAATTTGACTTTGATTTTAAGAATGAGCAGCAAGTTAATACTGAGACTGAAAGAATGGAATTGGCCCTAGAAAGAAAACACAAAGAGCAAAAGTTTGAGCAATGGGCTGACAACATCGCCCAAAACTCAGAGGGTGCCGTTTTAAGTCAGAGACAAAGATATTGGATAACAATGTTTTCTTGTGTATTGGTATCAGCATTCATTTTCGGAAACCTTGCAACTAGCTCAAATTTAAGCAACCCACATTCTTTGAATGACATTGCAGCAGTATCTATCAATAATGTCCCTGCCAAGACTCAAGAACAACAAGCTCAGGAAATCCATGATGCTATGGAAAATGGCTTTGAAAAAGCCAAGGCTGATATTGAAACAAACAAGAAAGTTGACGACGTTGCCCAAGTCATAAAGAAATCAGGCAGCTACGACAGAGCTACACAAGAAAAAATCAATGCTCACTTGCTTTCCATCATGGACATCAATGCACAGTTAGGCCAAGGCGTAGTTGACAACTTGACTGCTGCAAAAAACCTTATTGCCAAAGGAGCAGCCAAATGAAAGAAAAAATCAAGCTCTTTGTATTCCTAGTGATTGTTGGCACAGCAATCTATCTAGCAATTACAAAAACTCTAGGCACTCTTATTTAACAACAACAACCACAGGAGACAAAAAATGAGAAATTTCAACACAATGACCAAAGCTGAATGCATCAGCCTTATCAAAAGAATGTTTGGCTTTGAAACCTATCAAGGGCAATTCTCAGAGAAAGACGATGTTGCAGTTTTACGCTCTATAGCTCAAGCACAACACGACAAATACTTAGTCATCTTAGGGAGAGCTTGATATGGCAAAGAAAACCTACCCACCACACATACAAGCCATGCTAGACAAAATCAAAAAGGCTAAGACAGTGGCAGCCGAGCAAAGAGAACTTGAGCAAAGCCAACCTACCAAATTTGAGCTTAAAACGATTTACACAGTCGGCCAGGTGCAGCAGGAACTAACCCTTGCTCTTGCCTCAGTCTCAGACTTAGGAGCATGGAAAGAGTCAGAGAGGTTCTTAAAGGAGCTTTTCACAGACGATGACTACAGCCTAGTTAGTGCAGAGATTACGGAATACAAAAAAACGAGGTTCACAACAACAGATTACTTTTATATATGGAGATAAAGAGAAATGAATAATAAGAAAGGAACAGTGCAGGCAATCATAGAGACTGCAAACGAGCAAACGACAGTGCAAGAATTATGGGAGAAAGTAGGACAAGACTTTTCCCTTGCACATGTCTATTACATAGTCAGAAATAACAATCTGCCATTCAAGCGCAAAGACACCACCAAGCCATTTAAGCACTTGGCAGCATTGCAGGCTTTAGACACTGAGAACATGAACATCAAACAAATCATGTCCAAACTCAATCTAAAGAGCCGCACAGACTACCATTCAATCTTGATGACTTTGAGAAAGAACAATCTCAAGTTCAAACATGCAAGAAAATCCACTTGGGACAGCAAGCTAATGGTTTTAGACACCACAGACTTGACCATTGATGAAATAAGCAAACAAATAGGAATGCAACACGCATGGCAAACAAACAAGCTCTACGAGAAATTGCCAAAATTAGGCAAAACCTACAAATCAAGACGATAAATAAAAAAGGCCCCGACTAAGGGGCTTTTCTTTTTTTCATTGCTCTTGATTAAATCTTTCTTTTTTGTATAAGTAATCAATACAAAGGAGAAAGACAATGATAACAATAACGACAATTTTATTTGGCATGTTCCTCATTTATATGGGAGCCATACCAAAGAAAAGAAAACCAAAATTCGGACCAATCGTTGCAGCACCGACAGGCGGCAAGATTCAATCAGAAATGATTCCAAGGGACATGCACGGCAAGAATGTTCGCTCTAGAGTGGAGCAAAAGACTTGGCAAGCCATAGCCCACAGATCCCACGACCTCAACAGACAGCTATACAAGCTACAGCCTAAGCAATGCGAGGTATGCAAGAGCAACGGCCACAAGCAGGGCTTTGGACACGCCCTAGAGGCTCATGAGGATTGGAGCTTTAGCCATGTGACACGCACACAGAAACTCATGCGTATCCGTTCCCTATGCCCTCTCTGCCACAAGGCAGTTCACATTGGCCTTGCCAAAAAACAAGGCTATGAGGAACAGACTAAAAAGCACATGCAGCAGGTCAACGGCTGGACTCTTGACCAGGTGGAGGCACACATAGCCCAGGCAACGCAAACCGTCAGCGCAATGAGCCAGATGGGGCAATACAAGCTAGACCTTACCTACTTGAACAGCAACAGCTATGCAGGAACCCACAGGTTCAGATTTACAGACAACGAAACGAGCAACTGCCGACCAGGCATTTTCTACTGAATGAAAGCCCCTTTGATTGGGGCTTTTTTATTTCTGATAGACAAAATAATTGATTTAGATATTGATTTCTTTTTATGATTTTGTATAACCAAATTAACCAAATCAAAAGGAGAACACATGACAGATAAAATAAACAAATTTGTAAGAAAGATTACACCAGGAATATTGATATACCTAGCTTTATACACAATTTGGTTTCTAATCCACTCATACAACACATCAACATCATTGTTTGAAACGATTTATCAAACCTTGTGCATATTTATAGTTTTTTGCGGCCTGCTATATGCGAACCGAGACGAACAACAAAGCGAATAAACAAAAAAGCCCCAACCAAAGGGGCTTTTTTATTAATCATTGATATCGAGTTCAAGGCAAATCCTTGCTTTATCTTTTGATTTTAATAAGATAAAGATAACAACAAGGAGAAATAATGCCACCAATTTACATATACATCGCAGTCTTGGCTTTGATTTCTGCAAAGCTTATCTATGACTCAACAATAGGAAAAAGTGAGGCAGAAAGAACATTGACAGAGCTTTCAGACAGGCAAGCCGCCATCACTGCTATTTTTGAGAAAGTATGCGAACTATCAAAGAACCTAAACCCAAGAGAGGAAATGGCCGAGCAAGCAAAATTGTTTAATGATATTGCCGAGCTACACCGTGAAATCATTAACAAGATAAATCAATGCGATGTCTTGGAGAAAGTTTTCCAAAAACAAGTGCAAAAGCTACCAAAACACTACAGTGGAAAACTCATTGGCAAGTATCGAAAAATAGCTAAAAGCTGGACAAATGCTACTGAAATACAAACTCACCATGCAATGCACACGGTAACAACAGTAAGATTTATCAAGAACAACTACAGCCTACAAATCCTACCAATTCTTGAATTAGCAAAAAAATCCATAGCCAATGGCATGATTATTCAATATCTAGACGGCAGAACGATTGATAAAGAACAAGTTATACACGACATTGAAAAGCTCCACCTCAATCAAAAACTCAAAGCCACATTGCCGCCAAAACAAAAGACTAAGGTCGTTAAGATATGAGAAAGCCCTACGGGGCTTTTCTTTTTTCAAATGAGGACTTTACCAACATACAAACGCGGTTGAGAGAGTCGGTCAAGCCGCTCTCAAACAGCCACCTACGGCACACGACAAACAACAAGACTTATCCATCTACAAAGATATCCATTTATCTATTGACTCTTGATTTTTCTTTTGTATTTAATAAAGTAAATATAACAACAGGAGAAAGCAATGATTGGACTATTTAGAAAACCAAAGCCACGAACAAATCAAGAACTTGTGATTGAGTGGTTGCAATCTATCTCAAAGAGAAACCCACAGATTTCAAAAGAGATTGAGCTACTTGTTCAGTATTGGACAGAGCCAGGTTTCACAACACACAAACACCTACAAATCCAAATTCCAACATTCTTTACTGAGTGGATTGGCCGAGTAGATTTGACAGCTATCTATGAGACAAGCGCAGGCCGCAAGCCTTGCACCATGTTCAATGCAGTGACCATCATGCATGAGCGAATCACACCCATAAACATTGAATATCAATTCAACTACCACCATGACGGCTTGCACTACACAAGAACAATCAACATGGCCTCAGACGTTCAGCCTTTATTGAATGCAGCAGCCGAGAATGATTTATATGAGCAGAAAGCAGCACTGACACTGCACTACTTGACCGCTACCTACGCGACCAAGATTGTCAGACACCAATTTTTGATTGAAAGGAGAAAAAACAAAAATGAACACACAACATAAACTTGAATTTTTTGGCAAAGAGGGATTTCTTGATACAAGCAAACAGCCCAACTTTGGCACAAGAACACTCTACACAGCAGGCTTAGATAATTTATCCAATCGTTCAGTCTACAAAGGATTGATTGAGGAATTGAAAGAAAGAAACAAGAACAACAACACGGAGAAAAACTAAAATGAAATCAGTATTAGCAACCTTATTCACTGCCATAGCTTTCACATCTACAGCTTATGCAGCAACCTCAACAGTCATTGAGAAAACACTTGTCTCAGCACAAGTCATTGACGGACAGACAAAGATATTCTTTAACGACAAAAACAACTTATCAGACTCAGACTTGAAACGAGTAAGAAAGTATGTTGACGAGTTCAAAAGAGAAAACACAAACTATCGTATATGTGTTCTTGAATTGAACTATCAAAAGACAGATTTAGACGAGATAACTATAGAAAACAAAGCAAAATGCAAGAGATAAAAGCAAAGCCCCGATTCAAGGGGCTTTTTCTTTGCCTAAAACAATCACTTTTCAAGAAATGCCCACCAAGGCACCTAACAGCCTCATAGACGCATTTGCCACGCTCAGACCACTCTGCCATTGACCACAAGCTTTTGACGCAACCTAGACGATTCTGAGAGGTCGATTTTTCAAAAATCAAAGACAAAGATATCGAAAATCAATTATTTTGCATTTCATCTATTGCTTTTTGATTTCATTTTAATAATATATAAATAACAACAGGAGAAAGACATGATCTACTTAATTATCGGAATAATCGGCGCATTCATATTCAAGAAACCACTTATTGAATTATTTGAGATTGCAGTTGCTCACTTATTCAATGCGATGGACAAAGCTTGGAATGCAATCTTTAACTAAACCACTCACAAAAAACAAAAACAACAACAGGAGAAAACCATGAGCACATTTACATTATCAGCAGCAGCAAGAAAACAAGCATTCTTAAATCAATTCGTATGCGACACAACAAGAGCCTATGCATCAGCCCTTTATGACCTAGAGGCAGCAAGCATTGAAAAGCACGACAGAAAGATTTTTGAAAGAGTCTTAGATATTGTTGACATCTATGACGAGATAGACGAATCAGAACTTACAAAAATGAGAATTCAAAAGCTTGCCAAAAGCGAACAGGTGGCAGCATGAACAACGACCACCTATTCTCAAAGTCTTTCACAGAAAAATTGCTTTCCAAAGCAGGCAGTTCAATTGAACACTTTGACATCAAGGCTGACGACGACAACCAAATCATTTCAATCTACAGCCAACATAGAAAACCATTTGAAAGACGATTGACAAGAATAACTTTAGACACTCAAGGCGAAACGATAAAAAGAGATAGATATTGCCAAGAGTCTGAGGACGAGCTTAAAAAATTCATTGATTTGATTTTGCAGGAATAAACAAAGCCCCAATCAAGGGGCTTTTTCTTTGGTCAATCGCTATTGATTTTTCAAATCATTTTTGTATATTAAAACAATAACCACAAGGAGACTTTATGAACCAAGAACAGAAAGACAAAGCCACTATCAAAGAGCTTATGGAGCAATCACACGATGCTGCATATTTAGACAACATGCACTTTGCTCAGTTAGCACTTTTAGACTTGATAGACAACCAGGTAGAGGAACAGCACAAGCAGCGTCTTGCCCAAGCCGTAGAACGAATGAAAGAGACTGACTTAGAGCCTCTACAAGCCAAGATTGACCAAGCTACCTACGAACTGCACAGAGAGGACAGCTATACAGCCACACCAGGACAACAGCTTTTTGTTCAGTCTCGCAGGAACAACTTGAGCATGAACCGTATGGTTTCAACCAACGCACACAACAAGCTATTGACCAATTTCCTTATCCATTCCAAAGGCATGAAAGTAAGCAAAGAATTGAGAGACAGCTTGCACACTTTAGGCTTTGACGAACTTGTGAAAGAGATTGACAAGAAACATAAAGATGAACAAGTCAGACAGAATTGGCACACCTCAAAACCTGCCAAGATTCACACCAAATCAAAGAGCCTTAATATCAATATCTAATAAAAAAGCCCCATGATTGGGGCTTTTTCTTTTGGACGGCTCTTGATTTTCTTTGTCATTTTTGTATAACTATAAATACAACAAAGGAGGCGACATGCTTAATAAAATTAAAGAGTTTTTCACAACCAACAACTCAACCACAATCAAGAGTCTTGATGACTACTACGAGCAGCACACAATTAAAACCACAGTGAAAGAAAGTGGTAAAGACGTAGTTAAGACAATCACAACAATCAGAACTAAGCCTATCCACTTAGAGAATGCTTTTAATGCAATTGAGAGCAACGACTTTGAGTTATTCAAGAAATCATTGACAGAGCCATTGAAAGGAGTGGATGAATTAGAGCCTTACTTAATCGTTGCAGTCACAGAACACGGCAATCTATCTATGTTCCAAGTGCTATGGAATGCGATTGATAACAGATACGAAAAATCAAAAGAATTATTTGTATTGGTTGCCATGAATGCAGAACCAACAAAAGGCATCTTGAACTTTGTCATTGGTCAAGTGCAAGTTCCTTTTGTTTTCTCAAGTTGTCTTTCAGAACTCATCACAAGAGGTAAATACGAAACTATTGAGCAAATCTACAAAGTCTCTGCGGTTGCATTCACAAACTTTGAGATGGCCACAATCATTGACGATATAGAACAAAAGCGCATTGCCATTACCAATGCCTACTCAGTGGATGAGTCTTTGACAGAGACAGAAAGAGAATTCAGATGCACCAAGGCTCTTTCAGCAGACGGCTTGAATGTCAGACTTGTTCAAGAAATCTTGAACAGATACAAGCCTAAACCTCAAGCAAGAACAGACGGCAAACTTTCAGCCATTGAATTGAGAAAGTTATACAAAACAATGCCCGACCATTTAAGAGTCAAGATTGCATAAAACAAAGCCCCAAACGATGGGGCTTTTTTCATTGGCAAAGGATATCGAAAATCAATTATTTTGTATTTCATCTATTGCTTTTTGATTTCATTTTAATAATATATAAATAACACAAAGGAGAAAGACCATGACACAAGAAAACCAAAAATCAGAGAATAGCCCATTCGGGGCAGAGCTTGAATTTATTGATGTTCCTACAAGACTAATTGCCGATCCTAACTCAGCCAACTACGAATTCCAACAAGCCGCCTATGACTGCATTATCTTAAGTCGCATTGATGGACTACCAAACGCAGAACTGTTAACAGATAAAAACAAAGATTTAATTCTAATCCTAGCAAGGCAAAACATTGATGTTCTTAAAAAAATCAATATCACAGATGATGGAGACTTTCACCTCACTGACGAGATGCATTTTGTTCAAGACGAATTTAAAGAGCTTTTCGAAGATGAGTTCATGGCAATTTCACCGTATTGGCTAAGAAACCATGCATCATGTTTCTATGCAACATCAAAAGTGGAGCCTGCAACAAGAGATGGGTGGATTGTCAGTGAAATAGATTTGGACAGCAATGATTACCAACAAAAAAATTCAGATGGAAAAACATTGAATGATTATTGCTCTAATCGTGCCAATTTCAACATCTCATTGAAAGACCTTGAGGAAAACACAAATTATCAAGGCTCTTTCCGTTCAGGCAGAACTAGAAACATAATCCATTCAATATTGAAACATGAAAGAAACTTTGAAATTCAAAATGGCATGTCTTACAGAGCGTATCTTATGCAAGCGATTAAGAAAGCTGTCTACGAACACATTGACAACCTAGAGCCAAAGACAAAAAAGAAAGCTGAATACAAAAACAAGACTTACAAGAACACAGCAAAGCAGGCCAAGCCTAGCCCAATCTTAATGTCTTTGATTAACAGAAAACCATAAGCAGCAGTACCAACAGCAAAGCCCCAATCAAGGGGCTTTTTCCATTTTGCCTACTCTATGCCCTTGATTTTGTCTATTGTTTTTGTATAACTATATAACCACAAAAAAGAAAAAGGAGACAACATGCAAAACAACAAGAGAAATGACGTGCAGGACATTCTTGCCATCATTAAAGATATGGATGAACGAGGCGAATGGATAACAGCACCAACGATCTCAAAATACTTAGGACAATCAGCAGCAAACGTCAGTCGTATTCTGAAAGCCTTTGGAGTCAGTCTTAGACCCTACCAAGCCAAATACAAGGCCAAGGTCAAGGAACAGGACATCAGCACCATTGCAGCCCGTTTAAGACGTTTCAAGACCGAGAACTACACCTTAGAACAGCTTGCCGAGAAAACTGGCTATGACGGTGGAACAAGAAAACTCAAAGCTATCCTTGTCAAAGAAAAACTACCCTACAAGACAAAGTCATGGTTCGCCCAACACTTGAAAAAGGTAGAGACAGAAAGCAAGACAATGAGAGAGCTTTTCAACGAGTGCAAGGCAAAAGACAAGAGCATCAACTACACGACCTTTAGAACTCGCTTGTATGAAAATGCCATTCCATACAAAACCGTTTGGAGTCGCAAGATATGGTGGCAAGACTTGAAAGGCTTAGACAAGAACGTTCCACAGGACGCCATAGACGAGCTACATGCCTATTTCAAAGAGAACCAAGTCAACACCTTGGACTACACGGCCAAAGAGCTCTACGGCTACTTTGATTTCAACATGCCCTATTTAGCTTTCAAGCATTTGATAGTGAGCCAAGGAATAGAGACAGCCAAGCCACAATAAAGAAAGCCCCAATCAAGGGGCTTTTTTGATGCATTCCGATATCGTCTTTAGTGTCCTATCTCTTGATTTGATTTTTCTATTTTGTATAACTATAAGAACAACACGGAGAAAACCACAATGAGAAAAATACTCTATACCTTAGCTTTTGCTTTGACAATGATTGGAACAGCACAAGCACAAAACAAATCAAGTGAAATGAATTGCGACTCAACATGCTTGGGTGGATCAATCGGCACTATGACAACACAGCAAGCAAAGGCTCAGACAGTCTATGCAAGCAACACCTCACAGATGGCACCCGTAACCTCAACCCAATCCGTCAGAAACATGATGGCCTCATGTCCAGCAGGCTTTACATACCAAGGCAGTGCCTACTATCCAAAGAGTCAAGTCATCACAGTCACTTACTACCGCAATGGTCAAGTGGTCGGCACTCAAACCATGCCTGAGAAAGACTTAGACAACGACTGCACAGCGACCCAATACCAAACCTTGCAGTGTCCCGCAGGACAGACAGGGCTTATCAATCAGCAGCGCACAGTTTCAACAGGAGACTCAGGACTTGAGTATTCAGCCTGGCAGACCACCTCAAACACTTGCCAGAGCTCTAGCGGCGTTTGGGTATCCCTTGGATGGCAATACGGCAAAGGAAATCCAAGTCCTTACCCTCAATGCAATTACATGACATTAAGACCGGGTGGAACCTGCACTCCAAAGGGATACAGATGTGCTTTTGATGATGACCGCACAACAAAGGTGGCAACATACGAATGCCAGTAACTACCTCAAAGGACTCTTTAAAGAGTCCTTTTTTTTGCACCTCATAAGATATCTAATTGCAGTAAGTTTCTTGATTTCTTTATCCTATTTTTTAAGATAGGAAAAACACAAGGAATCAATATGAATGACTACCAAAAGGCAAGACTTATCAAGGCCAAAGAACATGCAGAAAGTAAAGGAGGAATGTGTATATCTGACATTTATACAAACTCAAAGGCAAAGCTCAAATGGGCTTGTTCTAACCCCAATCATGAAAATTGGGAGACAACCTATGATTGCGTTGTTCAACGAGGTCAATGGTGCTTTTGGTGCGGAATCCAGCAAAGCAAAGAAAAACAGGTTAACAAAAGTGGCCTTGCAGAGTTACAGAAATTGGCGACTGAGAAAGGAGGCTCTTGTCTTACAACCGAATACACGAACAGCAAAACACGCATGCTTTTTCAGTGCTCAAACCATGAACACAAGCCCTTTGAGTCCAACTATGTGAGAGTTATGAGAGCGGGTGTATGGTGTCCAAGGTGCGGGAACGAAAAAACAACCTCACACACCAGGCTCAAGGACGGCCTAGAACGAGCTCAAGCAATCGCACAGGCGAAAGGTGGCGCTTGCCTATCAACGCACTATCAAAACGCTCATGTCCTCCTTGAGTTCAAATGCTCAAATCCTGAACATGCCACTTGGATGGCCCCATTCCAAAACATAGCTAAGGGGCATTGGTGCGCTGAGTGTGCAAAGAAAAATCTAAGCGAGGACAAGACACGATTGTTTTTTGAGGCTCATTTCAACAAGGCATTTCCGACCGTTAGACACTCTTGGAACATGAACCCTTGGACGAACATGCCCTTGGAGCTTGACGGCTACTGCCAAGAATTCAATCTCGCCTTTGAGCATGATGGAGAACACCACACGACCTTGAGCTACAAAAAACATAAAAAGCCCAAGGACATGACTTATCAGCTATTCAAGGATCACCAAAAGAAAAAGAACTGCCTTGCTCATGGCATAACACTCATAAACATTCCAATCATTCATGCCAAGCACCGCAATGACTTTGAGGCATTTACAAGGCACGTAGTTCAACACTGCGCCAAACAGGGATTAGTCATGGAATTCTCAAAACAAACTCTTTCAGAGCTTGAGGTTAAATTTAGAAAAATATGACGAATTCCAATAAACAAAAAGCCCCGACCAAGGGGCTTTTTTATTGCCTGATTTCTTTGATGCCCTTGATTTTCTTTTTCTTTTTTGTATAAGTATTAGACAACAAGGAGACAAAGAAAATGAGAACACATTACGAAAGCAAAGATTGGCTTTTATTGCATATCTACACTACAGAGAAAACACAAAACAAAGTCATTCTTGCAAGTGACAATTTCAACAACTACATAGTTGTAGATTTAAACCTAGCTCAAGACAACACTTTCTATGTTGCTTTTGACGGCACAGATTGCTTAGTGAGTGAGTTCTTTCTTGAGGAAAAATACACAATCAAAGTGAAATTAAACATCTTTGCGAACTACGCAAGCATGCAAATTGGAGAAAACGAAAAGGTTTTATTCAAAAGAATTGGTGCAGACTCTTGATTTTCCATTTCTTTTTTGTATAACTATAGAACAACTACGGAGATAACAATATGAACAGTCCATACACAAAAACAATAGTCATGCCTCTTTCTATTCATGGAGACGTTGGCAAATCAACAGTATTAAAGATGACAGCAGCAGGCTTTACCGAATTAGGTATTGAGTTTGAGACATTTGATGCTGATAAAGACAACAAGACCATTCACAAGGCTTTTTCAGAAAAGGCAAAGAATGGAGAACCAAAGGCAGAACAAAATTCAAAAACAGGATGCCCAATCATTAACATTGACAGAGATCCACAAGCGATTGTGAATACAGTAGCAATTGAAAGAGCGAGAGGCATTGTTGACACCCCTGCCCGTGCAGTAGCCGCTATGTTTGAGTCATTCGGCATTGAGGGAACACAAATGTATTTTGATACTTTTGCATTCAACAATACATTGCCTTTATTTCAAATACCATTCACCGACAACATAAAAGCACCTGAGACTTTGGCATTGGTTCATCAATATCTTGATCCACTAGACTTTAGTTTTTATGAGCCCGGCTTTGTCGCAAAAATTCAAATCATAATCAACAACGGTTTGATGAATGCAAAATCTACTGCAATGGTTCCTTTGGCAATGCAAGCTTTGCAAGAATCAATTGCATTGAAAGCTTTGCAAAACGATCCACGCTTTCAAGTTTCCATTCATACAGTTAGAACACAGCTTACTCAACCCGGAATAAATGCTCTAGCGGGAAAGACAATTCATCAGGCTTTATCTGAAAAACAAGACCCTGCCGTCAAGACTCTTTTAAATAGACTTTTGATGGAGGGGAAAGCGATTGCAAGTGCAATCTAATTCCACAAACAAGAAAGCCCCATTCATTGGGGCTTTTTCTTTGTTCATTCATTGCATTACCCTTGATTTTGTTTTTCGTTTTTGTATAACTATTAGAACAATGGAGCAAAGAATGAACTACAACATGAACTTAAGCATTGCTGCAATCACAGGAGACATAGACGCAGCAGCAGACGCCGTAAAACACGGCGCAGACATAGACAACGATGACGGCCAAGCACTCATTGAGGCCATAAGAGCCGACGACTTGAGGATGGTCCATGCACTCACTCAACTCGGCGCCAACGTCAATGGCATTGGGGGGAAACCTCTTGCAGAGGCTCTAGAACGCCGCAACACGGACATAGCCCTCTACCTGGTGGAACACGGAGCCAACCACTACGAGGCAGCGATCGATCTAGCCATAGTACGCGACAGAACCGACTACCTACAGACTCTCACAGCCCTTGGAGCCACCATACAGGCCACAGAGGCACAGGTAAGCCTTGCCCTAGACCGTAAGGCAAGCGCATTGGTGCTGATGCTCATGGAACACGGCTACGAGCTCACAGAGGCCCAGGTCCTCAAGGTTATCTACCTTGAATTGCACCAGGTCATCAAGCACTTGACCCACCACACCGGCTACCTACCCACACAGGAGCTCAGAGACAGCTTGATGGGGAGCCGTTATGAGTGGTTTTTGCATGGCATAGCCAACAGGGAGTTATACAAGACTCTCACCAGAAATATGACTGCAAGAGCAAAGGAACAGGTCAGAAAGATTTAAACAACAAAAAAAGGAGACTTATGGAATACGAACAACAAAGCGAAACAGAAAACGCAATCAAGACCAACAACCTCAACCTTTTCAAAAAACTGATTGAGGAACAACAGGAGGATGACAGATACCTACCCCTTGAGACTGCATGCCAATACAACAGATTGGAGATGGCAAAAATTCTTATTGAGAAAGGGGCATATATTCATGATGGTTTCAATAGCCTTGCCTATGCAGCAGAACACGGCAATATTGAATTCATAAAGTATTTATACGAGCATGCACAACATATTGGCGATCCATACAACGGCCCCTCAATCTCACAAGCACTTGATTCAGTGGCAGGCGCAGGCCACGTCAAAGCAATGGAATTCATTCTGAGTCTCTATGACCGTAGCAAAGTCACACCAGGCTATGACCCCATTGATGGGGAGGCAGTAGAAAGAGCAATTGAGTCAAAGCACCTTGATATGCTTAAAGCTCTTGTCATGAATGGAGCAAATCTACGTTCAGGCAACGATATTGCATTCAAACAAGCAAGGGCAATGAAACGCCACAGAAAGCCATGCCGAAAGCTTTTGTCCATCCTCTCCTACCTTGAGAATGTAAAAAAAGATTGGGCACTCTACAAGGCTATCATTAACAACAAGCAAAAGCGAATAGACAAGCTACTCATAGATGAGCAGAGAGTATTTTCCAAAGAAACGAGAGCATGGTTAAAACATGGAACTTACAAATTGCCTGCATTTCAATATGCACAGAAAATCTACAGACTTGGAATTATCAAGCACAAACTACAAAACAAGCTTTCCAACAAAACAATCACGACACCGAAAGCCAAGGTCAATAAAATTTAGATAAAGCCCCTCTTTAGGGGTTTTTCTTTTTTCATGCCCTTGATTTATTTTTTCTATTTGGTATAAGTAAACAAGATTGTTCAAGGCTTAAAAGTTATCGTCTTTGTTCATAACTAGAAATAGTCACATAGACGTTTTGAGGGAATAGCATGGAATCCTCATAGAACAGAAATGTTCCGTAGCTCTATCAAGAGCAGAAACAAGAGAAATCTAAGACTAAGCCCTACGGGGCTTTTTTCTTTTGGTGGATCTACCCTGCCCTTTCAAAGCAGTAGAGAGACACGGACGAGCCGGTCCCACAAAACCACCTACGGCAACAAGCTAAGGAATGATATTTATTTGACCAAAGCTATTGATTTTCTTTTTGTTTTTTGTATAACTAAAACATAGGATAAATACAGCAATCAAACCTTTTTGGTTGTGAGTTCGAGTCTCACTTAGACAGCAATGTTTAGTAGCTCAATGGTAGAGCAGAAAAAAGAAAAACATTATCCTGATTGAATCAAGCCTCATTGCTGAGGCTTTTTTCTTTTTCATCAAAGATATCGACTTTTGGTTTATCTATTGCTTTCTCTTTTGTATTTAATAAAATATAAGTATCACAAAGGAGAAATCATGAAATACAACTTACAGAAATTAAGAAAAGACCCAAACCTAGTTTTAACAACTGAGACTATTACGGGTGAATACGACCCAATGAGAGGGAAACTTTACAGCACTATGTCATTGATGAAAGACGGAAAGCTTGTTTCCAAAATCGCTAGATTTGGGCAAATTAAAAAATGCTATGACTTTGCAATGACAGCATACTTTGTCCATGAGGGCATTGAATACAACACCAACTTTAAAGAAATTCAGCTTTATCTAAAGTCCATGAATTAATAAGATACTAAAGGAGAAAAGCCATGCAACAGACAAGAGAACAGCTACTAAGCCACTACAGCAAACTTTCTGAAAAACCAAAGAATGGCATTGTCATTCTTGATCAGGACGAGCTAATTTGCTCATACCAAACCAAGACCACCACAAAGCTAGTTTTCATAACTCAAAAGCTTGACCGTGAAACTTTCAAAAGATTTTGCATCATCAAAAATGAACTCAATGCTGACAAGGTAGTAGTCTATTGCGAAACAGCGACCTACGATAGTCCAGGAACCCTTGAAATCAGATTAAACAGAGATGAGCAACCCATGTATTGAGGCAATCAAACATGAGCTACAAACAGAAAAGCCCCAACTAAGGGGCTTTCTCTTTTTTCACCCAACAAAGATATCGACTTTCATTCATTCTATTGCTTTCTCTTTTGTATTTAATAAAATATAAATAACACAAAGGAGAAAAGCCATGAGATTAGATATAAAACTTACCAACAACTTAGAAATATTGCACTCAGTCAAAAATGTGACCTTGGACGACTTATACAGAGTCTACTTTCATATCAAAAACAGCATGCCAAACACATTGACCACACTTTCCTATAGCTCAAAACAAAGAGGCCGCAAGTTCTACCTTGGAGACAATGGCAAAGAACATGTCTTTGACAACAAGAAAGACGCCTACATGTATTTGATGAAATCCTACGGCGATTTTTCAAAATAATGAGAACTGGAGAACACCAATGAAAATCAAACCAAGAAACCACGTTGCATTAGCCCTTATGCAATTCAAAAAGAAATCAGGAGCACATGGCAAGTCAGAAAAAGCTCAACGCAGACAAGAAAAGATTGAACTCAACAAACGAAAAGACCAATAAAAAAGCCCCAGGGATTGGGGCTTTTCTACGCTCTCACAAGCAAAAAAAAATAACTAATTTAAACACACGCCTTTTTATCGGCAGATATGGCAATCGGGAAAATTCCATACCTTAATTAATAATACTAAATTTTAATGATTTGTCAAGCAAACTTATACAAAATAAATAAGCCCCAATCAATGAGGCTTTGTTTATTCATAGTTCAAATCAGTAGTAAAGGACAGTGACATTGCCCTCTTGCTTGACCACATGACGAGAGACATTGTTTTCTTGACCCTCATAGCCACGACAAACATATTTCATGTTGCCTTGCTCAAAACCAATCACACAGTAAGGTGCAATGGTTGCAGAGACTTGGATTGTCTTTTTGATTTCAGCAGCAGAGCATACAGACACACTTGCCATCAAGAGGAATGATAAAAGAGCTTTCATAGTAACTTATTCCTTACAAGCATGATGTTGGTAAAAATTCATTAGGAATATTGTCACCAGAAATTCCACTTTCCCCTTTACATGTCCAAATCAAATTGTCTCCGCCATTGGAATTCTTTTGTGCCATCAATGTAAGTGTTTTTCCGTTGATTTTTGCATTTGCCTCATTTCCAAAGGTTGCCAATACATAGACAGTGTTTGAATTACCACCGGCAACAATTGAGTTAGTTGAATATTTTCCTGATGCGGTTCCAACATCATTGTTTATAGACGGATCTGGCAGAGTTCCATTTTGGGCATAATATTCTTCGATAACTGGCTTAAATCTTTCCATTAAAAGAATGCCCTCAGATACTTGCGCGCGAATTGTATAGTTCTGATAAGCAGGTAAAGCTATTGCTGCAAGAATTCCAACGATTGCCACAGTTATCATTAGCTCTATAAGTGTGAAACCCTTTTGTTTGTTTTTTGTTTGTCTCATTTTTTTCCTTTTTTGTTTTTGTATAGTTTTTATGTTTCAAGAGTCATTTTGGCAAGAACTTGGCAACCATCTTTTTGGGAATCCACCGTAAGAGGGGCAAGTCCAAATCAATGTTCCACTGCCACTTTCTACAGGTTTTAAAATAACCCAATCATAGTTAAATTTCTTGCTTGCATCAGGACCATTCATTTGAGCCATTATTGCACCGTCTTGAATAGTCCATACACTTGAATATTTGCCATTGATTGGCATTGTGTTATTTCTAAGTCCTACCCCACCTTGTGCCATTATGTCTGCAAGATTTCCATCATTGGCGTATTGCTCTTGAATTTCTGCTTTTACTTGTTCCATTAACAAATAAGCCTCAGATACTTGCGACCTTAAAACATAGTCTTGATAGGCAGGTAAAGCAAAGGCAGCAAGAATGCCGACGATTGCAACCGTGATCATTAGCTCAATGAGCGTGAAACCTTTTTGATTTTTTGTTTTCATGTCCCCCCCTTTTGTTATGGTTATATTATTAAATATAGCAAACCAAAAACAAAACACAAGAACAACATGATATCGACCAACAAAAAAGCCCCGTTATTGGGGCTTTTTCTTTGGCATAGCCATTGATTTTCTTATGGTTTTTTGTATAACTATTAGATAACAATAAGGAGAATTTATGAATCGAGAAACATTGAACGAGAAATTTTTTGACGCCGTTGTAAATCTAGATAAAGACTATGCAGCGAAACTTTTAGAGCAAGGCGCAGATGTTGAATGCTACGGAAACCTAGCACTACATCAAATGGTTGAGGATGGACACATGGACATGGTTAAGTTTCTGATTGAGAACAACGCCGATGTCAATTCAATACGAGGTGGAGACTCTGCTTTATACACAGCCATTAACTACAGCCAAATTGAGATAGCGAGCTATTTACTAGACAACGGGGCTGATGCCAAAGCCGAACGTAGTGCAGCCTTATCAATAGCATGCCAAAACCAAGACTTTGACATCGTTAAAAGAATGATTTCATTAGGGGCAGATTCATTTAACGACTTTTCATCTAACGTCATTTATGCAGCCATGCACTCAAAAGAAAGCTTGGAAATGATTGTGAATGCTTATGGGGAGTCATCAGTAGGAGAAAGACTACAAAGAGCCTTAACCGAGTCAGTAATTTGCAGGAACAACATAGCTGCAAAGACACTCATTGAATTCGGAGTTGACCCAACTGAAAATAATGACAATGCTTTTTACCAAGCCGTCAAAGTTGATAACAAGGAGATAGTCAATTACTTGCTACATGATAGAAATATGCCAATCAGAGATACAACAAGAGAATGGCTAAAAGGTCTTTCAGATACATCTATCTTAGGAACAGAGGCAGAAAGATATGCTTATGCAGAACAATCAATCATAAAAAGAGACTTGCATGAAAAGCTACAAGTCAATCTCAATACACCCAAGACAAAAGCCACAAAAAAACAATCCTTTTCACTCAAGATATAAACAACAAAGCCCCAATCAAGGGGCTTTTCTTTTTGGCATAGCCATTACTGAAATCCATGAGGGGTTAAATCTACCCCCAACTCTTTGCATTTGATTTTGAATGCACCAAAGCAGCTTTGCTTTAGGTTCTCGTTTGAACCAAAGGCTTGAGTCAGTTTTACAAGAGGGGTAAAGCGACTTTGACTTATCTGAGTGAAAACGGCCAAGAGTTCATCGTCTGACTCTGACCAGGACATGCCCTTTTTGTCATAGAAAGCCAAGACCTCAGCATTCAATCTGTCAGTGTGTTCCTTGAATGGAAACTCATCCAGGTCATAGACGGCAGAGGTAGATGCCACAGCAGGAGCTACAGACACAGCCATAGGCTTGTGAGCTACCACCGGCGCAGTAACACCCCTTTGACCACCCACAGACCCTACAGCAGCCACAGGAGGGCGGGACGTGTCTAACGGAGTAGTTATGGCTAGAGCCGGTAACGGATGAGCTTTGGAGGCTGATTGTTTCGTCTTACCTACTCTAGACATGTAAGACCTGACCAACTCAGCACTTGCATTCTCATAACCAGATTCACGCAACAGCATAGCAAGAAATTCATTGACACCAATGTTTCTCTCTCTAAGCAGAACGATTAACTCAGATTGCCATAGGTCATAGTGAGTCTTAACGGCCATCATGAGATTAGATGGCTTTTGAGCAGATAACTCAGATATGAACCTGCTTGTTATTTCAAGCACCTTATCTTTGTCGCTCATTTTTTAAGAACCTTTTCTTTAGCGCGACCCAAATAAGTATTGAGAGTTTTCAAGTCAATCTCATAACCACAAGCAACCAAGATTTCCAAGATTGCAGAATTATAGCTTTTACCCACAACAACACAAACAGGCTTTAAGTCTCTTTCCCAATGTTTAATGTTTGAGCGAATAACAGACATGACAGAGCCACGACCATTGAAAGCAGTTTTTTGAATTTCTAAAATTTTTTCAGTTGTTTTAGCCCCAACCTCATCAAGTTTATTCATTTACACATCCTTTGTTGTTATACAAAAGATATTAGCAAATTAATGTTATTAGTCAACACAATAGATAACATTTAGCCACTTTCATATCACAAAGAATGATTATTGGATACGAAAGGCATCGTTTTGCTTTTTTTGAGTACGTTTAGCATCGCTCAGTTGTTTTTTCCCGTTTTCTTAGGATGAAAAGGATATACAAGAACAAATCGAAAAAGTTTTTTCTAAATGGGCTTTCAGCCCTTTAAATTATTGGTTTTTTCCGCCCGTTCTTGCTTTTTCTTTTTAATTTGTTATCTTTATTAAATACAAGAATAAAGAAACAATATGAAAAAAGAAAAACTAGACCAAAAACTTGAAATAGCAAAGACACACGCAATAAGCAAAGGTGGCAATTGCTTGTCAACCGAATACATAAATAACGGCTCTCCTATGTCTTGGAGTTGCAGCAATCCTGACCATAAAGAATGGAACGCGACATACAAAAAAGTCGTCTGTTGCGGAACCTGGTGCCCTCAATGTTCAAGAGAGGTTGCACGCATAAAGATGCAATCTCCAAAACTATCAGCCGAACAACGCCTTGTTATCGCACACAACCATGCAAAAGAAAAAGGTGGAGTGTGCCTTACTGCTACACCAAAAAAACCAAAAGAGCCGCTTACTTGGAAATGCGAGGACGAACAACACCAAGCTTGGACTGCTTTGCACGACTCTGTTGTAAAGCTTAATTCATGGTGCCCTGAATGTGGAATTACACAACGAGCAGAAAGCCGAACAAACAAAGAGGCTCTTAAAATCGCAAAAGAACATGCACAAGCTAAAGGTGGCGACTGTCTCTCTACTGAGTATATCAGTGCAAGAGATTACCTAATTTGGAAATGCAACAATCCAGAACACCCAACTTGGTTGTCCTGGTATGACACCGTTATAAGACAAGGCCACTGGTGCCCTCAATGCGCTAACGAAAGCAACATCAGCGAAAACAGAGTGAGAGCGATCTTTGAGGTTAGTTTTGGTCATAAATTTCCAAACTCAAAACCAGAATGGAATATTAACCCTTGGACAAACAAGCCACTTGAACTTGATGGCTACTGCAAAGAGTTCAATCTTGCTTTTGAATATGACGGAGAACATCATTTTGAAATTGATCCATACAACACGGACAGAAAAAAGAATGGCCTAATTTATCAGCAATTCAAGGATGAACAAAAGAGAAAAAACTGTAGAAAAAAAGGTATTACTCTAATTAATATACCTTACATCCCAACACACAAGCTGAACAATCAGCAAGATGTATTGCAACACGTAATCGCAAGCTGTATGAGATTTGGATTAAGCCTGACATTCACAGAAAAACAACTACAGCAAATTAAAGAAAAATTTTAAGGAGAAAATAAATGGATACCACGAAATACAGGAGTAAATCAATTTATGTAGAACACATAAATAAAGCAAATAAGCTTGGCATGACAATGAACGAATACATAACTCATCTTGCAGACTTGGCGGCGAAAGAAAGAACCGCTGAACAAGCACAGGACGTTGAAAGACTGAATAAGCTTGAGGGAATAGTTGCGTCAATGGTTGAGGCGTTAAAGCACCAAAGATATTTAACAGACACACAGAGCAAAAAGATAGATGAGCAAACCGCCTTGATTGCTCAACAGAGCGACATGCTGAACAAGCTCTTGGATGCCTACAGTGCAGACATTGAATTCATACAGGCACTTAAAAAGGAGATAACAGCATGATAAGAATGAAAAACATAGTTGCCCAAGGTGGATACAACTACAGCAAATATTTGAAAAAGCAATTGGCCGAGGTCATGGAGAACGCCCATGTCCACAAGAACTACAACATGGCTGACTTGCATGTAATGCAGGACCAAAGCAACCTTGTTGTGCTTGAGGACGGCACCGTAGTACCGATTGAGAACCTACAGAGATACACCCGCGTTACAGGAGCTCTTTTTGACCGTTGGGGCTTGACCAAGGAAAGCCACCTTACAGACGAAAAGATTGACCAGATATGCGCTATTGAGCTTGGAGAGGACGAAAGAACCGCGGGCCATATCAAACCAGTCCTACGCAACTACAAAACCGTCATGGGTGCAGACGGCTACCCCGTTGAGGTTCATAGCAAGGACATCAAGAATGGCTACTACATGGACCAATACGGCTCAAAGATTCACTTTAAGCCCAACGAGGTAACAACCAAGTCAGGGTTCAAAAAGAAAACTGCAATTGAGCTTGTTTTCTCTCACGACCAATCTTTCTCTCATGCCGGTGCATTGATGGATGCAAGCGACCAAGTAAAGCTTTCTCAGTTATGGATGGATTGTGCAGAGGCAAGCTACAAGGAATGCTTTAGCCAATATCTTGAAACCTATCACGGTATTCAAGGAGAAACAGGAGCCTCTTTGTATTTCCACAATGACGCCCGCAGTGGAAACGTGCATCACCATGTTCACTTAAATATCAGTAATGTCATTCGTCTTGCAGACGGCACAGTCATGTCTATTGAAATGCCTGCCATGCGTCAAAAGAATTTCCACCAAGCGATGGATGCCATGTTCAAGAACAAATTTGTAGAAATGTGGATGAAAGAGTTTGGTGACAAATATCCCGTTGAGGCATACGACAAAGATAAGCAAGCAATCAAGAGTGATGACAAGTTCCAAATGCAGGACATTGAAAATCACAGAGTAGCTTTTACCGACGAAATCCTTGAGGTCATAAGACTACGCAGCAAATCTAAAGAATTGATTGACAAAGCTATCTCTCAGCAAAAACGTGATGAGTATGAGAGAGCCGAATTGAAACGTATGGCAGTGCAAGAGAAATTTGATGCACTTGAGGCCAAGCTTAAAGGCATTGACTTGCCTACTAACTACGGTGTCGTCTTGTCTCATGGTGCAGCACCCTACCAAAACGACAAAACCAAAAGCATGAGCTACTTTGTTGAGCTTGAGCTTGCCAACGGCAAAACCAAAAAGATTTGGTCAAAGGACTTAGAGAATGCAATCTCAAGTCAGAACTTGAAAGTTGGAGACTTTGCAGGGTTCTCACAGACAGGAGAAACACAAGTCAAAGTTAAGGATGAACAAGGAGCATGGGTTAATGGAGTCAGAAAGACATGGGAGGCAACTGACCTTGCAGGCTACAAGGCCGAAATGGAAACCCTTGCAGACTTAGATGCTCAAATCAAGGCAATCAATAAGGGCCATGAGTCAGCTATCAAACGCATTGAGAGTGTCAAAAATCGTGATGCAGTTTGGCTAACTATCAAGCAGAAAAAGAAAGCCATTGGCAAAGAACTCAAAGACGTTGAATTGCACAAAGAGGCAGTTGAGCTTGGCAGTGCCATCAAGGATGAGAAAGACCGTGGAGCTATCTATAGACCATTAGACGACGAGGCCATCTTAGAAAAGCTTACTGACACCAATCCGTTTTTTACCAAGTTTGACTTGATCATTGAGTTGAGCAAGCACCAAGCGATGGGTTCAAAAGCAGAGCAGATAGCCGAACAGAAATTGAAAGAATGGGCTGAAACAGGCTTGCTTATCACTAAGGTTCAGCAACCTATAGAGGAAACCAAAAAGACCAAGAGAAAAAAGACTTTCTCAAAGAAAAAAGACCCCGTTTATCCTTTGCAGCACACAACCAAGTTGCTTGCCCGTCAGGAGTATTACAACGTCCAAAGCTCTATTAAGCTTGTTCAGAACAACACTGCAACAGGCGTAGAAAATTGGAGGCAGCATGTAGCAGATGCAATCAAGGCACAACAGAAAGGCAGACGTTTTAATGCCTTGCAAGTTGACCTTATGAAAGCCGTAGTTGAGAAAAACGGATCTCGCCTTGTTCTTTGTGAGGGGTTCCCAGGAACAGGCAAATCTACAGTCATGGGCACAGCAATTGAAATCTTGCAGCAGCAAGCCGGTGCTGAATGTATTGTCTTGGCCCCTACAGGAAAGGTAGCAGCCTCAGCAGGAGTTGACACCACTGCAAACCATACAGGCACTATTGATAAGTGGCTTATTGATATGGACGCAGGCAAGACCACTATTAAAGATGGTCAGAACATTTTCATTGACGAGGCAGGGATGATAGGCACAAAGAACTACAACCGTTTTATGAAACACATAAATAAAGCAGTTGCAGCAGGCATTGATGTCAAGGTTGTCTTAATCGGAGACACCAACCAAATCCAAAGTGTTCAGTCAGGGAATACCTACGCAAACATTATCAAGGCCAATCAATCAAAGGTTCGCTACCTTAGAAAAATCATTCGTCAGAAAGATGCTATCTCTTTGGCGATTGCACAGACAACCTCTTTGTCAGACATTGCAGCCGATGACATGGCAGCAGTCAAACAAGCAGGCTCTCATGTAGAGAAATCTTGGAAAATGATTGAGGACAGTGGTCGTCTTTTGGAATACGACACCACCACAGAAAAGAATGAGGCAGTCGCCAACCGCTATCTTGCTGACACCAACACCTTGATGGAAAAAGCAGTCTTTTGCGCGACCAATGAGGAAATCAAGACCAACAATGAAATCATTCAGGAAAAGAGACTTGCAGCAGGAGATATAGGCGGCTTAAGTATTAAGAACCATGATGAGCATTTCTATGTGGGCGATAGAGTCATGGTCAACAAGAACTCTAAAGAATACAAAAATGGAGACTTTGGCGTAATCAGCAAAATCAATGCAGACGGTTCTTTTGAGGTGGAGTTTGGCGAGGGCAAAGGTTCCAAGGTCAAAACCATGAAAGACCCTGCAAAGCTTTCTTTGGCCTATGCAATCTCTATCCACAAGTCCCAAGGTTTAACTATCAACATGGCCTATGGGAACTTGTCAGCAAGCCCAATCGCTGATCAGGAGCTTTGGAACGTGTTGCAGACTCGCGCCCGCTTTATCACTTACACAGCCGTAGTGAAATCTGAAAAATTGAAAGTGCTTGAGGCATTCAAGAGACAGAACAGCAAGGAGAACTTATATGACCTAGCCCTTGAGCTCGCACAACAGGCAAAGGCACAGCAGCAGACCCCACAAGCGCCGGCAGTGACACCCAACCAGGTAGCAGCACTGGACGCCACCATACAGGCCACACAGACAGCTATAGCAGCTATCCCTACCTCTACCACTCAACCAGGTAGACCGAACCTAATGGCTGCACTAAAGGCCAAGTTTAAGAGCTTTGGAAAAATCTCAAATGCAGTGTTCGCACCACGCAAGCCACCGATTGCCATCATCAAGCAGAGACAGGCAGCTATGGCAGCACAACAAGCGAACCTAGCCCAACAGGTCAAAGCAGTTCAGCAGGCAAAGCCTCAACAGCCCACTCAACCAACCCCTCAAAGAGTTGGAGTGAAAAAACAAAAAGGCAAAGGAATGCAGCTTTGATTCTCTTGTCCTCATTTGAAAAAAACAGACTAGCCCCTACCAAGGGGCTTTTTCTTTGCCCAAATCCGGCCTTTTCCGACCTTAAATCCGACCTTTGATAGATGGGTGGAAAGTTCCTAAACCCTTGCCTATCAATGCTTTTCACTTGTTCAATCAAAGAAATCCGACCAGCCACCCGCCAAAACCTTTCATATTTCTTTTTTTCTTTTCTGCATTATTTTTTATAGATATAGGTCGGAAAGGTCGGAAACAATCCTTTGAAAGCCTTATAAATAAAGGCTTTTCCAACTTTCCGACCATGCTCTAAACGTCGGAAAAGGTCGGATAAAGGTCGGAAAGTTAAACAACGACCATAAGACAAGACCTTGATTTTCTTTTTGTTTTTTGTATAACTTATAAACAACAAGGAGAATAACAATGTCAGAACAAACAAGTCCAACAACTGCCCTAAAAGTTTATGAAAGCAAAGTCTTACTTAATTGGGACACACCAGAAAATAGAAAAACAATGATTTTTCCAAAAGACAACTGCGCATGCAAGCGTTGCCCTTTTATGGATTGGCAAGTCTTAGAGGTAGAAATTGAGGGAGAGGAAAACCAAGAGAAATCAGAAATCCCCGTAACCATGTATGAATTCACAAACTATTGTCATGACAGATATTGCGCCACATGGGGCAGAGGCTTACCAAATATCCCTGACTGCGACGGACTATATAAACAACCAAAAGAATGAACAAAGCCCCAACAAAGGGGCTTTTCTTTTTTTCAAATAAGGATATCAAGTTTTCTATAGCTCTTGATTTTCTTTGTCAATTTTGTATAACTATTATATACACAAAGGAGAATAACATGAGCAACTTTTTCACACCAACAACAAAAACATTTTCATTGATTGAATTATTGGCTTTCTATGAACTTGGCTTGCATGTCACTAACTACGAACAGCAAAAAGCAGTCTATAGATTTCACAAGAAATCAACCAACAAGAAAACCAAAATCTTGAGCATGCTTAACTTTGTGGTTGAGAAAGTTATCTACTCAACAGACGACAGAGCAGCTATGGAATCCTACATTAAGGCATACATTGCAAAGAACTGCCCTGACGCAAAGGAAATCAAGAACGGCATTTATCAAATCACATACTAAGGAGCCAAGCCACCATGAAAAACAATTATCAAATCAAAGTGGTGAAAGACGGAGTTGAGCAAGTATTCAACCAAGAAATCATTGGAGACATTGACGAGTTGCACATCGTCTCAACACAAGTCTTAAGAAAAGAGACTGAGGAACGCATTGCACAGATTCACAAAGAGAACAGTTTTAAGGAAAAGTATTTGCCTGCGGTTGTTTTCTTTGGCTCATTGTTTGTTATGGGCTTAATCGTCTTGAACAATTGGGGGTGGATATGAACATAGAACACCCTTTATCAATCAACTTTGGCTTTGCCTATGACGAGGGGCAAGAAATGCTCATGGCTGAGACTCAAATCCTCAGATACACAGACTATCTCAAGACAGTAGCCGAGCAGCTAGGCATGTGTGTTCTTGTCAGCCAGGTGCTTACCAATGAACCCAACCTTGACCTCGAGGACAACAGACTTTTGGACAAGCTCATTCCACTTTATCAAATCAGAGTCTTGGACGACGACGAGCTACTAGGAGAGTTTGTTTATGGAACCTACAGCGCACAGCTTTATGAAAGGTTCAAAGATTGGGTAAACGCCGACATTCTTTTCTACATGAAAAGCAAAGCTCTTTACTACGACTACGACAGCAAATTTCCTGAGAAATTCACAATCAAAGAACTAGCCAAAAAGATATAAGCCCTACGGGGCTTTTTTCTTGCCTACTTTCTTGGAACAACTCTGATATCCAATGATATCGAATTCAGCCGAGCGCCCTTGATTTTGTCTTTGAATTTTGTATAAGTATATTAATAGAACCAAACAACAGGAGAAAATCATGAACAACGAAATTTTAAACACCAAAGTATCAGACATTGAATTCTTTGCAGCACACGACGCTTACTTAGCAGCAATGAACTCTGACGTTCCAGGCGACTTTGACGAGAACGACGAGGCATTGACAAAAGCATATTGGGGCTTAGGAGACAAGCCAGTAGTTGCAGAGGCAATCGTAGTAAAAGCAACCGTCATGGACAGAGTTAAAGCATTCTTTGCCTAAGAGGTGGAAATGACACTACGAACAATCAAGCAAAGCTTGAGCAAAACCCAAGGACATAGATGGTTGTGAGTCAAAAGACTGCACAGCCATTTTTCCTTATACCGACAACAAAAACAAAAAGAGGTAAATATGAAATTCACACAAACAAAGTTATACAAGGCACTTTTCTACAAGTCTGAACTGACACCGGACAAGATTAGAAAAGAGTGGGCATTAAGACCCATGAAAGCATTGCCTACACCTGGAATGTTTCGCAGATATTCAGAAATCACATGGGGCATGACAGTAGGCGCAGCCGTGGCAACCATGTTCTTGTCAGCAAGTTTGGTTTGGTCAATCAATGTCCCCTACTTTGAAAAACCAACACCTTTGAACACCGTCTACAACGGCCAGGAGCTACATATAGACGACAGCATTGAGACTCACTTGCCCGCATGGATAAAGCTTGGAATGTTCAAGCTCACTACACCATTGCATTCAAGCCTTACTCAAGAGCAGTTGAATGAGAAATACCCTGACATCATGGGCTACAACTATTACATGAGCCTTATGAGTCAAGCAGGCTTGACCTACTTGCTTTGGTTGAGATTCATCTTGATTGCGGCAGCTACAGCATTAGCAGGCTTTATAGCTTTCTGCAATTCCCACCGCTTTCTTTTCAAGACAGAATTCATTATTGAGAAAGAGGGAGCTAAGGTTTATGAGGCAGAGGCCGCAGCAGTAGCTATCAACAAGTTTCTTGCACCCGACTACAAAATCTTTGCCGAGCAATACACACGATTTGCAGAGATTGCTCAGGGTGTTTATCTGCCAGAGGCTTTGCGTAGAACACATGCATTCATTGTGGGAAATTCAGGCGCAGGTAAGTCACAAATTGCCAAGCCATTGATAGACGCCTCAATCGCAGCAGGCTTGAAAACCGTCATTCTTGACCCAGGCAGTGAGTGGACAAAATACCTTTTCAATGAGAACGACCCAACCATAGCTTTGATAGACCCTTTAGATGCACGCTCTCATGTTTGGCTACCAATGCCTGACTTAAAAGGTATCGGCATGATTACAAAGTTCGTTGCAAGTGTTATTCCGTCAGCAGGCAAAGATCCCATGTGGGCGAATGCAGCCCGTATGGTCAATACAGCCTTGTTCTTATTCTTGAAAGAGACTTTCGGAGATGAGACAACTTTCCAAGACATTGCAGACGCAGTGCAATTAAAGGACGAGCAAATTGCTCATATCGTCAATAAGTTCTACCCACATGCAGCAAGACTTGTAGGCGAGCTCACAGACGAGGGGCTTGAGCAAAACCAAACAGTCAGCGGCATCATGATTAACATGATTTCATTCATGGAATATTTCATGGACTTAGCCCGTTTTTGGAACAAGCCAACTGACAAAACAATCAGCCTTTACAGGTTCATGACTGAAAAGGACTACCCAATCAAGACAATCATTATTAGACCTAGTTTGTCTGAGGAACGTATGGCATTGGGAGTGACAGCAAACGTCCTTGCTTACCTTATGAATTTCATCAAAGAGCCAGAGCTTTATGGCGATAAGAAAGTCCCCGTTGGCAGTTTCTTTTTAGACGAATTTCAAAGTGTCGGACGCATTGACGACCACACAGGCAATCCAGTTATGCAAGGCCCTATTCAGCAAGCACGTAAATACGGGTGGAGTGTTTCATTGCTTACTCAAACCATTCCAGAGGCAGAGCGTATATATGGCAAAGAAACTATTGCAGGATGGAGAGGAACCGTTGGCACTCAAATTCTTGCAGGCGCACCATTGGACGAAAATATCAACTCTTGGATCAACGGTTTTGGCGACAAGAAAATTGAAAAATTCCATTTATCCCAAAGCACAGCAAGCAATGGGGATGTCTCTTACTCAGGAAATTGGCAAGAGCATGTGGGCAAGGCAATGGTTGCAACAGAGCTTTCAAGCAAGTTGCGCAACGAGGACCCTTACATCAAATACTTGTTCATTCCTACAGGCGCGAAAGATTTGTATTTCTTGAGAAAGGAATACGACCACATAGGCGACGTTTACCCATCATTTATTAGAGCAACCGAGTCCAATAACAGAATCAAAGACAACTCAAGAGTTCTACTTGCAGCCAAAGAGATTGCAAAAGGCCATGAGCCACAAGCAAACTACGGCCAAGCCAACACCGTTGCTGATCGCTTTAAAGATGAACTTGCACAAGAGTATGCAGACCAAGACGACTTACCGATGGACAATGAACCCATTGAAAAGCCTCAGTATGACAACGAAAGAACATTGAACTTGAAATTTGCCAAGGAATACGACATCACCCCAACCCATGAGGAACAGGAGGATTCACTTGAGGGGGATATTGTTAAAGACAAAGCCGTTGAGCTTTTGGCCGACTCTCATGTAATCAATGTAGTTCGTCAATTGCTTGAACTCATGCTTTCCAAGAAATCAAAAACGATCACTACCAATCCCTATGAAAAAACAGCTTTTGAGAACAAGAAAAAATACAGCAACTCATACACAGGGCTTGAACTCAAACGAGAAAAAGAAAAGCACTAAACAAAATGCCCCTACTAAGGGGCTTTTTTATTTCTCAATTCAATGCCGTTTTGCTTGATTTTTTCTTTCTTTTTTGTATAAGTTATTTATACACAAAAGGAGATTTCATGAACAATAAAAACGAATTCCAAGAATTACTAGAAAAGCTTTTGAAAGAGCAAGAGGCAAAGCTTACAAAACAGTTTGAGAAAGAAAAACAGGCTTTGATTGCTCAACATGCACAAAGAGAACAAGAGTGGTCATCTTTATTTGACGCACAGACTCAGACAGTTGCCACCGTAGTAGCCGACCACATAGGCAAAGAGGTAGTCAGTAGCTACACAGCCAAGTTCGGTGCTGACAGTGAGGCTACACAGCACGCCAAGGAGATCCCATACCAAGAGCATGCACAGGTTGCAGCACAGTTCTTGAAAGCCGATGGCCAGGTCATGACTGCTGACGAGTTCGCAGCCAAGCACACCTCTACATGGGACGAGTTCAACGCTATGGGGGGATTGGCACCTACACCAACCTTTGACCCATTCAAGGAGCAAGTAGCTACCCCTGCGGCCGATCTGGACCAAGACACCAAGGACGTGATGACAGCGATTGACTACCAGATTCAGAACTACGGCTTTGAGGACAACATGCCTCTAGAGGCCGACACCCCAAGAGCATTGAGCAAGGAACGCACACAGGCAGCGATTCAGAGCCTTAGAGCGAACCCAAGCACCAACACCCCTGCCCAAGTGCCACAAGCAGCCGTAGAGCCTCAGAAACAGGTCAAGGCACCCACTGACCAGGTAGAGCAGCCAAGCACCTCTCAAGACGAGCCAACAGGTAGCTCCATCACCCCTGAAATGCTTGCAGCGGCTACACGTTCCTCAGCAGCGATTGCCAAGGGGCATGCCGAGCTCAACGAGTTCAAGACCATTGAGAGCTACAGCACCATGTCACCAATTGACGACCGTTTGAACATTAAACACCTTGAGCAAGAAATGTCTCAAGAAAAGTTCAATGTAAGTGGAAAGACTGACGTTCTTGTGAACTACTTTGCCAAGGTCAGAGACTTTGCCTTTGGTGGAAAAACAGGCGAGGAATACAGAAACAATGCAGTAGCAAGAAACGATGTGCAGAGCTTTTTGAATTCTTTCCAACCTGCCGCAAAGCAGATGAAAGACAACCAAGAGTCAGAGTTAAAGCTTATGCCTTTTGACGCCTCAGACAAAGAGGTTGAGCAAATGAAACTAAAGCACAAAGTTGAAAAAGCATATTTTGAGTATGCAGAGAAATCAGCTTTGAGTGGTGCAAAGAAATTGTTCAGAAATGAGTTTTTGCCCGAAATAATCAGACATACACCTGAGCCAACCAAAGGTGAACTAGCAAAGCTTGGCGATGCTTTCAAAGACTTTGTTGCTCACAAACTTGGCAAGACATGGAAACACACTTATGCAGACCCTAAAAAGCCACGCATGACAAAAAATGAAATCCATGCAGCGATAGCAAGAAACAACGATGCTAGAACTCAGAAATCAACCACCGTGTCTACAACAAAGACCAAGACACTAGGACAGATAAAAACCTTAAGAATGTCAATGTAAAACAGAAAAGCCCCTAACGAGGGGCTTTTTTTTGGGCTGCATGTTCTTAAATGAAATGAAAAGTCTTTGCAAGAAACAAGACCAAGGCACTTGCCCCGCCAAAAACAACAAAATCTCTGACTACACCGACAAGGTTCCAAGGGTCATGAGAATTGATTTTGCTTTCCATTCCAACGACTTTCTTATCCATCAAGCTTAAGTATTTATTCAAGTGATCAGCGATAGGAGCCTTGACACTTGCTTTCAACTGACCTGGAAACTCTTTTTTCAAAAGCTCAATCATTAAAGCTTTGAGTTCATTTTCCCATTGAGTCTTAGCAAGCTCATAGTAGGTTGTCATTTCATTCATTGTCTCTATTTTTGAATCAGCAATTTGAGCCAACATTTTTGCAACAGAACTATCAATGTATCCAGAGATATTGTCTGCAAGGTTAATCATAGTCGTATTGACTTTGCCTACCTGACCATTGGCAATCTCAACAGTCTTGCCAATCTCATCTTTGATTGCTTTGGTTGCCAAGTTTGTTTGAGTTTGGACAGAATTCTCAAAGTCCAAACGTGCCGCGTCAAAAATTGCCTTTTGAGATTGTATTGAAAGATTTATCTCTTGCAACACAGTCAAAACCTTAGACATAGACACATCAACAAACAGGCCGGTGTTATACAAGGCGAGAACCAACGGCTCTAATGTTTCATTGCCCATGATTTCATTTTTCTTTAGATAAACCAAGAAATCATCACGGTCTTTCTTACTGAGACTTGCCAACAAATCCTGCAAATTGGCGAATATCGGATTTCCTCTTTCATTATTCATTTTTAATTTTCTCCTTTACTATTGATTTTCATTAAATCTTTTTGTATAACTTTAAATATACAAAAAAGAAATAAGAAATCAAGACCATTAACTATAAAGGAGAAAAGAAATGGCAAAACTTACATTAGCAAAACTAGCCAAAGAGCTTAATGCAAACAACATTGAATGCTCTATTGGCAAGAACGTGGACAAGATTTTTCTTGAAAACATCAAAGAGGGCTTTATGGCCTATATCTTTGAGGGAGATAACGGCTTTGTTTTAGTTGTTCGTTTAAGAGACGAGAACAAGAAAGCGATTGACCACAAGACCTACTCTGACGAGCAAAAGGCGCAATGCGACGAACAGAAAGCGATGCTCATTGAGGTATTGAATGAGGCAGAGGTCTACGAGTTCAAAGGTGCAAAGAAAAAAGACACCCCAACAGAACAGAAAGCAGACGGCGAAATCAGCGACATTGACTTGTTAAACAGTAACTTGTTCAACGAGTAATAAGAACAACAACAGGAGACAAAAAATGACTCAACAACAAAAACCACAAAATCAAAAGATAGACCAAATCTTAGAGAAAAAAACCACCAACAAATACGAGAAAAGAGCTTTTGAGCCGTCAGTAGCAGATTTAATCAAGCAAATCAAATCAACAGTAGAGATTGACAAAGACATTCAAGAAAAAGAGGATGTAGACGGCTTACTTACTGACGACAAAAAGAAAGAGATTGCAGCAGGCTTGGAAATACTCAAGCACCCTGAACAGCAAACAGCCTTATTGGTTCAAGCTGACCCAAGAAACAATATTGATTTCTTTGAGAAAGGCTATAGAGCATGGGCAAGAGACAACAGCAACACCCACTTTGCAGCCGCAACCTTTGGCTCAAAAGTGTCCTATTGGCTTGGTTCCACTTTGGTTGCAAGTCCTGCCTCAATCGGAGTTCCTGACTATGTTTGGTATTTACCTAAAGATAGATTGACCGTTTTCCGTGGTCATTTCAATCCAAAGACCATCATGGCAAATGACAAATACATATTGCACACCAACCGCTACATCTATGTATTGAGAGACAAGCTACAAAAACGTATTGCTTTTTGGTTCTTAATCTTTGGCGTCGCGTTTGGTGCATTGGCATACACAGGACACAAAGCAAGTGTAGGTATCAGCTATGTCAAAAATCAGATTAAAGCCAATGGCGATGCTGAGGAATTTAAAAAGCAACAACTAGCTGACTTAACAAAAGAGGCAGAGGAATTAGTTGCCAACTACAAAGCTGGAAAAGTCACTGACAAAGAATTCTTGGCAAAACGTGACAGCTTGAAAGCAAGAGAATTAGAAATCAAAAAATAAACAACAGGAGATAAACAATGAAATTAGCACAATTAGAAAAATCAAAATACAGCAATGCAGCCAAAGACATTTTTGACAAAGCATCATCTGCAATCAGCAAAGTCAGTCCTTTTGGTGCAGGCATTGACCATGACACTATCCATGATGACGCTTATGCATGGATGGACGAAATCAAAAGTCCTGGTTCAATTTTCACAAGCCCAATTTGCCCACCTGACTTGAGAAAATCACAGACAAGAACCATTCGCTCAAAGACTGGCAAGTTAATCAGTGGCTTGACTTTGGCACAAGATTGGGCACATGGTTCAGACTCCGGTCTTAAAACCATACCTCTTGCTTTGATGCTAGGTGGAGTGATTTCTACAGCAAGCCTTTCTACAGGCATGGATGGCCCTGCTATTGCAGCAGCCGTAGGTTTAGGTCTTTACAGACTTGCAGGCGCAGGATTCTCAGACTTGCTTATGGGTGCATTGCTTGCAGGAGGCGCAGCCTATGCAACTCGTTTTGCAGGCGGCAATTCAAGTCTTATCGGTGCAGCGACTTTCCTTTTACCTGCTGCATTCATTTATGTTCACAACTACTTGACCAAGAAAACAAGAGCAAACAACTTGCTTAATCAGTCTAGACACCACACCAACACTTTAGGCGACGATGAAAAAATCTTGGCTCAAATGGAACAGCAAATCATTCAAGCTGCGAAAGACGACGCCAAAGCACCATTCTTAAAAATAGCGATTGCTACAGGCATTTTTCAAATGAAAGGTGTTTTCTCTAGTCCAGATAAAGGCACTCAAATTGGCTTTAACTTATCCGACTTGGCGCAGCATATCTTTGTGATGGGCAAACCAGGCACAGGCAAGTCTTACACCCTTAGAAAAATCATCAAAGGTGCAAACGAGGCATGCACAAAGATTGGCAAAAAATTAGGCATGTTGCTTATGGACGGTAAAGGCGAGTTAGCTTTTGAATGCAGAAAGATTCTTGACTTAATCATCCACCCAAGATTTGTGGAGGACTATTGCTTAGTTGATGGAGTCAATGCAACTAAATGGACATCCATCATGCAAGCAGTCAATAACGCAAAAGCAGAGGGAGCAAATGCAGAGTTCATCAGAGCAGCTTTAGAGCTTGTCTATAACACTGCATTGGCACACCAATACTTGAAAGACATGACTGACATTGACCCATACTTTTCTGAGTCAATCGGCTTTGAGTGGAATTACATGTTCAGATACAACTTGATGAACAAGTTATTGCAAGGCGACTACACAGGCGAGGTCAACGGCAAATCAGTCACAGTTGACGGCATGGGCAAAATCATTGCACAACAGCTTACTTACCACCCTGATTTTGGAACTGACCCAAGACTTGAGCAATTGGTTTTATCCATTGAGGCAGAGTTAAGCCCTGAGCGTCAAGAGTTCGCAATGAAATACTTGAAAACAGCCCAAGGCTACATGCAGATTGTTATGCAAGAGGAAAACATCATCAAATGGGCAAAATCAACAAAATCTAGCGTTGATATTTTGGATTGCTTGAAAGGCAAAAAAGTAGGTATCCCATTGCCACCTGAACGCTTTGGTTTAGCTGGTGCATTCGTAACTCAATTGAGTAAAGCAAAAGTAAGAAATGCGATTGCAAACAGAGAAAACAATTGGAGAGACGATGTAGAGGCTACTGAAATCATGATGGTTCAAGACGAGTTCCAAGACATATTCAGTGAATTTGACGACTTGAACAACATACCTAAAGACCGTTCACGTGGTTGCTACAACGTCATTGCAACTCAAACAGTGTCAGCTATCTATTCCAAGATTTCTAACCCTGCGACGGCTGATTACTTGTTCGCAAACTTTGCCTCATTCATCAGTTTCAAAACAACTGACAAGAGAGCAGACGAGCTTATGCAAGCTCAATGTGGAACAACTAAGTCATTCAAAGTCGTAACTCATTCAGGTAAAGCCATTGCTTTCAGAGAAACAGCAAGAGATTTGGTAAGTAGAGCAGAATTTGACCCTACTCATCCTGACGCTGCAATGTTCAAGAAATTCAGAACAGATGTGTCATTCCAAGAATACGACCCACAACACAAACCAAACTCAGTCATGGGTCAATTGACAAATGGGGCTTTCAATGTGGTCAAGTTCGCAGTGTTTGGCCCTATCGCTGCATTGTTCAATTTGACAGGCAGACATACACACCACTACTCAACATATCAAAAAGACGACAAGCAAGACTATGTGAAAGTCTTAAGTGATGACATGTTCGGAGAGTTAGACATTCCACAAAGAGCCGTATGTGTTCTAAAACGTGGTGGTCAATGGGTCAGAGACATAGCAATCATGCAAGGCGTTGACCCAAACTTTACAGATGTTTGATATGCACACAATAGACAAAGCCCCTCTTTAGGGGCTTTTCTTTTTTTCATTCCCTTGATTTTATTTTTCTTTTTTGTATAACTATTATTACAACAAAGGAGATTAAATGAAATCAAATAACAAACCAACAATCATAGCCTTATCTATCGCAGTCCTATTTTTAGCAGGCTGCAATGAAAAGAAAGATGACAGTGCTTTAGACATTCTCAACAATGTTCAAGTAGACAGGAAAGCAGAGCCAACACAGGTAGAACAGCCCACAGCAGTAGCCTCAGCCCCTACAGAGGCCACAGGCTCAAGCGCAGGACCAGGATCTACCCAAGGCAGTTCTAAGCGTGCAGAGAGCTATCCAAGGAACTCAGCAAGCATTTCCCGCCAGGTAGCCATTGCCGAGATTGAGGCAGGCAGACCCTACACATCCATCGTGAGTGAGGTTGAGGGCTTTAGAGCTCGCCCATACAGCGACGTAGGCCAAGGCTTTGCAGTCGGCAACGGGTGGAACATGAGCTTTCAGAGTGCGGCCAACAACCGTGCATGGGCTACCAAGGCAGGCATAGCAGAGCCAATGATCAAGAGCATTGTGTCTATCAATGGACGCATGCAAGGAGCAGTTCCCGCAGGTATTGAAATCACACCTGCACAAGCCACAGCAGTAGCCGAGGCCATGCGCCCCGCCTTTGAGGGGCCTGCTATCAAGTTGTTTGGGCAATCCACCTGGAACAAGTTGCAAGAGCACCAAAGAGGCGTGCTTGTCTATCACGTTGAGAAAGTCGGCCCAGGTGGAGCAGCACGCTATAAAGGCTTGATTAAAGCCGTTCAGACCTATGCAAACAGCCCAAGTGAGGCCAATGCTCAAGCCGTGGTTTCACACATTGAATACGGCTACAAAATCAAGTATCCCGATGGAACATTCAAGCAGATGTATGACACACGCAGCAAGTTATACATGGGTGCATTGTTCGTAGACCCTCAGCAATACCGTTATTTGCTTGGCAAAGCTATGGCACCAACAGGCTTTGGAGCTACAGCAAAAACAGCAGGGTTCAACATTGACACAAGCAAGGCAGCAGCCGAGCAAGTTGCAGCACAAGACACCTACAACAACGAGATTGAGAGCTTGGCAGAACAAGGCATAACCCCAACCGTTCAACAGCAAATTGACGGCAAGGCAAACAGCTACTCAATGGAGACAGAGCAGCAATTCAAGACCGTATGCATCGGTTCTACAAGTCTTTGCAAAAAGGTTCCTGCTGATACTCCAACACCTACTCAAGCACCTAAGCCACAGCCTCAAGCTCAAGTTCCTGCAACCGTGGCCCCAAAGGTTGAGATTCCAAGAGTTCAAGGTTCATGCAAAGACGGCCAACATGAGGAAAGCATGAAAATGCCAAATGGACAAACAATGAAATATTGTGTGATAGGTTAATCATGAGCAGCACTGAAAAGAACCTAACCTTTGCAGCAATCTCACTTTGCATTTTCATGGTGTTTTTTGAGCCAATGATTTTGAGCCATGTGAACACCTACGACTTTGCCTTTTACTTAGTCATGGCTTTGGCTCTATACCTCTCCTATCTCAAAGATAAATTGAGAACCAAGGAGAGCGAATGAAACAAGCCCCTCAATGGGGCTTTTTCTTTGTCTATTGTTTTTGATTTTGTATTTGGTATATCTAATTTATACCAAAGGAGAAATCAAATGCAAACTCAAACATCAACCATAGAAAGGAAAGCACCACGATTCAAGCGCAACATGTTAGAGCTTGGAGTCAAAGATGGTATTTCAGTGAAACACAATGACGAGGGCTACATCATCCAAATGCCTGACAGATACGACAACTACTTTCCACTTGTCGGCAACAACAAGCCTGGTCAAGTCATAGGAAAGGTTGCCCCGCTTGATGAAACCCAAACCGTCAAGGACATTCAAATCTTTGTGCCTCTTGATGCTCTAGCCAACACAAGAACACATGAGCAAGTAGGCATGGCCTTGGTTCATGCAAGAAAGACCAATTCTGAAATCTTGCATGAGATAGACCTATTCGGTTATCAGAATGCTTGGAAATTCACAGGCGAACAACCGACCAAACAGGCAGCACCAAAAGCCCAACCAGGTAGAACAGTTGCCATAGACGGCGAGCTCACAGCCGTAGGCAAGTATTTCATCTCAATCAGAAAGATAGATGAGGCAACCAATGAGCAAATCCTTGTGAGTTTTCCAACCAACAAGGTTCTTAAATTTGCAGACGGAGACTTTAGAGACACCGTTGATCGAGCAGAACGAGTCAAAGAAAAACTAGGGCTTTCAAAAGACGATTTCTATGGTGGAGATTTGAAAGATGGAATCAAGCGAACATTCCACTTTGACCAAAAGGGTAACTGCACTATGGTTCATGCCCTTGGAGAAAAGGACATATTCAAGCAGTCCATACCTATTGATGTGAGCAAGCCAAAGATACAAACAAAAGGACCAGTCCTAACCATGAACTAAGACAAGCCCCACAAGGGGCTTTTTCTTTGTCCAAACACTTGATTTATTCTTGTTTTCTCGTATAACTATTTAATACAAATAAAGGAGACAGCATGACAATGACACCCGAACAGATAAAAGCCAAACAGCAATCAATGCTTATGAGTGTGAACGGCACAACCTCAGCACTACCACCAACAGGAAATATCCAAATTGACATTTGGACAGCAGTCAAACAAAACAATTACCAAGCCACAGATGAAATCTACAAGAGCAATCCAAGAGACTATCAGCCACAGAGTGGACTATTGCTTGGAGTCGCGGCTTTGCTAGGCCATACAGAAACCGTGAAAGTCTTAGTAGAGAACGGAGCCAACCCAGATAACGGCCTTACTCAAGCCGCTGAAAGTGGACACATTCAAACAACCAGCTACCTACTAGAAAAAGGAGCAAAGAACATTCAAGATGCTTTGACTAAGGCCATAGAAAAAGAAAATGTAGAAATGTTTAATCACTTAATCAGCAAAGGCGCAGATTTTGAATACAACCATTGTGAGCCTTTGAGATGGGCAGCAATGTCAAATGCAAGACAAATCACTCACACGATCTTGCTTGACCACAGAGCAGACCCAACACCAACAGCCGTTGATTGGTTGAAAGAAAACGGTCATACATACCCTCTTGAGGTATTGGCAAAAAGAAATCTAAACGACAAATTACAAACAAATCTCAACACACCAAAACCAAAAGCCACCAAATCAAAAATCAAAGGCTTTGGAATGAAAATTTGAGATGCCCCGAAAGGGGCTTTTTCTTTTGTGAAAACGATATCGAGTTCAGCCCAAATCCTTGATTAAATCTTTCTATTTTATAAGATAGAAATAACAACAAGGAGACAACATGAACCACTACGAGGACAAATTCTTTTTAGCCGTGGCAACCCAAGACCACGAAACCATAGAGCGATTGATAGACAAAGACGTTGATGTGAATGCACGCAACGGCAATGCCCTTTCAGTGGCCTCTAACCAGGGCGACTATCTAACCGTCCAAATGCTCTTGCAAGCAGGAGCAGAGGCTACAGCCGACAAATCAAAGGCTCTACGAATGGCAGCACAAGCAGGCCATAAAGAGGTTGTAGAACTCTTGATTGACTATGGGGCAGACAACTTTGATGCAGCTATCAAAGCAGCAGCCAAAAAGAAAAAAGCCCTTGCTCTATCAGCTTTGATTTTCAAAGCACATGCAGACGAGCAAAGCCAATTCAAAGAGATTTCACGCAATCAAAATCTATCTCAGACCATTCAATCAATCTTGAATGAAAACAATGACGTTGATTTAGAAACTCTTTTGTCGTTAATGACTGCTGACGATATAGACGCCATTGAGGAAATCACACCAACAGACCTAAAAGAAAGAATTCAAAACAAGAAATTTAGGATTTAAAGACAAATGCCCCGCAAGGGGCTTTTTAGCCTCATAGAGCCATTTCCCCAATTCAAGCCACTCTGCCATTGACCATCCTCTTTTGTCGCGTCCTGGACGATTTTGAGAGGTCATTTTTTCAATCACGATGTCTTTAGGTCCTTGACAAGTCATTTTTGGGCGCTAAAAGTTTTGATGTCAGTCTTAGAATAATTATAAGGAGAAAGTCATGGCAGAAAAGAAAACATCAAAAGCAAAGAAAGTCGTTGATAAGGTTGTGGACGCAGTTAAAGAATTAGGCGAACAACCAATGCAGGAGCAAGCCTTAATGAGTGGCAAAGTTCCTCAAGCAGAACCAGAAAACGAAACACCTGCACAAGCAAGACAAAGAGAAAAAGAACAAGGCATTTCTTTAGGTCAAATTGACGGTATCAATGTGGAAAGCAGAAACGAACAAATCATAGTCACTTTCCCAAGCCGTAAAGAAATCAATTACTTGTTCACTGAGAATGCAATAGGCATGAAATTCAGAGATCATGGCTATTCAGCAGCAGACGACAGCAACAAGTTATTTGAGAAAGAGAAATTACAAGTCAGAACTCTTGCATTCAACAGTGCAGATTTGAACCCTGAAACCTTGCCTAAACTTGGCAAGGTCATTGACCAGGCAAGAGCAGTGAATAACGAATATTTGACTGAAAGAAACGAGGCTATGGCCTACTTTAAAAGTGTGGCAGGCAACGACCAAATTGCAGTCATGGGCAACAAATTCACAGCAGTTGCAAACGAACAAGGGGGCAAGGATTTCAAGCCTGGTTGGATCAATGCAGACGTAGTGAAAATTGGCAAACACTTGATTGCAGCCGTAGAGGGTTCTAACAACGGCGTCATGTATGCCCGTTTAATCAAGACAAGCGATATGTATTTGAAACCTCAAGACTATGCAGACAAGCAAAGTGCAGTCAGAGGCTATTTTCAAATCAAGCACGGCAACTTGAAAACAGTTGAGATAGACGGCAAACCTCAAGAAATCATTGTCGGAGTTAAGAAATACATGGCATGGGATGCAGATTTCAAAGTATCCAAAATCAACGACTATGCACCTAAGCAGACTCAAACAAGAAATCAAGGCCAATCAATGGCAATGTGAATAAAGCCCTACGGGGCTTTTTTCTTGCCCTCTCTTGATTTCCTTTTTCTATTTTGTATAACTAAAGAACAATCAAAGGAGATAAAGATGGCATTCAAATTAACGAAAGAGGATAAAAGTTACCTCTATGGCATTCTGACCGGCATATTGATCATGTCGCAGATTGCGGGAATTATTGGGAGTTTTGGCTATGATTTTTCAAGACACATAACTATTACAGCAGCATGGAGCAAATAATGAAAACTTATGAAATGACAGACGACAGAACAGAGTTTGACAGATACAAAGCATTTTTTTGCAATGACGGCCTACTTGCTGAATACAGACAGAAAACAGCCGAGGCTATGCAAGTCTTTGAGAGTCCTGACTATGAGATGTATAGACCCTACATGATTGACGCTTACTTTCCCTATTCCACCAGGTCAGAGGCACAGAAAGCAGATTTCAACATTGCTATGTTTGCAGTGGCTCAGAACGAGCACAACTATCAATATGTTCCTGAGAAATTGAGAACCCCTGAATTTCACAAGACGGCTTTCAAGTTCAATCCAAGACTTGTGACTATGTTCCCGCCAGAGGTTGTGCAACACCCTGACAACCACATGATTACCATGATTGCGAAATACAGACCTGAAAAAGATTTGCTTGAGGCAATCAAGTTCAATTACTTTCAGCACGTAGCAGCACAAGCTTTATCAGTCAATCCAAGTCTTTATATGGAGCTAACTGAGAACTTGCAAAAGGATCAGCAGCTAATCTTTATCGCTTGCAATAAGCCTGAGAACAGCAACATTAAAGACGAGTTCTATGCAAAGAACAGAGCATACATAACTGAGGTGCTTGAACTACCAATTCCAAACACACCAAACAAACCTAGAACTTATGCAGAGGCAAGAGCAGCAAACAAAGCCCTACCACCTAAAGGACTAGGCCCAATTCTGAAACCAAGAAAAGACGACGACAAGAAATAACAAAGCCCCTTGATTGGGGCTTTTTCTTTGGCTCACATGCTCATTGCAAGTGGCTTTTCTTTTTTCAATACAGGGATTTTTTTGTCTGCTAGGTAGAGGGATGATGATTTCTCATTCTCTTTGACCAATCCCAAATCAAGCTTGTATTCATTGCGAACAAAGTTTTGGTAGTCGGTGCTTTGTTGGGCTTTGGAGGCAGCTTTAAAAATCATGTTCTTGTCTGCTTTCATAGCAGCAGCCCAAGATTTCAAGTAGGCAGCATGGTTTTCATGTGTTCCAGGATTGTGAGGAATGCCAAGCTCAGAGGCCATGAACATGCTTGTGAGTTCAGCTACCAATTCCTCAAAGGCATAACTTGGAGAGCCAAAGGCACCTGACAAATCACGGCCAAGAGCAGGACCCGTTGAATGCCCTAGTTCATGGTTCAAAGTGTCGTAGTAGGCACCAGGCTTGAACTTGTCCTTGCGTGGCATTGTGACCTTGTGGTCGGCCACAGAGTAGAAAGCACGGCCACCGTCATTGTGTTCAATCTTGAGGCCGGTTTTAGCCATCATGGCTTGAGCATGTAGCTCTGCCTCAGCATGGGGTTCAAACTTGTAGGCAGGCACGTTAGGAACTCGCATGTTCGCCACCTGGTTGATGTTGAACACTGACCCTGCATAGACATTGCGCATGTAGCTTTTGACGCTGACATTTTCGCCGTCTACCTCTACTGCATCCCCTGCACCCTCAGCAGCCTTATCCAAGTAGCTGAATTTCACAGCCTTGAAAATCGCACAGCCCTTTTCTCCTGCTTTCACGTGCATGGGCTTGTCTCTATCCACCATGCCGAGCTTTTCCAATTTCTCAAACACTGCCTCAGCCTTGTTCTTTTCTCTGAGGTAGTCAGTAGCAGAGATTTCCCCACCTTGGAATTTGGATTGCAGACTTATCAAGGATTTGTGAGCAGCTTGTCTTTCCCCATCAAGCTCTTTGATTTGTAGGTAAGTAGCAAAGTAAGGATTGTCATGTCCTGCACTCATGAGGGCTATGACATTGCACCCTTGATATGTTTTATTGGTCAGTGCATTTCTTGGCAGTTGAGGACACACAAACCAAGGCTTGTCCCACTTGCCCGCAGTTTCCATCGCCTCAATCACACTCTCTAGATTGGCGACGACTTTTTCAGACAAAGCCAAGTGATGGTCAGGTGCATCTACTTGATTCTTTGCGACGGCTATAAATTTCTTGTTCTTTTTTTGATATGCCATTTTGTGACTCCTTTTTGTTCTTATGAGTCCACAATAGCAAACAGAAATACAAAATCAATAGACGAAAAAAAGCCCCTGTATTTCTACAGAGGCTAATTTCAAGGAGAGAGAGTTTTTGGCTTATTTGCTAAAGAGCTTTTTCAGAACGAAAGCAAATACACCAGCAGCAGGCAAAGCAAAAAAGATTGCAGCACCTACGGCCAAACTTTTTTCATCAGCAGGAACCCTTGCAAGCTCACTGAACAAGCCAAGGGAAAAGACGGCACTGACAGCCGCAAGGAATGCCACCACCACGAACACAAAGCCCTTGACGAACTTGACACGGCTTTCTTTAGGCAAGCCTGCCACGTTGCCCATGACCGCACCAAGAGCCATACCACCAAGGGCGACACCCCCGGCAACACCACGACTTACGCTTTTCTCAATCATTTTCTCTCTCCTATAAAGATTTCTATACCCTAGTTATCGCGTACTAATCGGACGATGTCAAGGCCCCTACAAGGCGACTTTCCAACACCAATCACATGCAAAGCCAAGCACGGCAAGACTTAGAGCCTCATTACCTATAACGCACAACACAGGCTTTTGGTTGATATCGAATTTAAGATTTTTTGCTTTTCTTTGTTGATTTCTCTTTTCTATTTAATAAGATAGAGATAACAAAGGGAGAAACCATGAACACACAAACAATCAAAACAGACTTACTTTGGCACTTGAACAATGCCTTATCTAAAAAAATCATTCTTTTGCCGTTCATTGCCCCATGCTATGCAACTCTTTACGGCTTAGGCTATCTTGGCTTGTATATTTCATACTTTCTCAAAGTAGTCATGCTCAAGACCACTGAGGAAAGAGACAAATACTTTTCCAAAGTCAGTGTTGAAATGGAACAGACAAACAACAATGCCATCTTTGCTTTCTATGCTCTAACAGCGACCGTTTTCTATTGGTTCTTGTTTGGTTACGACCACGATGCAACAACAATTTGGCAGTTCTTGAACTTTCCAACTTATGCAGCAGTTGGCTCATTTGTAAAGGCCGTCATGCTACTTGCAACCACACCCGTTCTTTAACCTGACAAAGCAAAGCCCCTTGATTGGGGCTTTTTTTCATCTTTCTTTTAATTGACCCTTGATTTTCTTTTTCTTTTTTGTATAACTATAAAACAACTTTACAAAGGAAAAGAAACCATGAAAAAAACATTATTAGCTTTAGCAGCATTATTATCAGTCAATGCTTTTGCAGGCACAACATTAGACAAAATCAAAGACAGTGGCAAAGTTGTCTTAGGTGTTCGCGCAAGTTCAGCACCATTTTCTAGTGTTCAAGCAGACGGCTCTTATGACGGTTATTCAGTAGCAATCTGCAAAGACATTGTTAGTGCATTGTCTAAAGACTTGAAAAAGCCATTGACCATTGAATATAAAGAGGTAGATACAACTACTCGCTACACATTGATTGACTCAGGCGTTATTGATTTAGAGTGTGCAGGCAGTTCTTACAATGCAGAGAAATTAGCAGTTGCAAATTACTCTATCCACTTTACTGACTCTATCTTAGCAGCAGGCAAAGCAGGAACATCCATTAAAGACTTAAACGACTTATCTAAAGCAAGAGTTGGAATGGTCGGCTCTTTCAGTGGAGAAAAGAACATCAGACAATTCTTTACTGACAAAGGCGTAGAGGTTACTGACTCTAACTTACAGAAAGCTCAGAACTATGACGCATTGTTCTTATTGCTTAAACAAAAGCGTATTGATGCAATCATAACCAACAAGGCAATCTTGATTGGAGAAATCGCAAAACAAAAGAACTCTAAAGACTTTGTTATCTTAGAGGAAACAAAAATCAAAGAAAATGACAAATTAGGTATCGTATCCCCTGCAAAAGACCAGGAATTCACAGGCAAAGTTAAAGAGACAGTGAAATCTTTATACAAGGCAGGAACATTAGAAACCTACTCTAAGAAATACTTTGGAGACGGTTTATCAACAGAATCCAAACGCGACATTGCTGAGAACAAATAAGAAAGGGGCGCAAGCCCTTTTTTTAAAACCACAACAACGACAGACGGAGACAACATGAACTTTGATTTTTTAAACCACCTCGTAGGCTCAGGAGAGAGCCAAACCTATCTTGATTGGCTACTTGCAGGCATGGGCTACACAGCCTTTGTGAGTCTTACAGCCTACTTGCTTGCCTTGGTGCTTGGTATCGCCATAGGAGCAGCTAGAACACGCTCAGGACCTCTTTCATGGGCAGCAACCGCCGTCTTTGAGTTCTTTAGCTCAATCCCTCTCAAGGTGCAGATGTTTTTTTTCTACTTTGTCTTGCCTGCCTGGTTAGCGCCAAAGTTCGTTGAGACAGCAAGCCCATTGACCTTGAGCCTTGTAGCAGCCATAGGAGCTCTTGGGTTCTTTATGGGGTGCAGAGTGTCAGGACACATCTATTCAGCCCTTGTGGCCCTTGCAGACAGCCAGGCACAAGCAGCTAGAGCCTTGGGGTTCACAACAGGCCAGAGCTACGGCCTCATCCTCATTCCACAGGCCATCAGAAACAGCTTGCCGGCCCTTGTGAACGAGCTTTTAAGTACCGTCAAAAATTCCTCAATTGCAGGAACGATTGGCTTGGCAGAGTTGTTCTACAGATGCAAGCAACTCAATGAATTCACATCAGCCGTCTACGAGCCTTTTTTCTTGGTTCTTTTCGGTTACTTAGTCATCAACATGACTTTACTATTGATTATGAGATCAGCAGAAAGAACAAAGATGGCGTAATGTTGGCCCAATCGTCTTGTCAATACTTTTAAGGTTTGTTATTGAAAGATGGATTGAAAGAACCACTCAGGAATGAGTGGTTTTTTTATTGCCCATCGTCTTTGTCTCTTGATTTTGTTTTTATATTTTGTATAACTTAAAGACAACAACAGGAGACAAGATGGAATTTGATTTTTCAACATATTGGCAATCGTATGGATTGCTTTTGAAAGGACTCAAGCTAACGGCATTGATTACTTTCTCAGGAATTGCATCAGGCTTATTTCTAGGAACTATCTTGGCAATCATGCGAAACAGCAAAAACAAGATAGCCAGCAACTTTGCCAAGTGGTATATCAATGCGTTTAGAGCCGTGCCTTTATTAGTGGTTTTATCAAGTTTTTACTTGATAGGCATGTCAGTCTTGAAAGCTAACGGCATTTATTCAGACATTGCATTGCCGTCCACATTGATAGGCTTTGCATTATTTGAGGCTGCATATTTTGCAGAAATCATTCGTTCAGGAATGAATGCAATACCTCAAGGACAAGTAGAGGCAGCAAGAGCTTTAGGCATGTCCCCATTTCAAACCTACATGCTTGTCATCATTCCACAAGCTTTCAAGAATGCCTTTGCGAGTATCACAACTCAATCAGTGGCAATCTTTCATGACTCAACATTGTGCTATGTCGTAGGACTCTCAGACTTTTTCACAACTATCAATCACATTGGAGAAAGAGACGGAACCATTGAGTCAGGAATATTGCTTGCAGCAACTTTCTACTTGGTTGCGTGTGTTCTATTAAGACAAGTAGCAAAAATAATAACAACAGGAGAAATCAAATGATAAAAATTAGCAATGTCAAAAAGTTCTATGGCAAGACTCAAGCCTTGGACGTAGAAAGTTTAGAAATCAAGAAAGGCGAGGTAGTTGTATTTGCAGGCCCATCAGGTTCAGGTAAATCAACAGCTATCAAGACTATCAACGGCTTAGAGCCAATACAGCACGGCACCATTGAGATAGACGGCAAGGCAATCACTGCCTACAGCCCTAAAGAGCTCGCCAAAAAAGTAGGCTTTGTGTCTCAGAAATTTGACCTATTCCCCAACTACACAGCCCTTGAAAACGTGGTGCTTGCTCAAGTGAAAGTGCTTGGCCGCAGCAAGGCAGAGGCACACAAAAAAGCCCTCGAGCTACTTGAGAGACTGGACATGACTGCACACCAGGACAAGCTACCAGGTCAGCTATCAGGTGGACAGCAGCAGCGTATTGCCGTGGCAAGAGCTTTGGCTATGGACCCTGAAATCATTCTCTTTGACGAACCTACAAGCGCCCTAGATCCTGAACTTGTCAAAGGCAGCTTGAGACTCTTGGAGGACATAGCAAAGCAAGGCACCACCATGATAGTAGTGACCCACGAAATGAGCTTTGCAAAGCATGTATCCAACAGGGTAGTTTTCTTTGAAAAAGGAGGGTTGCTTTTGGAGGCAACACCAACAGCCGAGTTCTTTGAGAACCCACGAACACAGAGAGCAAAAGATTTCTTAAACGCCCTCAACCTAGAATGAAACAAAGCCCCTTGATTGGGGCTTTTTCTTTGCTCAATGATATCGAATTTTTGGCGATGCTCTTGATTTTGTCTTTCATTTTTGTATAACTATTACATAGGAGCAAGAATATGAAAGTTATACACCCAAGCAAGAAAGCAATCATTATTTGGAACACATTGGCAATAGCAGGCGGCTTAATCTTTGGAGACAGCGGTTATGTTTATACAGCCTTGGCAATGTTCTTGGCAATTGCTTTACTTTCTTTCAAATACGATTTTAAGGAAAACAAAGGCTCAACATGGAACTACTTTTTGATTGGTGCTTTTGCACTTTTCAATGCAAGTAATTTTGGCCCAATTGGCTTGAACTTGACAATCATTGGCACAGTTAATATGTATATCTTGTATTTTGCGATCATTCCAATGATAAAAGGCGTCAAAGTCTCTTATCAAACCTACTCACACAACAACAAAGGAGAAAACCATGAGTAAATTATTAGCAACCCTTTTAGCTTTAACAGCTACAACAGCATTCGCAGCAGACGCAACTTTCAGCGTAGCTCAAGCACAAGCAGAGCTTTCTAAACAGCCATGCGAGTTGACAGAGATATGGGAACAACCAGGCCAATGTATGAGAGGTCAATCTGATTGCACAAGTCTTAGCGATAAGGCAGGAGCAAACACTATCTTGAACAGCTACAAATCTGACGATGTGAAAGTAGTTATCAAGAACACAGGAAAACTTTGCAGTGTTTTGATTTTAGAAAAATCATTCAAATGGGACACCAAATAATCAAGAACAACAACAGGAGATAGAACTATGAAAACCAAATCAGCAATCACTATCGCCCTTGCCTTATTGGCAGGGGTGGCACATGCAGACTCTTTAGACAGAGTTGCACAGACAGGCACTATCAAGCTTGGCTTTAGAGAAAAAGCCGTTCCAGTGTCTTACAAGGACGCTCAAGGCAATCCAACAGGTCAAACCGTTGAGATATGCAAAAACTTTGTTGCCTACTTAGAGAAAAAGTTGGGCAAACCTTTGGCTACTGAGTGGGTCATGGTGACACCTAAAGACCGTATTGATGCCATCAAGACCGGCAAGATTGACCTTGAATGTGGCGCGACTACCAACACAGCAAAGAGACGTGAGGATGTGGATTTCTCAATCCCTACTTATATCTCTCACATGAGAGTTGCTAGATTGCCATCTACCTCATTCACTTTGATTGGAAAGCAAAGCCAAAAGATTGACACTATCGTGATAGACGGCACATCAGCAGTAGATTTCATTTCAATCAACAACGAGGGAAACAAAACAGTTAAACCTGACTACACCAAGATTGTTGTCAAAGACATGACTGAGGCTTTGGATAAGTTAAAAGCCAGTCAAAACCCTGCCATTGTGATTTATGACGACATTCTTTTATTATCAGCAATCAAAGCAAGATCAGACAAAGACGCTTTTATAGTAACAGACGACCATTTGAGTGTTGACCCATACGGCATCATGAGTCAAAAAGGTTCCAAGCTTGGCAAAGTCTTGAACGATTACATCACCGTAGAAATGCAAACAGGTGTATTCACTCAAAACTATAACAAGTGGTTCACAAACGATATTCTTGATACCAAGAGCGTCAAAATCAATCTTTCAAACAAGATGAGTAAAGCTCTTGCCGATGTAGTGAGATTTCCCACAAACATAGTTGGCAATTAAAGAAAACTTAAATCAAGCTGAAAGCCTCAATCTTTGGGGCTTTTTTCTTTTCTTGCTATTGATTTATTTTCCTTTTTTTGTATAACCATATAACAACAACAATGGAGACATAACAATGAACTTACAGAAAAGGAAAATCTATGTAGCAATACTAGCTTTATGTGCAAGCCAAGCTTTTGCTCAATCAGTAGTAGTAGATAAAAGCAACGTTCAAAACGCGGCAACAACAGGAGGATCAGAAAGCACAACCGTTGGACTAGAGAACACCTTATTTCAATCAGGCCAAACAATCACAGGCTTTGGGAACACGAACACTGCTTATGGGGCAAATATCTTTGGCTCATACAATTTCAACCGTTCTCAGAATGCGGGAATCTTTGGTAACGAAAACGACATCTCAACTACCACAACAGGAGTAAGAGCTTTTGTTTTCGGCAATAACAACAGTATTACAAACAACACAGAGAATACTTTGTCTATGTTGTTTGGCATTGGATTGTCAGACAACGGCTTTTATAACTGCATTGCTTTTGGTAGTGCGAATTTCACAAGCGGCTGCACAGCAAACAATCAATTTTCAGTTGGAGGCTTAAGCATTGGGAATGTCGCCAATGGGGTTCTAGATAGTGATGCCGTCAATCTAGGCCAAGTCAAGAGCTTGATTGCAGCCTCATCAGGAGGCTCAGGATCTACAGACCTATCAGGAGTGCAATCACAGATTGACACCCATAGCTCTCAACTCACTGCGATTGAAAGCAAGCAGGCCACCACAGACGCCAAGGTATCAACACTAGAGAGCAGTGTTTCTACCGCAAGCACACAGGCAAGCAATGCATCTAGCCAGGCGCAAGCAGCCCAAACCGAGGCACAGACAGCGACCGCCAATGTGAGCTCAATGCAGAGTTCTTTGACTGCGACACAAGCCCAGGTATCAACCTTGTCTAGTGACATGCAGACTGCCAACGGCAACATCAGCAGCATGCAGGCTCAAATCAGTTCCTTGACCGTTTCTAACGGCACCACTGACACAGCCCTATTGCAAGGTCAGATTGATACCCACACAGGGCAAATCTCAAGCTTGCAGACACAGACCAACGCAAACACCACAGCCATAGCCGTTCAAGCTGGACAGATTACAGGGCTACAAGACGGACTTACTCAAACCACAGCAAGAGTAGCGACCGTAGAGGTTCAAACAGCAAAGAACACGGCTGACATTGCAACCCATACAGAGCAAATCACAGGCTTGCAAAATGGCCTTGCTCAGACTAATACAAAGGTTGCAGAGGTAGAGACTCAGACCAATAAGAACACAGCAGACATTGCCGTTCAAGGTGGAGCAATTACAGTCTTACAAACAGGCTTGGCAGCAACCAATGTGCAAGTAGCTGAAAACACCAAGGATATTGCAAAGCTTGACAACAGAGTGGGCAACCTTGAGAACCGTATGAATGGATTTGAGAACATGACCAAGGGCTACGCATACTCAGCGGCAGCTATGGGCATGGCAGCAGCAGGGATTGTTTTTGACCCAAGACTTGAAAGACAGATTGGCATGGCTGCATCAACAGTCAATGGCAAATCAGCGATGGCCATCGGTATTGCAGTCAGACAAGGCAATGCCATAGTGAATATGAAAATCGTAGGCAGTGGAGTTATGAAAGGTGCATCCGTAGGTGCAACATGGGGATTCTAAGAGTCCATATTTGAAAAAACAAAGCCCCAATCAAGGGGCTTTTTCTTTTGGTGCTTTGGCTTAGAACTTGTAGCCCAAAGTCAAACTTGTGTAGTCTGCATGATTGCCGTTTTTGCCTTTCATTCTGATGTGATTCAAGCCCACATTCCAATTTTTTGCAAAGCCTACATCAACACCGACATTGAACACTACCCCTGAATCACTGCCACTTTCATGAACAGTCCAATTAGGAATAGGAACACCTAATTCGCCTTGTGTGTAGGTTCTATTCCATCTTGTGTAACGATAGCCAACACCTGCTTTTGGGCTGACAGTGACATTGTTATCAAGTAAGAATGTATAGCCACCATTGATTAAACCAACAATGTGCTTGTCGTTGTAATCGGTTTTTGAGTCAATGTATTGCAATGATGGCTGAACAAAGAAACTGTTATTCAAGTATTTTGTGTAATCAACACCTAATGTATAGCCTGTAGACTTTTCTCCTGCGGTATTTCCTAAAGATACACCACCGAACACGCCAAAGCCGTCAGATAAGTGTTTGTTGATTTCCTGAGCACTTGCAGCACTCGCTAAAGCTAATAAAGATAAAGCAACTAATGTTTTTTTCATGTGATCTCCTTTGTTGAATAGTTGTCTCTTAGTTATACAAAAAACAAAGATTAAATCAAGGGCATTCAACAAAAAAGAATGAAAATAATGCGTTTATCCCTGGACGCCACCTAACCGTGAACATAAAATATAATCATTGCAAACAAACGAGGACTTTGGAAAATGGAAAAGAAAGACGCAATCGTTGCCCTTTGGCAGAACAGCGACGAAAAGATTGCAGACATCTATGATGACAATGCAGAGGTTGCATCTGCACTCAATCTCTTGGTGGACGGATTTGAATACCCCGATCATTCACACAAGAAAGTCAAAGCCGTTCTCTTGGCCTATTTTCTAAAGAACCAAAAAGAGTTTGACCTTGGAAAAACGCTTTGCCATCATGCTTTGGCAAGTCATATCCAAGACAAGGGCATTGATCTCATGCCCTACTTTTACAACCATGCAAATTGCAATTGGGGAGTTCTCACAGACGACGACCAAATTGCAAACTTTGTGGCTATCTCTACAGCAGAGGGCAGGCTCTTGAGCAAATACAAGTTAGATGACGGTAAAGACATTTACTTGATTACAGATTTTGAATGTGGAACTGAGCAGCCAAGGTATACAACAGCAATGTTCACACATGACTACTGATATACAAATCAGAAAGCACAAAGCCCCTATCAAGGGGCTTTTTTATTGCCTTAAACATTGCTTTTCTTTGAATATTTTGTATAAGTATTAGATAACTACAAAGGAAAGACATGATTGAAACAAAAACAATACATCAGTTATTTTTAGACGCTTGCGACAAAGAGGATTTAGACGTTGTAAAGACAATGCTACTCAATGGAATTAATCCATTATGCAAGGATGAGGACGATTGGAACGGCTTAACATATGCTGCATCAAAAGGCAATCTTGAATTGTTCAAAACCATTGAAAACGCCGCTATTGAGAACACCAGCCTTACAACATATCAAATACAAAGATTTTGTTTTAGTGCTATGGATTACGCAATCAAAGAGGATAAAGAAAATATCGTCAATTATGTTCTTGGCAAAGCAACAGATGATGAGAAATCTGAAACATGCTTACTCAACGACGCCCTTTATCAAGCAGCAGCATATGGCAGACATGAGATGGCAAAGAGCATAATTGATAAAGGTGCAAACATACATGACCAAGACAACTCATATCTTATACTTGCAGCCGAATATGGACACAAAGACTTTGTTCATTATTTGATAGAACTAGGTGCAGAGGTAAGTGAAAGAGATGACCAAGCCTTAATAAATGCATCAAAAGGTGGACATACTGAAATCGTTGATATGCTTTTAAAGCATGGTGCAAATATTCATTCCAGAGAGGATGATGCATTGTATTGGGCCTCTAATAATGGACATGCAGAAACCGTTGAATTACTTTTAGAGAACGGTGCTGACATCAATACCCAAAACAGAGGCTCAGTGTTATGGGCCGCAAGAAACGGACGCAACGATGTAATTGATGTTTTTGTCAAAAGAGGCATTGACATCTTTGATCAGGATGAATGCCCAATCAATGAGGCAATTTACAACAGACGTTTATCAGTAGCTCAAAATATCATTGTCAATCACAACCTAAAAGTCCCTGAAAGCTCAATCATGATGCTCAATGAAACAAAAGAGGCTGCTATCCAAATGGGTCAAAACGCAAGCGTGGTGGATGATATTTTCAAGCTTATTGAAAAGCAAAATCTACACAATAAACTTAGAAATAACCTAGCCCACAAGAACACTCAACCAATCGCTAAAGCAGGAAAAACCAAAGATAAGAAAATGAAAATCTAGACAATAAAGATATCGAATTTCAGTCAGTTTCTTGATTTCTTTTTCCTATTTTGTATAACTAATATACAACCACAGGAGAAAGGATATGAACCGCGAAATTTACACCAACATAGAGAACTTGAATGATTTAGTCATTGCTCATGCAAACGCTTTCAGAGAATTACAAGAAAGCATGACTGACGACATCATCACCTATGACCAATACACTGAGAATGCAGGACGCCTAAGCACATACTTTCTCAACGCATTTGACAGAATAACAACTGAGGATTCTGAGGATGACGAAATCATTGAGGACGAGGGATTTGTTGATCCTGATTTTGAAATCTATGACGACAATCCAGACTATAGATTTAACAGCGATAGTCAATAAAAAAATAGCCCCAAAAACGGGGCTTTTTCTTTGTTTTTTTATCTCTTGAGTGGTTGATATACCTTGTCTTTTTTTAGTCTTTTTGACCAGGCCAACAGAGGATTTTTGCCACTTGTAGGACAGGCTTTGGAGGCAGTTTTGAGCCACGGACGACCCCAAGGCTACGGCTAGGCTCTGACGAGGCTACAGAGTCGTTTTAGGCTACCAATGGGGTAGGAGCAGGCAAGAAAAAAGCCACCCGTTAGAGTGGCTTTCAGAGGGGATTTGGTGGGCCCGGCGGGACTTGAACCCACGACCAGCCGATTATGAGTCGGACGCTCTGACCAACTGAGCTACAGGCCCCTTGAACTAGATTTTACAGCGTTTGTAGCCTATGCGTAGCCTTACGAATCCGCAGAGCCTAGAAAACACTCTAACTTATTGTTTTTAAATACTTTTTCCAAACTGAGCAGACGCTTATGAGTCCGCTGCTCTAACCAGGCATGAGCTAGAGGCCCAGGAAACGATTACTGCCCTTCCAGGAAGCTCTTCAGCTTATCGGCCCGGCTGGGGTGACGCAGCTTGCGCAGCGCTTTAGCCTCTATTTGGCGAATGCGCTCGCGAGTGACGTCGAACTGCTTGCCCACTTCTTCCAGGGTCTGGTCGGTGCTCATTTCGATACCGAAACGCATACGCAGAACCTTGGCTTCACGCGGGGTGAGAGAGTCTAGCACTTCCTTGACCACATCACGCATGGAACCATGCAAGGCCGCATCCGACGGCGCCAGGGTCGAGGTGTCTTCAATGAAATCGCCCAGGTGCGAGTCATCGTCATCACCAATCGGCGTCTCCATCGAGATCGGTTCCTTGGCGATCTTCAAGATCTTGCGGATCTTGTCCTCGGGCATGTCCATCTTCTGCGCCAGGGTCGCGGGATCCGGCTCGGCGCCGGTTTCCTGCAGAATCTGACGGCTGATCCGGTTCATCTTGTTGATCGTTTCGATCATGTGAACCGGGATACGGATGGTGCGCGCCTGGTCGGCGATGGAACGCGTGATGGCCTGACGAATCCACCACGTGGCGTACGTCGAGAACTTGTAGCCGCGACGGTATTCGAACTTGTCCACGGCCTTCATCAAACCAATGTTGCCTTCCTGGATCAAATCCAGGAACTGCAGGCCACGGTTCGTGTACTTCTTCGCAATCGAGATCACCAGACGCAGGTTGGCCTCGGTCATTTCGCGCTTGGCCTTGCGAGCCTTGGCTTCGCCAGTGGCCATGCGCTTGTTGACGTCCTTCAAGTCCTTAAGCGGCAGCACGACGCGCGTTTGCAGGTCGATCAACTTCTGCTGCAATTCCTGAACAGCGGGAATCTGGCGTTCCAGCGTCTCGGCGTAGGGATGCCCAGCGGCGACTTCGTCGACCACCCATTGCAGATTGGTTTCGTTGCCAGGGAAGACCTTGATGAAGTGCAAGCGCGGCATGCCCGCACGGTCCACACACGTATGCAGGACGGCGCGTTCAAGCTGGCGCACTTCTTCCACCTGGCTGCGCAGCGTGTCAGCCAACTTCTCGACCATCTTGGCGGTGAAGCGGATACCCATCAGTTCGTTCTGGATGGATTCCTGGGCGCGCACGTAGATGTCCGACTTGTAGCCGTCCTTCTCGTACGACAGGCGCATCTTGTCGAACTGCTTGCTCACTTCGTCGAATTTTGCCAGCGCTTTCACGCGCAGGTCTTCCAGCTGCTTGCTGGACATGCCGCCGGCGGGGCCGTCATCGCCTTCGTCTTCGTCCGCGGTAACACCGGCGCCAGCATATTCTTCGCCGTCTTCCGGATCAACCAGGCCATCAACGACTTCGTCGATCTGCGCCTGGCCTTCACGCACGCGCAGGATGTGGGCAAGAATCTCGTTGATCGTGGTCGGGCAGGCCGAAATGGCCATGACCATGTGCTTCAAGCCGTCTTCGATGCGCTTGGCGATTTCGATTTCGCCTTCGCGAGTCAGCAGCTCGACCGAACCCATTTCGCGCATGTACATACGGACGGGGTCGGTGGTGCGGCCGAAATCGGAATCCACGGTGGTGAGCGCGGCTTCGGCTTCGTCTTCGACGTCGTCGTCGTTGGACGCGACCGGCGCGTTCTCGCTCATCAGCAGAGTTTCGGCGTCGGGTGCCTGATCATAGACCGCGATACCCATATCGCTGAACGTGCTGATGATGCCGTCAATGGCTTCGGCATCCACCAAGTCATCAGGCAGATGGTCGTTGATTTCGCCGTACGTCAGGTAGCCGCGATCCTTGCCCAGCTTGATCAACTGCTTCAGGCGGTTGCGGCGCGCTTCGTATTCTTCCGGCGTGACCGGGCCGCGGGCGATCAGATCCTTGGGATCGGCCTTGCCACGCTTGCCACCACGCTTGGGCGGCTTCAGATCGGGCAGGACTTCGCCTTCGCCGTCCATCGTGTCGTCGAAACCGTCGGAATCATTGTTGGCGTTCTTGGCGGGACGTCCCGGGCGGCGGCCGCTCGGGACCGGGCCCGAGCGCGGGGCGCTGCCGCCCACCAGGTCGGCGAGCTTGTCCTCAGCCTTCTTGGCGCGAGCCTTCGTCACTTTTTCGGGCTTGTCAGCCGCAGCCGTCTTGGTTGCCTTCTTGGCAGCCGTTTTGACAGCAGCAGGCTTGGCGACCTTCACCGCCGTCTTGGCGGGCGCTTTTTCCGCCGCCATGCTTACGGCGCGCTTGGCCGCGGGGGCCTTGATTTCAGCCGCATCAATTGCAGAGGAGGATTTGCCGGTGGATTTGGTCATAGTCGCTTCCGTGGTCGTCGCAACCCGTTTGGGCATGTTGCACCGCGCAAGCACCACGCCAGACAGTGGCCTAGCGCGACGCAGCTACGGGTAAAACAGATAAATCGGCGAAGATCACGCGGCTGCGTTGTTCGCAGCGCCAGTTCTTTCGAACCCGTTTGGCGACGTGGCGGTGCAATACCGTTCGGGCGCTTCACGTGCATAACCTCATTCCGCGACGGATTCCGGGCGTTGGGGGGGCTGCCTGCCTATAAATAGGCTTTGCTTGCTTATGGGGTCATTGCCCCTAGCAGCTATGTAGACACAGCACCCAGACCACTAACGCTACGCAAAAATGCTCGTCGTTGAACTGCCTGATTCACCGCTCAGCCTTTGGCTATCAGCCATTGGCCATAATAATTTAATGATGTAACAATTTCGACCGCTGCGGTTAAACCCTGCGGCCAATTTTCAATGCCGATTCCAATTTCTTAGTACTTTTTCTCTAGTGCTCTTTTCCCAGCACCGATACTCTATTGCTGCTACAACTCTACCGCTACGCTCTACCAATGCTGCCATCTACATCACTTCAGAATTAGATCGCGCCATCCTGATTTGATTCCGTCGGATTTGCCGAGTTCGTGCTCGTCGGGACTTTCAACGCAGTCCAACAATTCAGCTTCAGTTCAACTGAGTTCAATTGCAAACGAGCCGACGGCAACTGCCAACGGACAACCTTTGATTTTAGCGCATTTAACGTATCCCGGCATTTTTCAGCACGGCCATTCTGCCCGAGAGCTCCAGGTAGCGCTTGCGCGCTTCTTCCGTGGCCAGCCCGGTGGATGCCAGCTTGGCCATTTCGAGCTTGGCTGAATCGAATTCAATACGCCGCAATGCGTCATCCCATTCGGTTTGCGGGTCGGGCAGATCTTCCTGCGACAAGATGTCCGCGCGCAGCCCCTTCAAGACGGTCGCCAAGTCCGAATCTGGCTCGGCGGCCTCCAGCAGGGCGCCCACATGGCGCGCACCGCTGGATTGGGCCAGCATGATCAGGTCTCTTACCAAACCTAGATGGGGGCCATGGTCGATGACTTCAAGCTGCTGATCGCCCATGGAGTCCACTAATTCGGGGTGGGCCAGCAAAAGACCCAGCAAACGCTTGGCCAGCGACGGCATCGTGCGGCGCCCTTCGAAACCACCGACATCATTGTCCCGGCGCCCCTTCCAGTTGCCCTTCCCGCCCTTCCAGTCGCTCTTGCCCTTCCAGTCGCCTTTGCTCTTCCATTCGGGTTTTCCAGCCGCCCTTTGGCCGCTAGCGCCAAGCATTTCAGCGCCTTGCGACGGAATATGTCCGTAATCGGCATAGTCAGGCTCGTCGGCGGGAATGTCCTGAAAATCATGCCCGGCAAAGTCGTAACCCATATCCGAGTGCCCGCCATCATGATCCGAGCCAGAAACTCCTGCTGCGCCGCCCCCTTCGCCAGAAGGATGCTTGGACCCGGCCGGCGCAAAAGGCTTGGCGGCCTGCTGGGCCAGAATCTGTGCCATTTCCTCGGGCGTCAGTTGCACCAGCTTGGCCATTTCGCGTTCGATTTGAACGCGCAACGCGCACTCGGGAATCGTCGCCAGCAAAGGCTTGGCTTCGTGCAGGCAACTGGCGCGCCCTTCCGCTTCGGACATGTTATGGCGCGAGGCCAACTCATCCAACAGGAAACGCGAAAGCGCCACCGCATCGCCCAAGCAGGCTCGAAACGCTTCGGCGCCCAATTCGCGGACGTAAGAATCGGGATCGTGTTCCGACGGCAAAAACAAAAAGCGTATCGCGATATCGTCGCGTAGCACAGGCAGACAAGCCTGCAATGCCCGCCAGGCAGCCCGGCGACCCGCTCCATCCCCGTCGAAACTGAAAATGACCTTATCGCTTGCGCGCAACAGCTTTTTTACGTGGTCCGGTGTGGTCGCCGTACCCAGCGTGGCGACCGCGTTGGCGATGCCTTGCTGCGCCAAGCCCACCACGTCCATGTACCCTTCAACCACGATCACCTGACCTTCCTGCCGAATGGCTTGGCGCGCTTCCCACAGACCATAAAGCTCGTGTCCCTTGGAGAACAGCGGCGTCTCGGGGGAATTCAGGTATTTGGGCTCGCCCTTACCGATGATGCGCCCGCCAAATCCGATGAGACTACCCCGCGCATTGCGGATCGGAAACATGACGCGCTCGCGAAAGCGGTCATAGCGACGGCCGTCTTCGGATTCGATGACAAGTCCTGACTCCACCAGCGTGGGATCTTCGTAATTGGGAAAAACCTGCGACAAGCCGTGGCGATCCGTGCCTGACCACCCCAAGCCGAAATGCGCCGCGATTTCGCCGGTCAGGCCGCGCTGTTTCAGGTAGCGGATCGCAGCGGGCGATGCTCGCAACTGTTTCAGATAATGCGCCTGGGCGGCATCCAGCACCTGTGTATGGCGGGATTCCTCGGCCTTGCGGCGCGCGGATTCCTGCTGTTGGCGTGGACTGCGATTTTCTTCGGGAACCGTCATTCCCGCCGAAGCCGCGAGCGTGCGCACGGCTTCGGGGAAACTGGTACCCGTATGTTCCATCAGGAAAGTGATGGCGCTGCCGTGTGCTCCACAGCCGAAGCAGTGATAAAACTGCTTGGTGGGGCTGACAGTGAATGACGGACTTTTTTCGTTATGAAAGGGACACAGGCCAAGCAAGTTGGCCCCACCCTTTCGCAACTGCACATATCGCCCGACTACGTCGACGACGTCGACTCGGGCGAGTAGATCCTGGATGAATGATTCTGGAATCAATAGATTCGGGAATCAAAAATCAATACAGGCGCGGGGGCAGTTGTTGGCTACGGATGCGCTTGTAGTGGCGCTTCACGGCGGCGGCATGCTTGCGCTTGCGCTCAGCCGTGGGCTTCTCATAGAACTCGCGCGAACGCAGCTCGGTGAGCAAACCGGTCTTTTCGATGGTGCGCTTGAAGCGGCGCAGAGCGGCTTCAAACGGTTCGTTTTCCTTCAGTCGAACGATAGGCATAAAGTGATTGGCCTGCTTGTAGGGTAACAAAAGTTGATGACAAACCTGGCTTGCTTACCAGCAACGCTGCGCGGGTCCAGGTCCGCGATAACCGCGGAACGTGGAACCTTTGAAAGCGCAACCCGAGCTCTTGAAAAATGACGTAGCAGGAAAACATGCAGCGCTGCTTCAGCAGTACCAGATGCACGACCCACTTCTTGCCGTTTTTACGTTTTTCTCGGATTTCCGCTGGCTGTTTCCGTTACCCAAAGACTACCCAAAGAGTAACAAGCCAAGTTCGGTTTAGCGATAACCAGCGATTCTAGCATGGTCAGCGCAGCTTTGACTACTAGGGGGACACCAGGCGCATACACCTCCCCCCACATTCCGATCCTTACTACAGATCAGCTCGTGTGACCCTTGCGGATCCAGGCTTCCAGCTGATGCGGACGCAGGCTGTCGTAATCTTCGAACGGCTGGTGAATCCAGGGGTTCGTCGGCAGCTTTTCTACGTAATAGTCAGGCGTGGCTTGGGAATGCCCCTTCCACCACAGCACGGCACTGCGCAACTCCGTAATATCCGCGAATTGGCTTTTCAGATGGTCATAGACCTTGCTGAAGGTTTTCCCCGTATCAACCATGTCGTCCACCAGCAACACCCGGCCGGACAGCGTGCCGCGCGTAATGGTGATGAACTGGGCGATATCCATATCGCCCTGCTTCGTGCCGGCGGCTTCGCGATAGCTGCTGGTAGCAAGAATGCCAAGCGGCACGTCAAAAATACGGGACATAACATCGCCGACGCGCATGCCGCCGCGCGCCAGACACAAAATCTTGTCGAACTTCCATCCCGACTGATGCACCTGCAAGGTCAGGCGCTCGATCAACCGGTTGTAATCGTCCCACGTCACCCACAGATGGCTTTCATCATTGGTCGGCGTGCTCATAGGTAAGCATCTCCTGCTTAAAGATACGAAAAGGCCGCCGCCGGTATGAGACCGGCGGCGGCCTTTGGAATAATAACCCGATCAGCCCTTCAGGGGATGACGCAGGACAATGGTTTCATTGCGGTCAGGTCCCGTCGACACCAGGTCGATCGGCACACCGCAGACTTCCGCAACACGTTCCAGGTAACGACGGGCCGCCGCGGGCAGCTTGTCGTACTCGGTGATGCCGACAGTCGATTCCGACCAACCCGGCAGTTCTTCCAGAACCGGTTGCGCTTGCGCAACAGCGTGCGCGCCATAAGGCAGCACGTCGCGGAATTCGCCGTTCACCCGATAGCCCACGCCAAGTTGAATCGTTTCCAGACCATCAAGCACGTCCAGCTTGGTGATACACAGGCCGGAAATTCCATTCAGACGAACCGAACGCTTCAGCGCGGCGCCATCAAACCAGCCACAACGACGCGGACGCCCCGTGACCGAACCAAATTCCTTGCCGATGGTGGCCAGGCGGGTGCCGATCTCATCGACCAATTCCGTGGGGAACGGGCCAGAACCCACGCGGGTGGTGTACGCCTTGGTGATACCCAAGACGTAATCCAACTGCTGCGGGCCGACGCCAGCACCTGCGGACGCGGCGCCAGCCAAGCAATTGCTGCTGGTGACGAACGGGTACGTACCGTGGTCGACGTCAAGCAACGCGCCCTGCGCGCCTTCAAACAGGATGCGCTTGCCTTCCTGCTGCATTGCGTACAGATTGCTGGACACATCCTTGACCATCGGGGCGATGGCCGGAGCCAGCGCCATGGCCTGATCGCGCACCTCGTTGGCGGAAACCGCTTCGGCACCCAGGTACTTGGTCAGCACGAAGTTGTGGTAATCCAGCACTTCGGCCAGCTTCTCGTCAAACAGAGATGGGTTGAACAAATCCTGCACGCGCAAAGCGCGGCGAGCAACCTTGTCTTCGTAAGCCGGGCCGATGCCGCGACCGGTCGTGCCAATCTTGCCTTCGCCCTTGCGCGCCTCGCGCGCCTTGTCGATGGCCACGTGATAGGGCAGGATCAGCGGGCAGATTTCAGAGATCTGCAGGCGCGAGCGCACATCCAGACCGGCGGCTTCCAGCTCTTCGATTTCCTTGAGCAGGGCTTCCGGGGATAGCACGACACCATTGCCGATGAAGCAGGTGACACCAGGATGCATGATGCCCGACGGGATCAGGCGCAAAATCGTCTTCTTGCCGTTGATCCACAGCGTATGGCCGGCATTGTGACCACCCTGAAAGCGGACCACGCCCTGGACGGATTCCGCCAACCAATCGACGATCTTGCCTTTGCCCTCGTCACCCCATTGGGTGCCGATTACGACTACGTTCTTGCTCATGTTACGAATCAATATCGAGTTTCTCGGGAAATCCGGAAATCTCCCCGCGGCCCTCTCGTTTCCAAGAGGGAGTTAGTCACAGCGTTCTGACCGTCCAGGCGCCATCTTGCAGCGCCAGCTCGCGATCGCAAACGAATTCGTCCTGATCCTGCTCGTGACCGGGCAATACCTGAACGACAATTTCCCCTGACCGGCGCAGACGGCGCACCGCCTCGGTCAAGGCGGGGGCCTGCCCCCAGGGCGCACGAACCGCACGCGCCCGTTCCGCTGGCGGCAAACCCGCCGCCAGTTTGCGTAAATCAAGACTGAAACCGGTAGCCGGACGAGCCCGGCCGAATGCACGGCTGACGTCATCGTAGCGGCCGCCGCTGACCAGTGCGTCGTGCCAGCCTTCCGCGTACAGCGCGAACTTCACGCCGGAGTGGTAACCATAACCACCCACGTCGGCCAGATCGACGCCAAACGCCACATTCGGCATCGCGTCCACCAATGCTTGCAGCGCGTCCAGTGCGCTTGCCACACCGGGCAGCAACGGCAATTCCCGGCGCGCGTTCTTCAGCACTTCCGGGCCGCCGTACAAATTCGGCAGCAGGGTCAACGCTTTTAGCGTCTCTTCCCGCATGCCCGGCGCACGCGCAGCCAGCTCACTCAAACCAGGCACGTCTTTCTCGCGCAGCAGGCGGATTACATCTTCCGCCAACTCTACCGCCGCCGGGTCCGACTCGACAATGGCGCGAACCACACCCGGATGGCACAAGTCCAGACGGGGGTTACGCACCCCGGCAATCGCCACGGTTTCCAGCACAAGCTGGATGATTTCCAGATCGGCTTCAAAACCCGCATGACCGTAGATCTCGGCGCCGATCTGCAACAGCTCGCGGCTGGACAGCAGATCAGCCGGACGCGCGTGCAGCACGTTGCCGCAATAGCACAGGCGGGTCACGCCAGCGCGATTCAACAAGTGCGCGTCAATGCGCGTGACCTGAGGAGTCATGTCGGCCCGTACACCCAGAGTGCGCCCCGTCAGCTGATCAACCAGCTTGCAAGTGCGCAGATTCAGATCGCTACCGGTGCCCGACAGCAATGAATCGATGTATTCGACCAGGGGCGGCGCGACGAGCTCGAAGCCGTATGTACGATACAGATCGAGAAGTTCGCGGCGCAATTCCTCGATGCGCCGGGCCTCTGCCGGAAGTACGTCGGCAAGGCTCTCGGGCAGCAACCAGTTACCCATGAATGTTTACCTGAATAACGCCAAGTGATGCGTGGGCGTCGCCCAAACGAAAAAGCGGCTGAGGGGGCGTAAGCCCGCTCAGCCGCTGCGGAATGTTTTCTAGCTTACGCGGTATTGTACATGAGTCAGCGAACAGCGCCAGCCGGGATCAGGGGCCCACAAACCGTCCCTCTAATACCTCTGGGCGCCCTTCGCCATAGCCAGGAATCAAGAAAAAGCCCCTTGGATACCCAAGGGGCTTTCAGCACCGAGGCGCGTCGCCAACTTACTTGGCTGGGGGCACGGTCACCGGCGCCAATGCTTCGCCGGCGGGGTCTTTCATGAACTGGAAGAAACTGGAGCTGGGGTCAACCACCAGCACGTCGCCCGGCTTCGAGAACGATGCGCGGTAGGCTTCCAGGCTCTTGTAGTACGTGTAGAACTGCGGGTTCTTGCCATAGGCCTGCGCATAGATCGCGGCGGCGGCGGCGTCGCCTTCACCCATGATGCCCTGCGCCTTGGCATAAGCCTCGGCCACGACCTCTTCGCGCGTACGATCCGCTTCGGCGCGGATCTTTTCGCCTTCGGCGGCACCGATGGAACGCAGCTCGTTGGCGACGCGCGTACGCTCCGCTTCCATGCGGCGGTAGACCGATTCCGAAATTTCCGGCGCGAACTCAATGCGGCGCAAGCGCACGTCGACGATCTGCACGCCCAAGGGCTCGGCGCGCTTGGCCACGTTGGCAAGGATCTCGGCCATGATCTTGTCGCGTTCGGTCGAGACCACATCGCGCACCGTGCGCACGTTCACCGAAGCATTCAAGGCATCGCGGATCAGCGCTTGCAGGCGCTCTTGCGCGACGCGCTCGTTGCCGCCCGTCGAAACGTAGTATTGACGGGGGTCCGCAATACGCCATTTGACGTAGGAATCGATCAGCAGGTTCTTCTTTTCAGAAGTCTGGATGCGTTCGGCTTCGTTGGTTTCGATAGTCAGAATGCGCTTGTCCAGCGTCACGACATTCTGAAACGGGGGCGGAGCCTTGAAATACAGGCCAGGTTCATTGATGGTCTTGCGCACTTCACCCAGCGAGAACACCAGGGCGTAGTCGCGCTCGCGCACGACGAAGACTGAGGACGACAGGGCAGCCAGCACGATAAGCAGGCCGACCAGGATGGGCATGAGACGTTGCATGATCAGAATTCCTCCGGGTTAGCGCGACATGCGGTCGCGAGGCAGCGTGTTGCTATTGCTGCTGCCGGAAGATTGGGGCACCGGGACCACGTTGCTACGCAACGGCGGTTGAACCGGCGGACTGATCAACGCGGGCGAACCCGGGTTGCCGACGGCGGACTTGCCACCGTCTTGAGCGGCCAGATTCATGATCTTGTCCAAGGGCAAATACAACATGTTGTTGTTGCTCTTGGTGTCGACCATGACCTTGGTGGCGCGTGTGAAGATGTCCTGCATGCTTTCCAGGTACATGCGCTGGCGCATGACCAGCGGGGCCTTTTCGTATTCACCCAGAATGCTGGTGAAGCGGGACGTATTACCCTGCGCATCGCCAACAACCTTGGCCTTGTAGCCTTCAGCCTGTTCAGTCATGCGCGACGCCTGGCCACTGGCCAGCGGCACAACCTGGTTGGCATAGGCCTGACCTTCGTTGATTTGACGCTCGCGGTCTTGACCGGCCTTGACGGCGTCGTCGAAGGCGGCTTGAACCTGCTCGGGCGGCTGCACGTTCTGGATGGCCACGGTGCTGACCTGCACGCCACTTTGGTAGCGATCCAGGATCTGTTGCATCAATTCCTGTACTTGCGTGGCCACCTGGGTACGGCCTTCGTAAAGAACGAAGTCCATCGTCTGTTTGCCCACGACTTCGCGCATGGCCGTTTCAGAGGCTTGGCGGACGGATTCGTCCGGGTCGCGCGTTTCGAACAGATAGTCAGGCGCGCCATCGGCACGCAGACGGTATTGCACGACGAACTGCATGTCGACGATGTTCTCGTCCGTCGTCAGCATCAGCGCTTCAGGCAGGACCTTGTTGCGCGAACCGCCACGGAAACCGACTTCGAACGTGCGCAATTGCGACACGTTGACGATTTCGTGGCTTTGAATGGGATACGGCAGACGCCACTGGAAACCGGCTTGCGACGTGCTCTTGTATTTGCCGAACTGGGTCACAACCGCGACCTGGCCTTCTTGCACGATGTAGAAGCCACTGGCCAGCCAGATGCCCGCCGCAACCAAGGCGATAACGCCCAGGCCGATGCGCGCGCCACGCGGCGAAGGCGGCGTCATGCCGCCTCGATTGTTGGGGCGGTTATTACCACCGCCACCGCCCTTGCGACCGAACAGCGAGCCGATGCGATTGTTGAAATCGCGCCAGACTTCGTCCAGGTCAGGTGGGCCGTCTCCACTGCCTTGAGGCCGCTTCGGCGGCGGCTCGGAGCCATTGTTGTTCCCACGACCCCAACCGGGGTCATTCAGATTGAAGAGTTTGATAATTCGCGGCATTGTTTCCCACAATCTGTCCGGTCTCCGCAATTGCCCCGCGCAACGCATCCAAACCGGCGCGCTCGGTAGCGCTTACAAATACTCGCGCAATCGTACCATGTGCATCGCGCTCCACCCGGGGTTCGAGTCCAGCCCGGTCAATCTTGTTGTATACCAGAATGGTCGGGATGGCGGAGGCGCCGATTTCAGCAAGTACCTTGTTCACTTCAAAAATCTGCTCATCGCGCTGTGGACTGGCGGCATCCACCACATGCAGCAGTAGATCGGCGTGCACCGTTTCTTCCAGTGTTGCGCGAAACGCCGCGATCAGGCCGTGCGGCAGATCGCGTATGAACCCTACGGTGTCCGACACCACGACGGAGCCGGCGCCTTCGATCCAGATACGGCGGGTGGTCGTATCGAGTGTCGCAAAAAGCTGGTCGGCAGCGTAGCTGTCCGCACGCGTCAGCGCATTGAACAGCGTGGACTTCCCGGCGTTGGTGTAACCCACCAGAGACACCGACAAGGCACCGCCGCGCGCCCGCGCTCGTCGCTGGGTCACACGCTGGCGTTCAACCCGGTCCAGGCGCTCGCGCAGCGTCTTGACTTTGGCACCGATCATGCGGCGGTCCATCTCAAGCTGCGATTCACCCGGGCCGCGCATCCCGATACCGCCGCGCTGACGCTCCAAGTGACTCCACATGCGCGTCAGGCGCGTGGCCAAATGCTGCAACTGTGCCAGCTCGACCTGCAATTTGCCCTCATGGCTTTTGGCACGTAGCGCGAAAATATCCAGAATGAGGGCAACGCGGTCCACCACGCGCAGATTGAAAGCGCGTTCAAGGTTGCGTTGCTGGGCGGGCGACAACGGTTGGTCAAACAGAACGATGTCGGCCAACAGGGCTTGCGCCATGCCGACCGCTTCATCGGCCTTGCCGGAACCGATGAAGAACTTGGCGTCGGGCCGGTCGCGCCGAGCGGTCAGCGTGCCGACGACTTCCGCGCCAGCACCCTTGGCCAGCATGGCGAATTCCTCGGCGTGGGCAGCGAAGTCCGGGTCACCCAGGTCAACGCTGATAATCAAAGCGCGCATACATGCACCATATTGGAGCCAAAGCGAAAATGCCCGCCGACGTCAACCGTCTGGCGGGCAAAAAAAGGTAAAGCTGGAGCGAGACTATTCAGCAGGGACTTCCACCTGGAAATTTACGGCGCGCGCGGGAACAACGGTGGAAATGGCATGCTTGTAAACCATTTGCGTGACCGTATTGCGCAGCAACACCACGTACTGATCAAAAGATTCGATTTGCCCTTGAAGCTTGATACCGTTCACCAAGTAGATCGACACGGGCACATGATCCTTGCGCAACGTGTTCAGGAACGGATCTTGCAGAGTTTGCCCTTTATTGCTCATTGGCCAGGCTCCATTTGTTTGTTATTGAATGATGACGTGCTTTCTTGTACTGGTGGAGCACATCGAAGCATGTACTCTACAGGGTTTTCCCGGCCCGTGCTACTTGGCCAGGAAGCAAAAGTGACACCAGAGATTTCAAGCTGAGAAGGCTCTGAAAATCACGTATGCAGCACCTCCGCAAGCGCTTTCAGAAGCAGGTTTACCTGCTCGTTGGTGCCGACGGTAATGCGAAGAAACTGATCGATGCGCGCATGGCGGAAATGGCGCACGATGATGCTGCGCTCGCGCAGGGCGGCGGCCAGGCCCGCAGCGTCTTGCGAGGGATGCCGCGCGAAGACGAAATTCGCAGCCGACGGCAACACTTCAAAGCCCAACGCGTTCAGGCCCGCCGTCATCCGCGACCGGGTTTCGATCACGGCTTGGCGAGTCCGTTCAAAGTACTCTGTATCCTCCAATGCCGCCACTGCTCCGGCCGACGCCAGGCGATCAATGGGGTAGGAGTTGAAACTGTTCTTTACGCGCTCAAGCCCATCGATAAGCTCGGCGCTACCCACCGCGAAGCCCACACGCAGGCCAGCCAGCGAACGCGACTTGGACAGCGTCTGCACCACCAGCAGGTTGTCGTAACGAGCCACCAGCGGCACCGCGGATTCGCCGCCAAAGTCCACATAGGCTTCGTCCACCACGACGACAGCATCGGGGTTGGCTGCCACAATGCGCTCGATGTCAGCCAGGCTCAGGGCTCGGCCGGTGGGCGCATTGGGATTCGGGAAGATGATGGCGCCTGACTGCCCGTTCGCCCCCGGCAGGTAGTCATCAACATTGATGGAAAAGTCCGCCGCCAATGGCACCGTTTCGTACTGGATGCCGTACAGCCCGCAATAGACGGGATAAAAGCTGTAGGTGATATCCGGAAAACGCAGCGGCTTGTCGTGCTTGAGCAGCGCAAGAAAAGCGTGCGCAAGCACCTCGTCGGAACCGTTGCCGACAAAGACCTGGCTCGCCTGCACGCCAACGGTGGCCGCAATGGTTTGGCGTAGCTGGTCGGATGAAGGGTCCGGATAAAGCTTTAGCGTGTCGTCAGTAGCAGCGCGGATGGCCTCGAGCACCTTGGGCGAAGGCCCGTAAGGATGCTCGTTGGTGTTCAGCTTGACCAGATTCTGAAGCTTGGGCTGCTCGCCCGGAACATACGGACTGAGCGTCCCGACCACGGGACTCCAGAAACGGCTCATGGATCAGCTTTCCTGCGCGTAAGGGTTGTGCGACGACTTGAATTCGATGCGCAGCGGCGTGCCAGCCAGATCGAACGCGTTGCGGAAACGCGTTTCCAGATAGCGGCGATACGAATCGGGAATGGCATCCAGCGCGTTGCCGTGAATGACGACCAACGGCGGGTTCTGACCACCTTGGTGCGCGTAACGCATCTTGGGGCGGAAGATTCCCTTGCGCGGAGGCTGCTGCTGCTCGATGGCGGCCTGCAGCTCACGCGTCAGCTTCGGGGTGGACAGCTTGGCGAACGCTGCGGCATGCGCCGCGTTGATGGACTTCAGCAGCGGCTTGATGCCCTGCCCGCGCAACGCCGAAATCGTGTGCATGCGCGCGAACGACAGGAAGCGCAGCTTGCGCTGGAACTCGCGTTCGATGCGTTCCTTTTCCTCGCCGTCCAGGCCGTCCCACTTATTGATGGCAACCACTACGGCACGGCCTGTTTCCAGCACAAAGCCCGCAATGTGCGCATCCTGCTCGGAAATCTCGGTGTGCGCGTCCAGCATCAGCAGCACGACGTTGCTGGCCTCGATGGCCTGCAGCGTCTTGATGACGGAGAACTTCTCGACCGCTTCGAACACCTTGCCACGCTTGCGCAGGCCGGCGGTGTCGATCAGCGTGTAGCGGCGGCCATCGCGGTCGAAATCAATCTCGATGGCGTCGCGCGTCGTGCCGGGCAGGTCGAACGCAATCACGCGCTCTTCGCCCATCAGCGTATTGATGAGCGTCGACTTGCCCACGTTGGGACGGCCAACGATGGCAAGCTTGATGCGATGATCATGCTCGCCGTCTTCGAACGGCTCGTCTTCCGCTGGCGGCTCGGCCAGATCCTTCAGCGCGAGCTCGATCAGGTCGACGATGCCGTCGCCGTGCGCCGCCGAAATCGGATAGGGCTGGCCCAGGCCAAGTTCGTGGAATTCGGAAATGGCGGGGCCCAAGCCCATGCCTTCCGCCTTGTTCACCGCCAGCAGAACGCGCTGCTGACCAGACTTGCGCAGCAGTTGGGCGATCTCGTGGTCGTGAGCATTCAAGCCGGCGCGCGCGTCGACGAGAAATACCACGACGTCAGCTTCGGCAATGGCCTGCCGGGTCTGGCGCGCCATCTCCAGCAAGATACCGTCCTTGGCGACCGGTTCGAAACCGCCGGTATCGATCGCGATGAACGGGATCTCGCCTACCCTGCCCTCGCCATAATGGCGATCGCGGGTCAGGCCGGAAAAATCGGCCACCAACGCGGCGCGAGATCGCGTCAGGCGATTGAAAAGGGTCGACTTCCCCACATTGGGGCGACCGACCAGGGCAACGACAGGCTTGAAAGACACGGTGTAAGGCTTTGTTCTATAAGTTTTAGTTGGTGCCGATCAGGACGAGATTGCCATTGCCCGTCTGGACCAGCACACCTTGGGGGGTGGTTTGCGGCGGCGAAACGACGGCGCCTCCACCCACGGACAGCCGAGCCATCAGGCTGCCATCACTACGCGACAGGAAGTGCAGATAGCCGTCCAGGTCGCCCACTGCAAGCGCGCCACCCAACAGCGCGGGCGCCGTCAGTTGGCGGTTCTTCAGGGCCGCCTGCTTCCACACGTTGCCGCCATTATCCAGCGCAAACGCACTGATGACGCTATTTTGATCCGCCGAATAGGCAAAGCGGTCATCCAGCGTCATACCGCTGACGCTGGAAAAGTCCTTGGCCCACAGCGGACGGCCACCAGCCGTAACGTCAAAGCAGACGATACGCCCTTGATAGGCCACTGCGCAAAGCAGATTGCCCGCGATACGCGGTGTGCCGACGACGTCGGTCAGGCGTTCAAGGTCGCTGGCGCCGCGCGGCGTGGCCACGGTGCCTTCCCATTGCACGTTGCCGCTATTCGACGCAATCGCCATCAACTTGCCGCCGGGCAGGCCCGAGATGACCAGGCCTTCGGCCAGAACCATCTGCGACACACTGCGCAAGGCCAACGAGGGGCCAGGACGCTGCACGCTCCAGACACGTTCGCCGCTATTGGCATCAAACGCCTGGATGCGGTAGTCACCGCTACGGACGACGACGATGCCGTAGCCCACCACGGGCGGTACGGTGACGTCGCTGGTGGCGCGGACCTTCCACTTGACCTTGCCGTTGTCGTCGAAGGCGATGACTTCGCCGTCAGGCGAGGCAACAGCGGTAGTGGTGCCGTCGCTGCCGGCACCGGCCGACAGCTTGGAGTCGGTCTTGGCCTTCCACAAAGCGCGGCCGCTTTGCAGGTCGAATTTGCCGACCGAACCATCCGGCGTGGCGGCGTAAACGGCGGACCCCAGCACGGTGGGCGCGAAGCCCAGGCCGGATCCGCTGCCGATCGACGTGGACCAGATCTGACGCACCGACATGCCGGCCTTGTACTCGGTCAACGGCGCGGGATCGTAACGGCCGTCATCATGGGAAAACAGGCCGCAGCCGCTCAAGGCAAGCAAGCTCGCCAGGCAAACGACGCCACGCCATGTACGACCAGGTGCAAATTTACGCATTACAGTCACGCTCCGCTCAGGGCATCCAATTTCAGTTGCACGGCTTGGGTCAACGGATTCGCCGTACCCAGGCCATCAATGGCGCTTTGCCATGCCGCACGCGCCTCATCGCGCTTGCCTTGAGCGGCAAGGACATCGCCACGGCGATCCGCAAACAAGGCGGCAAAGGCCGCTGGCGGGTTGTTCAACTGCGCCAACGCGGCGTCGAACTGCTTTTGATCCAGCAGCATGCCGGCCAGGCGCAGACGCGCGACGGCTTGCATGGCAGGGTTCTTGCCTTGCGCAGCCAGCCATTCCAACTGTTCACGCGCACCGGCATCGTCCTTCTGGGCTTGCAGCGCCTGCGCCGCAACCAGGGCGCCGCGCGCGGCATAGCCCGTTGCAGGATACTGTTCGCGCAGCGTGGCGGCGGCGGCCTTGATGCGCACCGACGAGTCCGCGCCGCCCAGGCGAGCAGCATCTTCCAGTGCTTCAAAATAGCCCATGGCCTGGTTGGTGCGATGCGATTCGTAAGCCTTCCAGCCCCACCATCCGCCCCACGCCAGCGCCACCACGGCAAACAGCGTCACGACCAGCGTGCCGTATCGCGCCCACCAAGCCTTGATGGCGTCCAGCTTTTCCTGTTCTTCGAGATCGTATGCCATGCCTTAACCCTTGTTGTTCAGTACCGCGGCCAGGTCCGCAAGCGGCACCTGCTGCTGCGCGTTGTCGCCCTGCGCGTCCGCACGCAAATATTTGACGCTGGCCGTCTGCGACGCGACTTCATCGGCGCCAAGAATAACCGCAACGCGAGCGCCGCTGGCATCCGCACGCTTGAATTGAGACTTGAAGCCTGCCGAACCGGCGTGCACGATCACGGACAGACCGGCGTCGCGCAAGGTTTCGCCGACGCTGGCAGCCAGGCGCTGTGCCGCGTCGCCTTGGTGCACGACATAGACATCGCATTCCGCGGGCGCGTCCAACTGGACGCTTTGCTCCCAGAGATCAAGCAGGCGTTCCATGCCGATCGCGAAGCCAACCGCCGGGGCAGGCTTGCCGCCCAGCAGTTCGATCAGGCCGTCGTAGCGGCCGCCGCCGCACACGGTGCCTTGGGAACCGAGACGGTCGGTGACCCACTCGAACACGGTCAGGTTGTAGTAGTCCAGGCCGCGCACCAGTCGCGGGTTCAAGCTGTATTCGATGCCGGCTTCGGTCAGACGCTGGCACACGCCTTCGAAGTGCGCACGGGATTCATCGCCCAGGAAATCAAACAGGCGCGGCGCGCTGTTCGCCATTTCCTGCATGGCCGGATTCTTGGTGTCCAGCACGCGCAGCGGATTGGTGTACAGGCGGCGCTGGCCGTCTTCGTCGAGAATGTCGCGGTGCTTTTCCAGGTGTTCGATCAGCGCGGCGCGATGCGCGGCGCGCTCAGCGGGCTGGCCCAGCGAATTAAGCTCAAGGCGCACGTCCTTCAAACCCAGCAGCTTCCACAAACGGGCCAGCATGACGATGAGCTCGGCATCCACGTCAGGGCCGACAAAGCCCAGCGCTTCGACGTCGATCTGGTGGAACTGGCGGTAGCGACCGCGCTGCGGGCGTTCGTGGCGAAAAACCGGGCCGATCGAATAAACGCGCTGCGGGCGGTCATAGAGCAAGTTGTGCTCAATGGAAGCGCGCACGATGCCGGCCGTCATTTCAGGACGCATCGTCAACGACTCACCGTTCAAGGCGTCGGTGAACGTGTACATTTCTTTTTCGACGATGTCGGTCACTTCGCCGATGCCGCGCGTGAACAGGCGCGTATGCTCAAGCACGGGCGTACGCACGTTGCGATAGCCGTAGCCGCGCAGCCAGCCGCGCACGATTTCCTCGAATTGTTCCCAGCGGGCGCTCGGCCCGGGCAACACGTCATTCATGCCGCGTATGGCGGCGACTTTCTGGAAAGCTTGAGTCATCTTGATCATGCCGCATCGCGCACCTGTCGGCGCGCTTGCGGCTACACCCTTTCTTTTAATGAGAGGCGAGCACGCCGTACCGGCGCGCCACGTAGTCTTCGACGATGGCCTGGAACTCTTCGGCGATATGGTCGCCCTTGAGGGTGACCGTGCGTTCGCCATCCACGAATACCGGCGCAGCGGGCACTTCACCCGTTCCCGGCAGACTGATACCGATATCGGCATGGCGGCTTTCGCCCGGCCCATTGACCACACAGCCCATGACCGCAACGTTCATGCTTTCGACGCCGGGGTACTGCGCCTTCCAGACCGGCATCTGGCGACGCAGGTAGGACTGAATGCTGTCGGCAAGTTCCTGGAAGAACGTGCTGCTGGTGCGGCCGCAACCGGGGCAGGCGACCACCATGGGAGTGAACGCGCGCAGGCCCATGGTCTGCAGGATTTCTTGCGCCACGATGGCTTCGCGGCTTCGGTCGCCGCCAGGTTCCGGCGTCAACGAAATACGAATGGTGTCGCCGATGCCTTGCTGCAACAGCACGGCGAGCGCGGCGGTGGACGCCACGATGCCCTTGCTTCCCATGCCGGCTTCAGTCAGGCCCAGGTGCAGCGGATAGTCGCAGCGGGCCGACAGGTCGCGGTAAACCGCAATCAAATCCTGCACGTGACTGACCTTGCACGACAGAATGATAGCGTCACGGCGCAAGCCCAATTCCTCGGCGCGCTGCGCATTGCTGATGGCCGACACGACCAGCGCGTCGCGCATCACGGCCTGGGCCTCCCAGGGTTGCGCACGGCGGCTGTTTTCGTCCATCTTGCGCGCCATCAGTTCGTGGTCCAGGCTGCCCCAGTTCACGCCGATGCGCACGGGCTTGTCGTAACGGCAAGCCACTTCGATCATCTGTGCAAAGTTGTCGTCGCGCCGCTTGCCGCCGCCCATGTTGCCGGGGTTGATCCGGTACTTGGACAGCGCCTGTGCGCACTCCGGAAACTGCGTCAGCAGTTTGTGGCCGTTGTAGTGGAAATCGCCCACCAACGGCACGTTCACGCCCATGCGATCAAGCTGTTCGCGGATGGCGACCACTTCGCGGGCCGCCTCGGGCGTGTTGACGGTGATACGGACCAGCTCGGAGCCGGCCAGCGCCAGCTCCTTGACCTGGATCGCCGTGGCGATGGGGTCGGCGGTATCGGTGTTGGTCATGGACTGCACCACGACCGGGGCGTCGCCCCCAACCATGACAACGCGATCGCCCCACTTCACCGCTACGGAGCGGGTGGCGCGGCGCATGGCGGCCCCGACAGAGGGAGGCGGCGCATCGTGGCAAGGCAGAGAGGAATCTTGCATCGGTGGAACCGGTTTACTTGGTGGGCTTGGGCAGCCAGTCGAACGGCAGCCAATGCTGCGGCAACCAGCCTTGCCAGAAGGCATATGCCACGCCGGCGGCCAGCACCAGGACAATGGCGATCAACCAGCCCCAAGAGGTGGACGACGAACGGTCGTCATCAGCGCTGGACTGGGGAATGGAGTGCGCCGAATGCAGCGCGCCCGGACTCAGCTTGACAGGGCCGGTAACGCGGGCCTTGGGGTCAAGCGAATCGACGATGGCTTGGGAATCAGCACCCAGCAGGCGCGCATAGTTACGGACCAGGCCACGCAGGGAAACGCCCGTGGGCAAGTCAGCCCACGCTTCGTTTTCTAGAGCTTCGATCTGCTTCGGGGAAAACTTGATGCGGCTGGAAACCTCGTCCAGCGACCAGCCCTTGGCCTGGCGCAGCGAGCGCAATGCCGAGCCAATATTGCCAGCATCGCCGGCGGGCGTTTCAGAAACTGCAGAAGCAACATCCTGCGTCATGCATGCACCTGTTTAATTGGTATGGTCTGGCGCTGTGCGGCGTTGCGCTCGGTAATCCGAGTGCGGTCGCGCACTTCTCCGGCCAGTTGACCACAAGCCGCATCGATGTCGTCGCCCCGGGTCTTGCGCACGGTCGTGATGATGCCGGCGTCCATCAGCCGCTGCGCAAACACCTTCACGCGGGCGGAGTTGGAACGCTTCAGGCCCGACTCTGGGAAGGGGTTGAACGGAATCAGATTGAGCTTGCAACGCAACTGGCGTGCAATTTGGATCAGTTCCTTGGCGTGCTGGTCGGTATCGTTGATGCCGTCCAGCATGCAGTATTCAAAAGTGATGAAGTCGCGCGGGGCAAACGCCAGATAGCGCTCGCAGGCCGCCAGCAACTCTTTCAGCGGGTACTTCTTGTTCAGCGGCACGAGTTCGTCGCGCAGCGCATCGTTGGGCGCGTGCAGCGACACTGCCAGCGCCACCGGACAGTCTTGCGACAGGCGGTCCATCATGGGCACCACGCCCGACGTGGACACCGTGACACGGCGGCGCGACAGGCCGTAGGCGTTGTCGTCCAGCATCAGGCGCAGGGCCGGCAGCACCTGATCGTAATTGAGCAGGGGCTCGCCCATGCCCATCATCACCACGTTGCTGACGACGCGCGTGTCTTCGGTAGCCTTGGCGTTCGCCAGGCGGGCGGTGCCGATATCGGCTTCCAGCACGCGCTTGGCCCACCACAACTGGCCGATGATTTCGCTGGTTTTCAGGTTGCGGTTAAAGCCCTGATGCCCGGTTGAGCAAAAGCGGCAATTGACCACGCAGCCGGCTTGGCTGGAAATACAAAGGGTGCCGCGATCATCTTCGGGAATGAAGACGGTTTCGATGGCATTGCCCTGCCCCACGTCGAACAGCCACTTGCGGGTGCCGTCGGTCGAGCGCTGCTCGATATTGACGGGCAAGGCCTCGATGCGGCAGTTGGACGCGAGCTGGCTGCGGAATTCGCGAGCCAGATCGGTCATGGCGTCGAACGAATCGGCGCCGCGCTGGTGCATCCAGCGCTGCAACTGACGGGCGCGAAACGGCTTGCCGCCCCACTGCCCGACAAGTTCGGACAGGGCGGAGCCATCCAGCCCCAGCAGATTGATTCGTTCGACGGATTCCATGACCTGGGTAACGCTAAAAAACTAATTCAGTGCTTACGCGAAAATCAACGGCTGTGGATGTTGATTTCGGGGAAGAAGAAAGCAACTTCAACGGCAGCCGTTTCCGGAGCGTCCGAGCCGTGCACGGCGTTGGCGTCGATGCTGTCGGCGAAGTCGGCGCGGATGGTGCCGGCTTCGGCCTTCTTCGGGTCCGTGGCGCCCATCAGGTCGCGGTTCTTCTGGATGGCGTCTTCACCTTCCAGCACTTGCACGAACACCGGGCCCGAGATCATGAAGTCGACCAGGTCCTTGAAGAAGGGGCGTTCCTTGTGCACGGCGTAGAAACGCTCGGCATCGGCGCGCGACAGTTGCGCCAGGCGGGCAGCGATGACCTTCAGGCCGGCTTGCTCGAAGCGGCCGACGATCTGGCCGATGACGTTCTTGGCGACGGCGTCGGGCTTGATGATCGAGAGGGTGCGTTGGATGGACATTAGGAACTCCGAAAGCTGATTTCTGACTGGTTTCTGATGAATTGCCTGGCGTGGCTCTGCACTTGTCGGTGTCACCCTTGAAGTGTCATCGCGCGATGGGCGCGCAGGCGGTCCGGCGTGTTTGAACGATTCCGTTGAACATTCCGGGCCGGCCTGAACCGCTTGCCAAGGCAGGGATTCGACACTGGCCACCGATCGGACGTGCCCATGATTCTTGTCGAGGATACCGAAACGTGGGCTTTCAAGCGCACATTTCTGAAGGAATCCTCAATGAATTCAGGGACTTCTAAAAGGTTTACAGTAACCCGGTATTCTAACACGCTGAGAAGACCGCATTACATCTTAAAATGAGCGGTTTGCTGCCCGTATCCCTACGCCGGGCGCCCTGTCTGCCGGAACCCTGTAATGACTCAAGCTGCTCCCCCGAACGCCGCGAATCCCGCGAGCGACACCCCGGAACTCTCCAAGAGCTTCGAACCCTCCGAATTGGAATCGCGCTGGTATGCCGAATGGGACAAGCGCGGATACTTCACGGCGGGCCAGCACGTAAAAACAGGGACAGAAAACCAGCCCTACGTTATTCAATTCCCGCCGCCCAACGTGACGGGCACCCTGCACATGGGCCACGCCTTCAACCAGACCATCATGGACGGCCTGGTTCGCTACCGCCGCATGTCGGGCGACGACACCGTATTCATCCCGGGCACCGACCACGCTGGCATCGCGACCCAGATCGTTGTTGAAAGACAGCTGGATGCCCAGAAGGTTTCCCGTCATGACCTCGGCCGCGAAAAATTCGTGGAAAAGGTCTGGGAATGGAAGGAAAAGTCGGGCAACGCCATCACCGAGCAGGTGCGTCGCCTGGGCGCGTCGGCCGACTGGCCGCGCGAATACTTCACCATGGACGAGCGCATGTCGCGCGGCGTGGTCGAGACTTTCGTGCGCCTGCATAAACAGGGCCTGATCTACCGCGGCAAGCGCCTGGTCAACTGGGACCCGAAGCTGCTGACCGCCGTGTCCGACCTGGAAGTGCAGTCCGAAGAGACCGAGGGCCATATGTGGCACATCCTCTATCCCTTCGTGGACGGCCCGCAGACCATCGTCGACAAAGACGGCCAGACCGTCACCTTGCGTGGCATGACCATCGCCACGACCCGCCCGGAAACAATGCTGGCCGACGGTGCACTGTGCGTGCACCCCGAAGACCCGCGCTATCAGCATCTGGTTGGCAAGGAAGTCGAACTGCCGCTGTGCGACCGCAACATCCCGATCATCGCCGACGACTTCGTCGACCCTGAATTCGGCACGGGCTGCGTCAAGATCACCGGTGCGCACGATTTCAACGACTACGCCTGCGCGATGCGCCACGATCTGCCCCTGATCGTGATCTTCACGCTGGACGCGCACATCAACGAGAACGGCCCCAAGCAGTTCCAGGGTCTGGAACGCTACGAAGCCCGCAAGGCGGTCGTTGCCCAACTGGACGCCGAAGGCTATCTGGTCAAGGTCGAATCGCACAAGATGATGCAGCCCAAGGGCGACCGCACCGGCGTCGTCCTGGAACCCATGCTGACCGACCAATGGTTCGTGGCCATGAGCAAGCCCGCGCCGGAAGGCACACTGAACCCGGGCAAGAGCATCACCGAAGTGGCGCTGGAAGTGGTGGCCGATGGCCGTATCAAGTTCTACCCCGACAACTGGACCACCATCTACAACCAGTGGCTGAACAACATCCAGGACTGGTGCATTTCGCGCCAACTGTGGTGGGGCCATCAAATCCCGGCCTGGTATTCGGAAGACGGCCAGGTTTTCGTGGCACATGACGAAGCGGGCGCCATCGAGCAAGCCCGCGCAGCCGGCGTCACGGGCGATCTCACGCGGGATCCGGACGTGCTGGACACCTGGTTCTCGTCGGGTCTCGTGCCCTTCACCACGCTGGGCTGGCCTGACAACACGCCGGACCTGCAACGCTATCTGCCCTCCAGCGTGCTGGTGACGGGCTTTGACATCATCTTCTTCTGGGTCGCGCGCATGGTCATGCTGACCACGCACATGACCGGCCAGATCCCGTTCAAGCACGTCTACGTGCACGGCCTGATCCGCGATGCCGACGGCCAGAAGATGAGCAAGTCCAAGGGCAACACGCTGGACCCGGTCGACCTCATCGACGGTATCGACCTTGATGGCCTGGTCGCCAAGCGCACCTACGGCCTGATGAACCCCAAGCAAGCCGGCAACATCGAAAAGGTCACGCGCCGCCAGTACCCCGATGGCATCCCGGCGTTCGGCACCGATGCGCTGCGCTTCACGATGGCGGCCTACGCCACCCTGGGCCGCAACATCAACTTCGACCTGAAGCGCTGCGAAGGCTATCGCAACTTCTGCAACAAGCTGTGGAACGCCACGCGCTTCGTGCTGATGAACACCGAAGGCCATGACCTGACCGGCTCGGACGCGGGCGAAACCTCTTTTGTGGACCGCTGGATCATCAGCCAGATGCAAACGCTGGAAGCCGACGTGGCGCGCGGCTTTGCCGACTACCGCTTCGACAACATCGCCAACGCCCTGTACCGCTACGTCTGGGACGAATACTGCGATTGGTATCTGGAACTGGCCAAGGTCCAGATCCAGACCGGCACGCCGGCCCAGCAACTGGGTACGCGCCGCACGCTGATCCGCGTGCTGGAATGCGTGCTGCGCCTGGCCCACCCCATCATTCCGTTCATCACCGAAGAGTTGTGGCAGAAGGTGTCGGTGGTGGCGGGCAAGCGCAAGGAAGGCGTGGCCGACAGCGTCAGCGTGCAGCCGTATCCGCAGGCCAATCCGGCCGCCGTGGATGCCGCCGCCGAAGCGGACGTAGCCGAGCTGAAGGCGCAAGTTGAAGCCGTGCGCGCACTGCGTGGCGAAATGAACCTGTCGCCCGCCCAGAAGGTGCCGTTGTGCGCCCAGGGCGACGCCCCCACGCTCAAGCGCAACGCGCCCTACCTGGCCGCGCTGGCCAAGCTGAGCCAGGTCGATGTGCTGGACGTCTTGCCGGATGCCGGCGCGCCGGTTCAAGTGGTGGGCGCCAGCCGCCTGATGCTGCACGTTGAGATCGACGTGGCCGCCGAACGCATCCGCCTGGACAAGGAAATCGCGCGCCTGGAGGGCGAAATCGCCAAGGCCAACGGCAAGCTGTCGAACGCCAGCTTTGTCGAGCGCGCCCCGGCGGCGGTTGTTGAACAGGAGAAGGCGCGCATGGCGCAGTTTGGCGAAACCCTGCAAAAAGTGCGCGAACAGCGCGCCAAGCTGGGCGAATAAGCGACTGCGGATCGCGCGAAAGCGAAACACCCCGGAGCGCTCATGCTCCGGGGTGTTTTTTTATCTGACCGACGTTAACGGCCTGACGCCTACACGCCGCCGTCCGTCATGCGATACCACGTGACAACCGCATTCACATACAGCCGGCGCAAGCCGTAAAGCGGAAACGGCACCACCGGCGACAAGGGCACCGGTAACGCGGCGGCATCACCCGTGGCCACATATTCCGCCATGGCGCGCCCCATGCTCGTCTGCAGCCCCACGCCGCGCCCCTGGCAACCAATGTCCACCAGCAAGCCCGGCTGCGGCTCGTGCAAATGTGGCAGGTAGTCGCGCGTAATGGCGACTCGGCCGCACCAGCGATATTCGAACGGCGTGCCGGCCACCTGCGGGAACATCTTGAGCATCACGCGTTCCAGGTGCGCCCAATCTTGCGGCCCCTTGGGTTCGCGAAACGGCCCGCGTCCGCCCATCAACAGGCGGCCCTGATGGTCCAGCCGGAAGTACAGCAGCAGATTGCGCGTGTCCGATGTGACGTGGCCTTCGGGAAAGATGCCCGCGCGCACCGATTCCGGTAGCGGCGCCGTGGCAACCTGAAAGGTGTTGGCGTCAATGATGGACGTCTTGAGCCCTGGCAACAGGTCGCCGCCATAAGCGTTCGTGCACATCACAACGCGATCCGCCGTCACGCTTGCGCCGCGCGCGGTGGACGCCATCCACTTGCCGCCATCACGCTTCAGGCCAGTGACCGGCGTTTCCGTGTGGATCAGGGCACCCGCGTTCAAGGCGGCGCGCGCCAGGCCGCGCACGTAGCTCAGTGGCTGCACAGCCCCCGCGCGATTGTCGACCCAGCCCCCCAGATAGCGGTCCGTGCCCAATAAGCGCGCAACCTGATCGCCATCCAGTGGCTGCGCGTCCACACCGTGGCGCGCCCATTGCGCCGCGCGCCCGTGCGCAATGCGCAAGGCTTCGGCGGTATGCGCGCCCTGGATCCAGCCTTTGCGCATGTGCGGCACGTCCATGGCGTGGCGGTCGATCAGGTTGAACACCGAATCTGCCGTGCTGCCGGCAAAGCGCAATAGCCGTTCGCCCTTTTCAGGCCCGAACATGGCGATCAAGTCGTCCGGATCGTATTTCAGCCCGGGAATCACCTGACCGCCATTGCGGCCCGAGCCACCAAAACCGATCTCGCGCGCCTCCAGCACGACGGTCTTCACGCCCCGCTCGGCCAGGTGCAGGGCGGTGCTCAAACCGGCATAACCGCCACCGATGACCAACACGTCGGCCTGCGTTGACGCGCCCAGCGGCTCGGTCGCCGGCGGTGGCGCCGCGGTCGCTGCCCACAGGGACGGGGAAAGGGGAAACGGCGCTTGCTGCATGACGGTTCCTTACATGGGATGCAGCACGCGGTGCAGGAAGTCCTGCGTCCGGGGATGCTGCGGATGATTCAGCAATTCGCGGGCGGCGCCCTGCTCGACCATGACCCCGCCGTCAAAGAACATGACGCGGTCGGCAACCTCGCGCGCGAAACTCATTTCATGCGTCACGACAACCATCGTCATGCCCGCTTCGGCCAGCTTGCGCATGACGCCCAGCACATCGCCAACCAGTTCGGGATCCAGCGCGGAAGTGGGTTCGTCGAACAAGATGGCCTTGGGCTGCATGGCCAGCGCCCGCGCGATGGCCACACGCTGCTGCTGACCGCCGGACAACTGGTTCGGATGCGCATCGGCCTTGTCCGCCAAACCCACACTGGCCAGCAGTTCGCGGCCACGCTCAAGCACTTGCGCACGCGGCTCTTTCTTCACGAAAATCGGCCCTTCAATGACGTTTTCCAACGCGGTGCGATGCGGGAACAAATTGAAGCGCTGAAACACCATGGCCACTTGCGTGCGGATGGACACGATGGACGGCGCGTCGGCATCGACCAACTCTCCGTCCACGGTGATGTGCCCGGCGTTGTAGCGTTCAAGCCCATTGATGCAGCGCAGGATCGTGGATTTTCCCGAACCGGAAGGACCGATCACGCAGACCACCTCGCCTTTGCTGACGTCGGCATCAATCCCTTTCAACACCTCCAGCGAGCCGAAGCTCTTGCGGACTCCGCGAAGTTCGATCATTTGGTGGTGCTCCGTTTTTCCAGGTGGCGCACCAGCAAGATCAAGGGCACGCACATCACCAGGTACATCAGCGCCACCAAAGAGAACACGGTGGCGTTCTTGAAGGTAGACACCGCAATCAGCTTGCCTTGCAGGGCCAGCTCGGCCACTGTGATTGTGGACGCCTGCGACGAGTCCTTGAGCATCATGATCATGATGTTGCCGTAAGGCGGCAACACGATCTTGACGGCCTGCGGCAAGACCACGCGCCGCATCGTCATGCTCCAGCTCATGCCCATGGCCATCGCGGCTTCGATCTGGCCACGGTCAATCGCCTGGATGCCGGCGCGGAAATTCTCGGCCTGATAGGCGGAGTACGCCACGCCCAGGCCGATGATGGCGGCCTGCACCGCGGTCAGCGACACCCCCATGTCGGGCATCACAAAATAGATATAGAACAGCAGCACGATGATAGGGATACCGCGCAGCAGATTGATCACACCGGCACTGAACTTGGACAGGAATTTATTTCCCGAGACGCGCATCAGCGCCCACACCAAGCCCAGCAACGTTGACAGCACAAGCGAGCCCAGCGTGACCAGGATCGTCAGCTTGGCGCCTTCCAGCAATATCGGCATGTACTCTGCCGCGTCGTTGAAGAATTCCGTCATGAACTACCCCACCCCGACTAGACCGCCCGCGGGCACGCAGGAGGCGTCCCGCCCGCCGACGCGCGGAGACGCGCCGGCCTGGCCGTTGCAAAAACGCTTGCTTGTGATCAGCCCGGCATCACGAGCCGGACAGGCCCCACTTCTTCAGGATGGCATCGATGGTGCCGTCCGCCTTGAGCTTGGCCAGCGCTTTATTGATGCGGTCCAGCAGCGCCGTGTCTTCCTTGCGCGTGGCCAGCCCCAGGCTGCCCATCACGGTCGGCTGGTAAGACTGCGCCATCTTCAGGTTGGGATGGTTACCCTGCGTCAGGATGTACGCGGCAATCGGGTAGTCCATGAAACCACCCTGGATGCGGCCGGCATTGGCGTCGCGCATCATGTCGGGCGGGTTGTCATACAGCTTCACTTCCTTGAACACGCCGCTCTTCTGAACGGGTTCGACAAAAGCCGTGCCCACCTGCACACCGACCGTCATGCCTTTCATGTCGGCGAACGACTTGTATTCCTTGTTGTCGCTCTTCAACACCATCAAGCCCTCTCCGTAGCGGTAGACGGGCTCGGAAAAGCTCACAATCTGCTGGCGTTGAGGGGTGATGAACATCGCAGCTGACACGATGTCGATACGCTTTGAGGTCAGCGATCCGATCAATGCGGAAAACGCCATGGGCTCGATCTGCACCTCAAAGCCCGCCTCTTTACCAACGGCCTTGACGATGTCGACCATCACGCCTTCGATGCTATTGGTTTTGGTGTTCAGAAAAGTGAAGGGACTGCCGGTGGGTGTGGACCCCACTTTCAACACCGTTTGGGCTTGCGCGCCCGCGGCCATGGACAATGCTGCAAATACAGAGACAACCAAAGTCTTGAATTTCATGACATTTCCTCATCGTGGCAAAGAAGTCCGGGCAACGCGTGGCGTGTCCGGTGGCGCGACAATCCCCAGAGTCATCGCGCCGATGTGGATGCTGCGCGCTTACGGCGCTTGTTGCGTGTCGTCCCCCGCGGGTTGAGTGATGTTGGAAATGGCCCAGATGACCTCGGTCGTCTGCGACCCGGGATTGCGCCAGCGCCGCGGAGTGCTGCTGGCATAGCAAAAACTGTCGCCTTCATTCAGCAGCATCACGCGGTCGCCCACCCATAATTCAAGCGAACCCTTGAGCACCACACCGATCTGCTCGCCCTGCCCCGTCACAAAAAGCTCGTTGCCAGTGGAACCGCCTGGTTCAATGGTGGCGCGGCACAGATCCATGCTGCTGCAGGCGGGCGGCGTGTACATCTCTTTGCTGATGCCTTTTTCGCTGAGATCAATGAAGCGATGGGTGCCTGCGCGCGCGACGCGGCCACCGTCTTCGCCCTGAGTATGTTCGGCATTGCGCAGCAGCGAATTCACCGATACCTGGAATTCGCGCGCCAGCAGGTGCAGCACCTTGACCGAAGCGGAACTCAGCCCGCGCTCGATCTGGCTGAGCAGTCCAAGGGACATTCCGCAGGCCCGCGCCACGTCGGCAAGCGATCGACCTTGCTGCTTGCGCAACTGCCGCAGTTGCTGGCCCAGCCACATGTCCACGGCGGATTCCGGCCGGCCCGCCACCGAAGCCGCCCTTGCCGGCGACAGCGAGGCGCGATGCTCAAGGACGGAATGGGCTGACCGTGGGGTGGCCGAGTCGGATCTGCTCATATGAAAATTTCATTTATATGTAATTTTCAATACTAAGGAGCATGCGAAACACTCACAACCTAGGAACATCCCTAGCGGTCATGAAAAGTTTGAAGAACGGAAAGGATCAGGACGCGTCGGGCGTCTTGGGGGATTGCGCGGGGGATTGCGCGGGGGATTTTGACGCAGGCTTGCGACGGCGCTTGGGCGCGTCGGAAGCGGGGTCGTAAGTGCCGGCCAATTCAGCCAGATAGCGCTCATCCGCCTTGTTCAGCCACCCCTTGACCCGAGCGGATTCAATCAGCTCGGGGCGGCGCGCCGCCGTCAGGGCCAGCGAACGTTCACGCCGCCAGCGGGCGATATTGGCATGGTGGCCGCTCAAGAGCAGCGCAGGCACGGACTCGCCTTCATAGACTTCGGGGCGCGTGTAGTGTGGGCTGTCCAGCAAACCGGACAAGGTGTCGTTGAACGAGTCCTGCAAGGCTGAGTCGCCGTCGTTCAGCACGCCGGGCAGGAGGCGCACCGCGGCGTCTATCACCGCAAGCGCGGCGATTTCCCCGCCGGACAACACAAAGTCGCCCAGCGAAATTTCATGCGTGACGCAACGTTCAATGAACCGTTGGTCCACGCCTTCGTAGCGGCCACAGATCAGAATGATTCCGTCGCCCGCTGCCAGGGATTCAGCGCCAGCCTGGTCATAACGCTGACCCACCGGCGCCAGCAATGCCACGGGGGCAGGCCCCAGGCCTTGCGCGGCACGCGCTTGCTGGGCGGCATTGACGGCCGCCTCGAGCGGTGCGGCCATCATCACCATTCCCGGACCACCGCCATAAGGGCGATCGTCTACCGTGCGATGGACGTCCTGCGTGAAATCGCGGGGATTCCACGCATGCAGAGACCACCGGCCCTGGGTATGAGCCCGGCCGGTGACACCCAGATCGCGCACCACCCCGAACATTTCGGGAAAGAGCGTAATGACGTCGAATCGCATCAAAGATCCGCCGGCCAGTCGCTGTCAATGCGGCGGGCAGCCAGATCGACGGCGTGGATGTGCGCGCGTACGAACGGAACAAGCATTTCGGCGGGTCGGCCCTTGGCGTTCAGAATGGGTTCGGGCCCTTCGGCTCCAACTTTCTGGCACAAGACCTTCAAGACGGCATGAGCGCCGTTATCAAGGACTTCGTCCACCACGCCAATCAGCGCGGGATCACCGTTGGCGCTGGTATACAGCGCGCAGCCGATGAGGTCGACCCAGTAGTATTCGTCTTCTTCCGGCGCGGGAAAAGAACCGCGCGGGGCCTGTACGGAGTAGCCCCGCAAGGCTTCAGCCTGATCGCGGTCGGCAATACCCGCCAATTGAGCCACCACCGTGGCGCCTTGGGAGCGAGCTTGCAACACCTTGATTGCGACAGGCGCAGACGCGACAGCGCCCCGCGCCAATTCAGGCACAGGGCGAGTCAACCACCATTGAGATGCTGAGAGCAGCACTTCGGCATTGGCCGAATGAGGCTGCACCTTAACCCAGCCTTTCACACCGTAGGCTGCAGTGATGCGGCCCAGCTCGATCAAATCCGTAGGCGCCGCGTTAGAGGTTGCGGCATCAGACATGTATCGCGCTCTTGATAGTTATGAAACAGCTAAGAATGGTAGCTTTTTACAGCTGAACTAACGGCTTGGCTACGACGCAGGCAATTAAGCCGCGGCGGAAACCTTGGCCGAGTAGTCCTTGACCAGACGTTCGACGGCGGGCGACAGTTGGGCGCCATTGCCAGTCCAGTACTGCACACGATCCAGCGCAATGCGCAGGTTTTCCGTGCCTTCGCTAGCGACGGGGTTGTAGAAACCCACGCGCTCGATGAAGCGGCCGTCGCGACGGTTACGCGAATCGGTGGCCACCAGGTTGTAAAACGGACGCTTCTTGGACCCACCGCGGGCCAGGCGAATCACCACCATAGGTAATCCCTTGAATTAGTTGTGAAAAACGGGAAATTCTAGCACTTAAACAAGCCGGCTGGCAAATGCAGGTGCTGAATCAGTTCGGGGCGGCGCAATTTGTATCGTAAAACACCGCATGCGGGTATTCTACAAAACGGGCCGAAGCCCGCCGCAGGCCAAAGTGTAGCCGCCTGCCGACGCTTTCACCCGCATTTTCCTGCGATTCGTCTTTAGTGCGTTTGAAGAAATAGCCCGGTTGGAGAGATCGGATTTATGTCGTCCTACGCCAGACCCCACGCTTGTCGCCCTTTCGCTGTGCCTCTTCGGCACGGCATCCCCCCTGTTTTTCAGCCTTCACCCTGACGACGGATTTCATCCCCCCGGCATCGCTACGCCTGTTCGTTCGTGTTTTTTCCCCAACACTTCCTCTCTTGGAGGGCGCCACACCATGAAGAACCCGACATCCGTCTTCAAACCCGTTGCACGCCTGGCCTTGACGGGCCTGTTACTGGGCGCGCTGGCGCTGCCCACTGCGGCCTCCGCCCGCATCGTCGGCGCGGCAATGACCACCGCCACAGGCAAGGTCACCGCCGTGGACCCGACCACGCGCGCCATCACCTTGCAAGGCGCCAACGGCAATACGGTCGAGGTCGTCGCTGGCCCCGACGTCCGCAATTTCCAGCAGATCAAGCCCGGCGACATGCTGACCTTGGATTACTACGAATCCGTCGGCGTGGATGTACGCCCCGCGGGCTCGGGCGCCCCAGAGGTCAAGACCGAAACGGCGGCGACGCGCAGCGCCCCGGGCGCCAAGCCGGGCGGCGCAATGGGCCGCCAAACCACCATCACCGCCGAAATCTGGCACATCAACAAGAGCGCCAACCTGGTCACCTTGAAGGGGCCGCAGGGCGGTATGCGCACGATCCAGGTCAAGGACCCTGCCTTGCAAGCACGCTTGCAACAGCTCAAGGAAGGGGATCTGGTGGATTTCACGATCACCCAGGCAGTGGTCGCCGCCATTCACAAGTAAGCCCGCCGCTTGGGCAAAAAAAGGCCCGCTTGATATAAGCGGGCCTTTTGCGGATGCGTACCGGATAACGCGCCCACTGACGGCGGGCGCTACCCGGCAAAAGACATCAGCGTCGGCGCAGATAATGCACGCCGCGGCCTTCAGCCTCTTCCTGCGCGACGAGTGCATTGCCGGTCTGGCGGGCAAAGGCTTGAAAGTCGCGAATGGCGTTGCGGTCGGTGGTGACGACGCGCAACACCTCGCCGCTTGCCATCTGCGCCAGGGCCTTCTTGGCGCGCAAGATCGGCAGCGGGCACGTCAGGCCACTGGCATCGACTTCCTGTTGGAAGGCCGGCGCCTGTGTGCCGGCATCGCCCCCGGTTTGCACCTCGCTCATCAGAGACGCTCGTCAACCCACTTCTGCACGCCCGCGATGGCTGCCGGCAAGGCAGCCAGGTCCGTACCGCCGCCCATGGCCATGTCGGGGCGGCCACCGCCCTTGCCGCCCACCTGGCTGGCGACAAAACCCACCAGATCACCCGCCTTGATGCGATCGGTCAGGTCGGCGGTAACGCCGCCCACCACGCTGATCTTGCCGTCCGCCGAACCGGTGGCCAGCAACACGACGGCCGGTTTCAGGCGGTCTTTCAGGTTGTCGACCATACCGCGCAGCGCCTTGGGATCCACGTCGCCAATGCTGGCGGCCAGGACCTTGATGCCCTTGACGTCCACCGCGGCGCTGGTGGCCAGGTCGTTGCCGGCGCTGGCGGCCAGCTTGTTGCGGGATTGCTCCAGCTCTTTTTCAAGCGCCTTGATCTGGTCTTGCGCCTGCGCGATACGCGCCGGCACATCGGCCGGCGTGCTGCGCAACATGCCGGCGATCTGGGTCAGCAAAGCATTCTGGTTCTGCACCCAGGTCAGCGCGTTGTCGCCGGTGATGGCTTCAATACGGCGCACGCCCGCGGCAACGCCGCCTTCGGACACGATCTTGAACAGGCCAATGTCACCCGTGCGGCTGACGTGCGTACCGCCGCAGAGTTCGCGCGAAAAGCCGATGTCCAGCACCCGCACCGTGTCGCCGTATTTTTCGCCAAACAGCGCCATGGCGCCGCCCTTGACGGCGTCGTCGTAAGCCATGACCTGGGCCACGGTGGGCTGATTGGCCAGCACTTCAGCGTTGACGATCGCCTCGACGCGCGCAATCTGCTCGGCGGTCAGCGGTGAATCCTGAGCGAAGTCAAAGCGGGTCTTGTCGGCATCGACCAGCGAACCGCGCTGCTGCACATGCGCGCCCAAGACTTGGCGCAATGCCTTGTGCATCAGGTGGGTGGCCGAGTGGTTGCGAACCGTACGCGCGCGGCGCACCGCATCCACACGCGCCAGCAGCGTGGTGCCGACCGACAGCGAGCCCGATTCCAGCACGCCATGGTGACCAAAAACACCGCCCTGGATCTTGAGGGTGTCGGCGACGGCGAATCGCACGCCATCCGCTTCCAGCAGACCGGTGTCGCCGACCTGACCGCCCGACTCTGCGTAGAACGGGGTGGCGTCCAGCACGACGACGGCGTTCTGGCCGGCTTTCACTTCCTGAACCTGCGTGCCGTCCACGTACAAGGCCGTGACCTTGACGTTGTCGAGCTCCAGCTTTTCGTAGCCTTCGAAGCGCGTATCGGCGCCTTCGTAGCTCAAGCCTTCGGCCATCTTGAACTTGCCGGCGGCGCGGGCTTGATCGCGCTGCCGCTCCATCGACACCTCGAAGCCCGCCATATCGACTTCCACTTCGCGTTCGCGGCAGATGTCGGCGGTGAGGTCCACGGGGAAACCGTAGGTGTCATACAGCGTGAACAGCGTCGTGCCGTCCAGCACGCCGCCCTTGGGCACATTGGCCAAGGCCGTGTCCAGGATGCGCATGCCGTGTTCAAGCGTTTCACCGAAACGCTCTTCTTCCTGCTTGAGCACCTGAGCAACACGGTCGGCCATGGATGCCAGTTCCGGGTAGGCCTCGCCCATTTCGGCAACCAGATCCGGCACCAGGCGATGGAAGAACGGCTTGGTCTGGCCCAGCTTGTAGCCATGGCGCAAGGCGCGGCGCACGATGCGGCGCAGCACGTAGCCCCGGCCTTCGTTGCTGGGAATGACGCCGTCGACAATCAGGAAGGAGCAGGCGCGGATGTGGTCCGCAATGACCTTGAGCGAATTGTTTTCCAGGTCCTTGACGCCAGTTTCACGGGCGGCGGCATGGATCAGCTTCTGGAACAGATCGATTTCGTAATTGGAATGCACGCCCTGCAAGACCGCGGCGATGCGTTCCAGCCCCATGCCGGTATCGACACAGGGGCGCGGCAGACGCGGCATGTTGCCTTCGGCGTCGCGCTCGAACTGCATGAAGACCAGGTTCCAGATCTCGATGAAGCGGTCGCCATCTTCTTCGGGCGATCCCGGTGGGCCGCCCCAGATCTCGGGGCCGTGATCGAAGAAGATTTCCGAGCACGGCCCGCAGGGGCCGGTGTCGGCCATTTGCCAGAAGTTGTCGGAAGCGTAGCGCGCGCCTTTGTTGTCGCCGATACGGATGATGCGCTCGGTGGGCACGCCCACTTCCTTGGCCCAGATGTCGTAGGCTTCGTCGTCTTCCTGGTACACGGTGACCCAGAGCTTCTCGGCCGGCAGCTTGTAGACCTGCGTCAGCAGTTCCCAGGCGTACTGGATGGCGTCACGCTTGAAGTAGTCGCCAAAGCTGAAGTTGCCCAGCATTTCGAAGAACGTATGGTGGCGGGCGGTATAGCCCACGTTCTCCAGGTCGTTGTGCTTGCCACCCGCGCGCACGCTGCGCTGCGATGACGTGGCGCGCGTGTACGACCGCGATTCCTTGCCCGTGAACACGTCCTTGAACTGGACCATGCCCGAATTGGTGAAAAGCAGGGTCGGGTCGTTGCCGGGAACGAGCGAGGACGACGGAACAATGGTGTGTCCCTTCGACTTGAAGAATTGCAGAAACTGGCGGCGAATCTCGGAGGATTTCATCGTGGATGACGCAGATTTAGGCGAATCTTTGATTATAGAGGCTTAGCGCGAAAGCGCGGAAAAGGTGCCTGATGACGCCTTACCTGACGCAGACGTACCCCGTGGTCCACCCCTCGGTTTCGGTCCATTTTCCGCCCGCGGAGACAATCACGGCCGCAAAGCCGGGGGGGCAAGAACACTGACCAGTCACAGGGTTTGCGGTGGAAATGCCGGAGTAATGCCTGCACCCATGGGGATAGTTGGAGCTATAGGCGCCGCCAAAACCACTACTGGCGCGTTGCCAGAGGCCAAATTGGCAGGTCAGCAACTCGCCATCGTGCGAAGACGCGATCGTGCCGGTCGCCACAGAGCAAGGCTGGCGCGCCACGGCTCGCGCGCCCACGGCAAGGTAAGCGCCCGCGCTGATGGACGAAGCGACCGTCAGTGCGCCACCCAACCTGGGATCGCGCACGTCGCCGATCTTGACGTAGGCGCTCAGGTCCGGCATGGCTGGCGGGCGATCGGTCTCGGCCTGCGCCCCGGCACCAGCCCAAAGCGCCACGGTGCCCGGCGCAAGCGTGGAAGCGCCCGCCGCCAAGGGATTCGGAAAGCTGAAGGCGGCGCCTCGAACGCGGCCCGGCGCTTCCGGCCACACAGCTCCGCCATACCCCTGGGCTGCGTCAATGACGGCGGCAATGCCGATCAAGTCGGGGGCATGCGTCCCGGCCTTCAGCACAGGTTTGACGCTATAGACCAACGCGTCGATCCGGCATCGCTCGCCCGGGCAGGCTTCGCTCTTGGCGATGTTGATCTGCGCCGTGAACCCCATCGCCGCGCGCTCCGGAAAATCGGCCGGCAGGTGGGCCGATGCGCGCAATTCGGCAACCGTGGGTGCATAGGGATCCACAAACAGTGACACGCCGGCTTCGCCCTGCGGGGGCTCTCCCTTGGCCAGTGCGGCGAAGTGTTGCCCAAGCACGCCCGCCGCCGCCTGCCTGACCTGCGTCAGCCAAACCCCCGTTGAACGGGCCGCCGCGTCCTCAATACGCTGGACCAGCCGGCTTGACGCCCAGATGGCAATCATGGATGTCAGCGCCAGCGTCAACGCCAGCCCCATCAACGAAAAGCCGCGTTGGCGCGGACGCGCGGGCCCGCGCGGTGCCATTTTTCCAACAACGATGGCCGGCGTCATCTTGCCGTGAACGCGAAAGTGTTGACCTCGCCCTGGCTACATTGCACCTGCGCCGACGCGGCGCGGTACGGGATCCCGGGCGTCGCCAGCGCATCCTTCACGACCGTCTCACCGGCACCGCCGCCGATGGAAATGACGTCCGAGACCCGCTGCAACACGGAGGCCAACGCCGGACAGGCGGCGTGGCTGACGTTCGTCAAGGTGACAACGAACGCGGATCCAAGCCCTCCTCCACCTGCTGCGGCCGCGGCCACTTCCACGACGCCGTTGCGCCCCGTGCCGCTGCCCCCCAGGCCGTGCACGACCCGCGCCGATGCGCCACTGCCCTGAACAGCCAGCACGCTTGAATCTCGCAACGCATTCGCCATTGCGCCTGTGTCCAGCCCCAAATAGGGGGTGACGCCACCTCCCTGGGCATTGATCTTCATGCTGGCAATGAACCGCTGGATCTCCTCGCCGACCTTCGGCACCTTGTTTTCAATGACATATGAACCGATTGCCGGAATACCGACGATCGCAATCAACAAGACGATGGCGGTCACGATAGACACCTCCATCAAGGAGAATCCCTGCTGGCGTCTGGCGCCCGGTTGAATATTCCTTACATGCTGCATCACTGCCTCCGTGGGTTGATAGCGCAATCGCGTACGGGCGGAACCCGAAAGCGCGCGCATGAAGTACTACTGACTTGCATAGAAATTGGTCAGGGCGTGACGCAATTCGTCGATGACGCCGTAGTGCCAAAGGGTGATGCCCAAGACCGTCGCCAGCGACACGATCAGAAGCGACCAGCGCAACGCGGACGCGTGTTGGCGCACGCGCGCGAGCAGACGCAGTTCGACACGCTGGCGCACGCGCGCCAAGCCGGCTTCCAGCCCCAGCGCGTCCATCATGTCGGCCATGTACCACCACGTTTCTTGATCCAGCAGGCCGGTGGCGAATATTTCCGGGCCGCTTTCGCCCGCATCGACGTGCTCCAACATGGCCTGCAGATGGGCATGCATCCAAGGCGGCGCCCCCCGGGCCTGCACAGACAGCGCGCGACGAAGCCGGGTGTCCGCCGCGCCTCGTTGCCTGACCAGCACCGACAACAGGCACAAGAAGCGGATCGCCTGAAAATCGCGATACAAGCGCCACAGAAGCCAACGATCCAGCACGGAGCGCAAGCCCCCCGTGAGGTTCGGTAGCGACCACAGGCTTAGAACGGCAACGCCCAGGCTAAGCACAAGCCAGAGCAATAACCATTGATCCAGGGCCTGGGCCAGTCGGAAGAGATTGCGCGTCAGGCGCCCATAGTCTTCGGGCGGCACCATTTGGAAGACCGCCCGCAACCGGGGCGCACTGAAGTACGGGATGGCGCAAAGCAAGGCGAACGCAACCGCTGCCGCCACCAGGCCCGCCGCTGCGGCGGACATGACCGCCAGCCACGCCTGCCCCGCCAGCCGGACGGCGCCTGCCAAATCTCGCAGCGCGACGGCAAGATCACCGCCTTCCTCCTGCACGCAACTGAGCAGTTGGCATTCAGCCGGCGGCACCGTGCCCCACCACGCCACGCCCAGGTCCCCGCCCTCTTCCTGGTACGCGGCCGCCCAATGGCGCGACAGGCGGCCCCGAACCGTTCCTGGCCCGTAGCGTCGCGCGTCGTCCTCGAAGATGTCGCGCAGGCTCTTTCGTCCTTGCGTCCCTTCAATAAGGTCAGCCAGATACCCGAAATAGTCTGCACGCAGCGGACGAAAGCGCAAGGCGTCGAGCCGTGTCGAAATGGCCTCAAACGCCGTTCTCGCCCCCAAGCGTGTCGGTGGCATCGGCTTGCTCATGAGCGCCCCCTGGCGATACCCTGACGCGCGTCAGGCGCCTGGACCTCACTTGGCGTCAACGGTAGATCGAAGCGGCGCAACAGCGCACGCGGGTCCACATCACCAATGCTGACCTTGTGCAATGCGTGGTGCAGCGCCCGCGAGCCCTGTTGGGCCGATTCACGCCAGGCCCCGCCGTCCGATCCAGACTGCTTCGCCGCTTGGCTCAAGCCGTGGTTATCGCGTGCGCGCACACGGTCCAGAAAGCCCTCCGTGCGTTCGGGTTCGATCATTTCGGCGGCCACGCAACGGCCTGCCGTACCGTTCAATTCAGGTAGCTGCGCACGCCGGCATTGCGGGCACCCCGCCGCATTTCTGACCCGTAGCGCCGAGCCATCCAGCTGATACGCGTTCAGGATGCCTTCTGTCCATGCCCGCCAATCTGGTGCGCCTTCGGACAAGGTCGCCGCTTCGCGCCCCCGCCACAGGCTGTCTATCGGCAAGGCGCAGCTGGTGCATAAGCGCGGCAACAGGGTTTGATAGACCAGCAGCTTGAGAATGCCAGGCGTTGCCAGAAAGTCCCGAGACACGCCGATGGCGTCGGAGGCAAGACGTTCGGGAATCATGGCCGCCGCCCCCGCGTGCGTGGTGGCGTACAGGCTGACGCCCGAACTGGCAAGGTCCATGAATGCGCGACCGGTGTTGACATCGCGGATTTCGCCGATCAGCAGATCGTTCATTGCGGATCGCTTGATCGTCTTGAGCTTGGCATCGAACGCGGGCCAGGCGGATTCAGCCAGCGCGCTGCCCAAGGTATTCTGCAACGCATTGGCAATGATGTATTCCACCGGATCTTCCAGCGTGATGACCTTGCGCGTCGGATCAATGCCGCGCATCAGGCTGGCGATGGTGGTGGATTTGCCTGACCCCACCACCCCGGCCAGCACAATGGCGCCTCCATCGCGGTCGCGGGCGCGCAACAGAGTTGAGAATTGCTGGGACGTATATCCCAACGCTTGCAGGTTGCCGTCGGCGGTGGCGTCCAGACGCAGGATGCGCAGGCAGACCGCCGGCCCGGCGTCGGTTGCCAACGACGCCCACCGCAGAACCACAGGAACGCCATCGACGGTAAAGGCGATGCGGCCTTGCTGTTCGATCGTGGGATCAAATACGGCGCCGTTGCCGCCGCGCACGTCCATCCATGCCACCGCAAGCACCTCCAGCAAGGTCTCGTTGGACAGCCCCGCAAACCGCTGCGTGCCGACGTAATCGCCATTGATCGTGTAGCGGATGTCGCAGACCTCTTGCCGTCGATTCACATTTATATGCACGTCGCTGGCGCCTTGCTGGACACCCCAGCGGACGATATCCAGAAACAAGGCCGCCAAGCCGGAACTACGTTCGGCCTGCGCGGCGGCGCCACGCCGGTCCAGTCCAGCCGCCGTCAATTGCCCGCGTGCGATCATCAGCAACAAGGGCGCGGGCAGCGCATAGCGCGCGGGATCAGCCAAGCGGTATCCCGCCGCAATCACCATGCGCTGCAGTTCGTCGACAGCGTCGCCCTGTACATATTCCTTGACGGCAAAAATGACCGCATCGCCGTTGTCCAGCATGACCGGACAGAGCCTGCCCGCCAAGGAGGCCAGGTCGAATTCACGTGCCAGCGCCCGCGCAAAAGGCGGATTCAAACCGGCAATATCGTCGGCGGTGTGCAAGGCAGGCGGCACCGGCGCCGTGGTCGGCGGGGTCATGGGTAGGCCCTGCCCGCATCAAGGCACGCGGTACGGTGGAGTTTGTCGCGACGCAGATGCACGCAAGCGCCCTCCACGGCAAGCAATCGGTACGCGCCAGCCGACACCGCGCCTGCCACGGGCGCGCCATGGCCCGCCCGATAGCGCAGCAACGCGCCATTGACGAGGACGTCAACGTTGAGCCGCCGTGTAGACCCAAAAATGGCCGCCACGCGGATGTCGTCCTGCTGCGGTGACGCGCGCTCTTCCGGGTCCGCAGGTTCCGCGCCGGGCCGACATATCCCCGGCACATTGCAATCCGCCAGCGCGGCGGCGGCGTCGGCCCGCAGCAAGGTGCGCACCGTTTCCACTTCTGGCCACGCCTGTGCGTCTTCAACAGGTGGTGAAGCCCGCGCGTGCGTCACCGCGCACACGGACAAGGTCACGGCCAGGCAGACCGCAGTGCGCGGGCCACGGACAACGGCGCGCCTAATCCTGTTCATACAAATCTCCTTGAAGCTCGGCGACCAGCGTGCTGGCAGCCAAGGTGGGCCGGTGTTGGGACTGCACATCAACCACCAGGCGCGACCAACGCGCCGGCGCGATGGATGCGGGCAACAGCGCGAGCGATCGCAAAGGGCCTTGCAGGCGCAATGCGCGCCGCCTCAAGACGGGCAGTGGACCCGTCAGCGCACCATGAGTGGTGTCCGCATTGGCAGACGCGGGGGTTGACAAGGCGATGGCGGGCGCCAAGGTCATGGACGAAAAGGCGGGCCGCAAGCGCTGCAATAGGGCGACAAGCTCGGTGTCGACATGCAATGCACTGGGCAACATCAAGCGGGTCAAGGGGACAGGCGGTGACTCGACGCGCCAGGTCAAGGTGGCTTCGTCCAATGGCTTGAAGGACACCCGCCACCCTGCCGGAAGGCGGGCATGCAACCGACGGTTCGTGGCTTGGGGATGTGCGCGCACGTAGACCGCCGCGCAGTGCCACCCATTGGCTTGGGCATCACATTGCGCCCGGCGCAGCGCCCAGCCCTCCACCTGAACAGGGAGTTCGCCCACACTGCGCAGCAGCCGCGAAACTTCAAGAGGCTCGTGTGCAGCCATGGTGCCGAGCATCGACTGATAAGGGTTTTGCTGACCCGCCGGCACGCTCTTTTCGGCCCGCGAGGCCCGTTGCTCAGAAAGCGCGTAGGACGACACAGCGCGCCATAGCGGTGGCGCAAGGGCCGACACCGCCACGCACACCAGGAACAGACGCAGGGCAAACGGCACCCCCGCCCAGCGTGACGCCAGGCGCACCATGCGAGCGCCGGGATTCACGGCACGCAATAATGCCGCCCATATCGCATCAGCATCGTGTTCAGCCAGGTTTGGGCGCTGCTCACGTAGCCGCGCCTGGGCCTGCACCGCATCATCCAGCGAATTGAATATGCGGTCCGCCTGCGACAGCACCACACCATCTTGTGCCGCGGCCAACCAATAGCGACCGCCAGGAAGGTGGATCAGGCAATGCCCACCCAACGGATACAACAATGCATAAAGTTGCGCCGCCGCCTGGATATGCGCACTGCCCTGATGCCGCGCCCCTTTGCCCCGCCCCTTGCGCCACGTTGAACGCAAGCGGCCAAAGCCCGCCATGGTGGCGGGTGATCCACCCACGATGAAATGCGTGGCCCGAAGCCGGCGACCGCGGGCGCGCGCCAACGCTGGGACGTCGGAACCGATCAGCGCCAACCACCGCAGGCCGAACGCCAATTGGTGGCTGGCGCCGGGACATTCAAACAGGAAGGGAACCGGAGCTCGTTTCATGGCGCCTCAAAACCCTTCTTCAACCTGGGCCGTCACCAGCATCAATGTGGTCTCGCGCTCTTGCGCCGCGCTGTCCTGCCCTCCCGCGAGCAGGGGCATGCCGGGCGCCAGACGCTGACGGTTGTGTTGATCAGTGCTGCGGTCGAAGCCGGACAGGATGACGGGCTGCCCTGGACGCAGTTCAATCTGCTGCACCGTGCCATTGCCATCAATCGTGATCTGCTGCACCTGGACTTGATTGCCGCGCTCGCCGAAGGTGATGGTTTTCAAGGGTTGCGCGACCGCGTTGTCGTAAGCGACAGACAGCAAGATCTGGCCGTCTTGCTGGATGTCCGGCACAAGCGTCAGGAACGAGCCCACGGTCTCTTCTTTCTGGGTAATGGACACGGCGGGCAGCGATCCGTTGGCGCCGCCCGACGTCGTGCCAGGCACGGCGGTGCTTTGCACACGATCGATGTACGAGAACGTGGTGCGGACCGCGTGGGTGACCGGCCGCCGGTTCAGCGTCAGCACAGGGACCTTGCTGTGCCGAACGATCGCGCCCATGGTGCTGAGCGCGGAAACAATGGCTTGCGACCCTTGCAGCGGGCCCCTGCCTACCGAGGCTTCCAGCGTGCCCGCGCCCAAGGCGGCCGCGGCAGGTACGACATAGCGCGCCGACGAACCCGCCGCGGCGTAAAGCGCATTCCAGTCCAGGCCGCCCGATGCTGATTGTTTGACGATGACGGTGATTTCCTCGAAGACGAGACGCACGCGGCGAGTCATGGCCTTGTTCTCGCGCTCCAGGAAGTGCGCCACGCGCTCCAGCGCTTCGGGCGTATCGGTGACAACAATTGAAGATGCCCCGTCCACGGCGTCGGCGACCAAGCCCGAACGGGTCAGGAACGGCACGATGCTTGCGCGCAGGACCGCCAGGGCGTTGTGCTCCTTGGCCGACAAGGTGGTGCTGGAAGTGCTTTCAAAGCCCTCGCCGTCTTCGCTGCCCGATCGGCCCAACCTCACATTGACCGCGCTGGCAAGCGACAGCGCACGCACATCGAACACCCGGGTTTCGGTTCGATAGAATTCCAGCGCGTTGCGCACGTACCGCCAATGCACCGAGAAGCGCGCGGCAAGCGCGTCGAGCAAGTCGGCAAGCGGCAGAGGGCCGTCTTGGACCTCCATACGGTTGGGTGCGGGCAGGGACAGACCTCCGGTGACGGCCAGGCGCGGCAGAAACTGTTCAATGGAAAGCAAGGCTTCCGGTTGCACGCGCACTGGAATGCCGGTGGCGGCGCCCAAGCGCTGTGCGAGCGCAAACAGGTCGGTTTCGTCGGCGAGCATCAGCGTGGTCGGCACGTTTTCGCGCAAGGCGGACGGCAACGACACTTCGCGAGCCAAAGGCTGCGGCGCGCCGGCCACCCAGGGCGCGGCCACGTCCTGCGCGGCAATGCGCGCCTGACGGTCGGACAGCGCATCGGCAAACGCTTGATGACGGCCCGAGACGACGGCAAGACGATCCTTCGCCGCGCGGTTCAGATCCGCAGCTTGTTGAGACGCCACACAGCCCGCCAGCGCCCCGGTTGCGACAACGCAGATCATGCGAAAAATGCTCATGCCCCACCTCCTTGCATGACGACCGCGCGAGAACACGATTGGGCCAGGGGCACCACGCGTAGCACCTGGTTCCCGTAGAAACACGGCTGCAAGGGCTTATCGCCAAGTTCAGTTGCACTAAGCAATTCACGGACGGCGGATTTGAAGTCCCCGGAAAATTCAGCCGAGGCGGACAGGGGGATATCAACGTCCACGGCCCAGTGCTGCGGATGAAACGTCCAACCGGAATCGCCGGCCCAGCGCGCCAACACGGCGCGCAAGGTGGTGTCGGGAGGCGCGGCGCGATAGAAGCGGGCCGGTGCGCTGGCATCTCTGGAAAGCGGCGGCACGGAAGCGGCCATGGCAGGCGCGGTATGCGTCGGAACCCCGTCAACGGCCGTATCAAACTCGGCGGCTGCCGCTCTTGCCGGGGCGCCACCGGCGCTGCCCAAGGGCCCACGGGTAGCCAATTCGCCTACGCCCGACGGCGGGATGGCCACCGAAGGCGTGGCATCGGGCAGCGCGGAGGCTGATGCAAATGCAGACTCAGATGCAGATGTAGATGTAGATGCAGGGGGAATGACGGACGCGTCAACATCACGTTCAGCGCGGGCCGATAACCTGCCCCCACGAAACCGCAGTGCGCTCCATGAGCCCGCGACCACCGCGTAAGGCTCGCGCCGGGTATACGGCAGCGGATGCTCAAGCCCTTCACGCAGGCCGAATATCGCGGGCAAGGCCTGGCCCGGCGCGAATTGCAGCCAGACCTCTTTGCCATCGTCGAAGACCTGCATGGGCGCCACCGCCGGTTCGCCCGACAAGCGCCAATCAAAACGGAAGCCGCGTGTGGCGGACCCGCTGGTTTGCCAAGCGGAACCCGCGCCACCATTGGCGGGCCAGCTAGTGCAAGCCCCCAGGCAGGACAGGCCTGCCGCCAGGAAGAAGATTCGAACCATGCCTCACCGCAAGCAAAAGGCGCACCGGAAGCGGTACGCATGAACGGCATGGTGGACGACGGCCGAGCGTGCCGCCAGACTGGCATGTACGCATGGATGAATTGATCCCCCTCGACGAGCCTGGGCACGGACGAAAAAAAACCCGATCCTTCCGGAGCGGGTTTCGAGGGGCGCGGCCGGCAGCGTATCCGCTGCCATTCACTGCGGTAGATCAGCGCTGCGCGGCGATGCTGCGTGCTTGCGAGGCGGCATTGTTCAAGGCCGCCACGGGCGGAACCTTGCCTTCGAAAGCGTCGTTCAGTTGTTGATTCAACACTGGCTCGATGCGCGTGTAGTTCGCCATGCGGAAGCCGCGGCTGTTGCTGGCCGGACGGTTGCTCATCGAGGCGATCACGGACTGTGCGCCCGGGATGCTCTTGTAGAACGACACGTCGGACGCGCGGAACGCGGCTTCGGTCAGCGGCAGGAAGCCCGTGCGTTGATGCCATTCAGCGGCGACGACCGGCTTGGACAACCACGCGAGGAACTGGGCGGTGGCCTTTTCCTGGGCTTGCGGGTGGCCTTCAAGCGCCCACAGCGCCGAACCGCTGACAAACGGCTGGCCGGCGGACTTGGTGGCCTGGTCGTAGTAAGGCAGCGGCGCCACGCCGAACGACAGCGACTTGGTGTTCACGAACGTGCCGAACGCACCGGAATTCGCAGTCAGCACGGCGCACTCGCCCTTGGCGAAGAGTTTGTCGGCCGAAGCGTCGCCAGTGTGCGCCATGAACAGCAGCGAACGCTTCCAGCTGACCATCAACGAAATATGGCGCATGTAAAGCGTGTCGAACTGCATCGCGGGCGCGGCGCTTTTCTTCGTAATGGCGTCCAGGCCATTGTTGTTGCTGGTGAACTGCTGGCCGTTGATGGGGGCCAGGTTCTCCAGGTGCACGGTGACCTGGTCGCTCGACGCGTAGGGGCAGTCGATGTCGGCCACGTCGCGCAGCTTCAGCAGTTCGGCTTGCAGCTCGCTCCAGGTGCGGGCGGGCTTGTTCGGGTCCAGCCCGGCCTTTTTGTAGGAAGCGGTGTTGTAGAACATCACCGGCACTTCGGCCATCCAGGGGAATGCCAGCAGGCGGCCCTTGCTGTCGCGCGTGAAGCTGCTGGTGCCCGGCACGAACCAATTCAAGTCCTTGATGGGGTATTTGGCCAGCAGTTCGTACATCGGCAGAATGGCCTTGTGCTGCGCCACGACTTCCGGTGAATGGTTGTCGGTCAGTTGCAGCAGATTCGGCGCCTTCTTGGCCTTGACGGCCGATACGGCTTCGAGATTCAAGGCATCTTGCGATTTGAAACCACGAAGCTTGACGCTGACTTGGTCCTGCTCTTTGTTGTATTGCTTGGCCAGCTTTTCGAACTCGGCCTTGTTGGCGTCCGACAGGGCGTGCCAGACCTGGATTTCAACGGGAGCGGCATGCGCCACGCCCGCCAGCGCCATGGCGGCGCCGAATACCCATGCACGCCGGCTGGCGAACATCGCGCGGGCAACGCCCGCCAATTGCAGATTCTTCATAGGTTCACAGACCAAGAAAAGGGAATTCCGGTTCTGGCCGCCGTCCGCTGAGCAGATCGGCCAAAGCCCGGCCTGAGCCAACACCCATCGTCCAGCCGAGCGTACCGTGCCCCGTATTGATATACAAATTGGGGATGCGGGTCCGGCCGATGATGGGCACATTTGAAGGTGTGGACGGGCGCAGGCCCGACCAATAGCTGACGCGATCGAAATCGAGCGCGTCAGGAAAGAGTTCTTGCGCCAGATGGGTCAGGGCCTCGCAGCGGCCGGTATTCAAGCCGCGGGAATATCCCGACAGCTCTGCGGTACCTGCCATGCGCAGGCGGTCGCCCAAGCGCGAGAACACGATTTTGTGGCTGCTGTCCGTCAGGCTGACCATGGGCGCGGCTTCCGGCTTGATGACCGGAAACGTCGCCGAATAGCCCTTGGCCGGGTAGACGTTGCAGGGGATGCCCAAGGGCCGCAGCAGATTGGGGCTGAAACTGCCCATCGCCACGACGTAGGCGTCGGCGGAGACAGCGCCATAGCGGCCATCAGGTTCAATGATTTCAATGCCTTGCACCGCGCCGCCCTGGGTCAGCAAGCGGGTGACCCGCGTACTGTAGCGGAATTCAACGCCCGCCTGGGCGCAACGCTCGGCCAGCGCGACCGTGAACAAATGGACGTCGCCGCTTTCGTCTTCGGGCGTGTAGTCGCCGCCGACGATGGTTTTCCTGTGCGGGGCCAGCGCCGGCTCGATGGCAATGACTTCGTCAGCCGTGACCACGCGGCGTTCAACGCCGAAATCACGCATCAGGCCAGCGGCCCGTTGCGAGGTTTCGAATTCGTGGGGATCGCGATAGAAATTCAGGATGCCGCGCTCAAGGTGGTCGTATTCGATACCCATTTCTGCGCGCATGCTGCGCAGGGTGGCCCGGCTGTATTCGGCCATGCGGACCATGGCGCGGATGTTCGGCGCCAGGCGGCTCGGCAGGCATTCGCGCAGGAAGGAAAGCCCCCACATCCATTGGCGCCAGTCAAGCTGCGGCCGGAACAGCAGCGGCGCATTGTCCTGGAACATCCATTTGAGCAGTTTGAACGGGGCTTGGGGATTGGCCCAGGGTTCGGCATAGGACACCGAAATCTGCGCGCCGTTGGCCAGGCTGGTTTCCTGGGCGGGACCGGTGCAGCGATCAATGACCACGACGTCGTGGCCGGCCTGAGTCAGCCACCAGGCGCTGGAGATTCCGATGATGCCGCTACCCAATACCGCTACTTTCATGCCCGCATTGCTCCTTGCGTGCCAAATCGGCCACGGACCCGATGTCCGCCCCCTTGGCAAGCCGCTGCCAAGGCAGTTTACCCTGCCGATTTGCCTACGCCTACGTATAAAAAAGGGGCGGAAGTCACCAAGCTTTTCAGCCTGTGAATTCGCCCCCCCGTGGCTCGTGCCGTCTGGTTACGACGCGGCTTTCGCCAGGTCGGCCTCGGACGTGAACGCATCCGCGTAGAACTCTTCCGGCGGCAGGCCATTCTGCACGCTGAATTCGCGGCGGGCGGCATCCACCATCAACGGCGTGCCGCAGGCATAGACCTGATGGCCGGACAAGTCAGCGATGTCGTGCATGACGGCTTCGTGGACAAAGCCGGTGCGACCGGTCCAGCCGTCTTCCGGCACGGCGTTGGACACGACCGGCACATAGCTGAAGTTCGGCAACAAGCCGGACCAGGACTGCGCCAGCGCGTCCATGTACAGGTCTTGCGGGCGACGGCCGCCCCAATACAGCGTGACCGGACGGCTGATGTTCTTGTGGATCATGTGTTCGACGATGGCCTTCACCGGCGCGAAACCCGTGCCGCTGGCCAGCAACACGATAGGCTTGTCGCTGTCTTCGCGCAGGAAGAAAGAGCCGAACGGCCCTTCCAGCCGCAGGATCTCGCGTTCTTTCATCTGCGTTTCGCCGGCGCCGAACACGTGGTCGGTGAACAAGCCACCCGGCATGTGCCGGATATGCAGTTCCAGCGGGCTGCCGGTATGCGGCGCGCCGGCCATGGAATAGCTGCGGCGGCGGCCATCCTTGAGAATGACCTCGATGTACTGCCCCGCGTAATAACGGAACTGTTCGGAAGCCGGCAGTTGCAGCTTGATCACCGTAACGTCCGGAGCCACGCGCTCCAGCGTCTGCACGCGCGATGGCAGCTTGCGGATCTGGATGTCGCTGGCCAGGCGGACTTCGGTGGACTCAACCACCATGTCCGATTCCGGACGCGCCTGGCAAAACAGCGTGTAGCCGTCGGCCAGTTCTTCCGGCGACAGGATCTGGGCCGGATATTGCCCCGCGTCGAACTCCCCGGACACCACTTTGCCCTTGCAGGTGGAGCACGCGCCGTTGCGACAGCTATAAGGCAGCACGATGCCCGCCGCCAAGGCGCCGTCTAGCACGGTCTGGCCGGGCTCGACCGGGAATTGATGCTTGCTGGGTTGGATGATGACCTGGAAGCTCATGATGAAACGGTTCAGAGTTGACGGGAACGCCAGCCGGCTGGGCCAGGATGACGCTGCGCTCGGGCCGGCGTCAGGCCGGGAACTTGCGTATTTCCTTGACGCGATTCGCGTCGTCCACCAACACCACTTGCGGCTTGTGGGTAGCGGAATCTTCTTCGGACATCGGGCCGTAGGTGCAGATGATCAACAGATCACCCACCTGCGCCCGGCGCGCCGCGGCGCCGTTCAATGAGATGGCGCCGCTGCCGCGGGCCGCCTTGATGATGTAGGTGTCGAAACGTTCACCATTGGTGACGTTGTAGAGTTCGATGCGTTCGAACTCGCGCATGCCGGCAGCGTCCAGCAGGTCTTCGTCGATGCCGCAAGAGCCTTCGTAATGAAGGTCGGCTTCGGTGACCGTGACGCGGTGTAGCTTTGCCCGCAGCATGATGCGTTGCATGATGAAAATGTCCTGGTTCGCGGTCCGGTCCGCGACGTGTAGCTAAGGTGATACCCGGCATCCGGTTTTGCCGTTGGAAGCCGGTATTCTATAATTTTTGCCGCAGCGGGACGGCCCGTTGCTGCGCGCGGTCAAACGACCGGTGTTTTTTTATCCGGGGACGACCCCTTATTGCCGGTGCAACGCCGGCAACGCAACAAGAGGAGTCGTCAATGACCTGGATCATCCTGGTGCTCGCGGGCCTGTTTGAAATCGTCTGGGCCGTGGGCCTGAAATACACCCATGGCTTTACTCGCCTGTGGCCGTCCCTGATTACGGCGGGCGGCATGGCCATCAGCGTGTGGCTGCTGGCCGTGGCCATGAAAACCCTGCCGCTGGGCACCGCCTACGCCGTCTGGGTAGGCATCGGCACCGTGGGCGCCTTTGTGGCCGGCATCGTGCTGTTCGGCGAATCCACAAGCTGGATGCGCATCGTCAGCGTGGCGTTGATCGTGCTGGGCTTGATCGGCCTGAAACTGTCTTCGGCGTAACCGGCTTCAGACCCACCCCCAGCCCGGCGACCGGTCAGAAATCCAGCTCGATCTCGACCGCGTCGCCCACCTTCAGGCGCCCGCCAGCCGGCGCATCCAGAATGGCGTTCTGGCCAAACACTACCCCGATTTCAAGATTGCGATAGCCCGCCAACGTACGCCCGGGCTCGTCGTGTTGCTGCGCGGTGCGCTGGTCAATATCCGGAATCGAGCAGCGGGTGCATGGTTTGACGAAAGCCATCCTGACGCCAGCCGCCGTGATCATGGCCGTATGGTCTTCCTCGAACGGTTCCCATTCGCCCTCCACAACGATGTTGGGGCGGAAACGGTCCATGGGCACCGGCGCCACGCCCTTGGCTTGCAGACGCGCGTTCAGGTCATCCAGCGACGCCTGATTGGCGATCAACAACGGGAAGCCGTCCGCAAAGCCGAAATGGTGTTCGCCCACGAAAGCGTCGGCCAGGTCGGGATGCGCGTCTACCCAGCGCGAGACCCAGTCGGGCTTGGCGTTGCGCGCGGCGGCGCGGTCCACCTTGAGGAGCCGGCACGGCGTTTTTAGGAATTCGGAAAACCATTTCCCGACCTCGGCACTTTCTTGCTGGGCAGAAATGGTGTCGCTCCAGACCGCCACGGTTTGGGCGCCGGGTTCCAAACCCGACCCATCCAAAGGCACGTCCAGATCGGACATGCCGGGCGCGCTGACACGCAGCGCGCTGGAGGTCAGCGCCGTGCGAATCAGGGCCATCGCCGGCCACTGACGTTGCGTCATGAACTGACCGTCGGCGCCGATCAGCATCCAGCGGCGGTCATGCGCCAGGCCGGCCCGGTCGATGGGCGACTCCGCCAGGTCGATGCCGGCGCAGGATTTGATCGGGTAGATATGCAAGCTCAGGATACGGGCGGACATGGCGGCATCGGTTGGGCGTAAGGGGAATCCGCGCAAGAATAGCAGAGAGCCCGGCCTTCATCGGCCGATTTTTCGTCTGCCCGACGGCCATGAAAAAACCCGGGCAAATGAACTGACCCCCAGAAGTTGGACGGTCAACTAAAGCCCGAAGGCCTGAGCTCGGTATTGCACCGGGCTCAGGCCTT